>NZ_JBVIHM010000014.1:124431-184077 GCF_055570295.1 Streptomyces sp. NPDC031265
TTTTCAGGTGGGGGTGGGGTGCTGGCCGCCGTTCGGGACGCTTCTGCTCGCGGGACCCCCCCCCCCCCCCCCCCTCCTCCCTCCCCCCCCCCCCCCCCCCCCCCGCCCCCCCCGACGCGTACGGCAACGACGCACGGCCCGTGGGTGTTAGGTGTGGGCGCTCAGGGGCACCCGTACCAACCGAACGTACGCGCAGTCGAGTTCGGAGGTACAGCCATGGGTCTGGGCGGATGCATTCTGCTGATCGGGGCCGGAGCGATTCTCACGTTCGCGGTCGACTGGCATGTGCAGGGCATGAACATCCATGTGGCCGGTCTCGTGCTGATGGCCGTCGGCATCATAGGAACGGCCGCCTACGTCAGCATCTTCAAGCGGCGGCGGCTCCAGGCGCCGCCTCCAGCCGTGCCCGTGGTCGAAGAAGACCGCCGTTACTACTGAGGCGTGGAGGACTGGGGATGGAAGCCTTGTCGAAGAAGGTGACGACGGAGTCGACCGGCCTGGTGGAGGCAGCGGTCCTCGCCCTCGACTGCGCCGAGCCGGAGGCGCTCGCCGAGTTCTACGCCGGGCTGCTCGGCGCCGAGCAGCCCGTGGAACGCGGAACGGAACGAATCGAGATCACCGGCCGAGGTGGTACGAGGATGGCCTTCCGCCGGGACCACGGCGCCGCCCCCAACAGCTGGCCCCGCCCCGACGACTCCCAGCAGGCGCACTTGGAGCTGCTGGTGGGCCGGGAGGACATGGACGCGGTCGAGCGCCAGGTGATCGCGCTGGGCGGGCGCCCGCTGGACACGAAGGACAACGGGGGGCTGTACGACACCAGGCTGTACTCCGACCCGGCGGGGCATACGTTTTCGCTGCGGAGCCAGTGACGGCCCGCGCGCCCGCATCGGCGCGGACCACCGCCAGTGTCAGTCGACGTCCTGCCCGTCGACGATCCAACTGGTGCTCTGGCCGCCGTGGTGGTGATGTCCGACCGCCAGGTGCAGGAACCAGATCTCGTCGCTCGGCAGCTCCCAGGTCAGACAGGTGAGCCCGGCGACGAACGCGGAGACGTCCGCCGCGGGCGCCGCCTCGGACAGCCCGGCGAACCCCCGGAGCATCCGCCACACGGCGATGCGGCCCAGCGCCGTGGAAGCCACCGTCCCGTACGCGCTGCTGCCGCCGAGCGCCAGCACCAGGTCGGGGTAGGCGGCCGCGAACGGGATGGGCGTCGCATACGAGGGCCGCTCACCGGCGGGGAGCCCGCTGAGGAACCGGGCGGCGGCCTGTTCCGCCCCGCACCGCACGGGCCCGGAGATCCCCGCGAAGCAGTACGTGGGAGCGCCTGGCACCAGCGGCTCGGGCGGGGTCGGCACCGGCACGGCCCCACCGGTGGCCGGGGGGAGCCGCCTGCGGCCCTCGCGACCGACGGCGGAGAGCGAGGCGATCGCTGTGGCACCGCTGCTGCGCCCCGACGAGCTGGGATGTTGCGCGACGTCCCAGGACTCCGCTTCCCAGGGCGCGAGCGACAGCGGTACGCCGCCGTACGCCGCCGGATCGAGGCCGTCGGCCGACGAGAGGTCCTCCCCGCGCAGCACCCGCGCGTGCGCCACGAGGTGCCGCAGCAGCGGGTGACGGAGGTGGGGGCCGACCTCCTGCCAGGTCCGGACATGGGCCAGCGTCTCCCACAGCGCGCCGGAGTGGGGCAGCCCGTCCTCGTACTCCCGCACCAGGATCCGAACGGCGTCCGCGGCCCGCGCGGCGGGCAGCTCGAACATGGCCACCCGCGCGACCCGGGCCCGGCACTGGCGCAGTTCGCGCTCGTCGTCGGGCGAGGGCTGATCGGAGGGCTTGTCGGCGAGCTCCGCGTCCACGGCGTCGTAGAGCCGGATCAGCCCGCCCCAGTCGCCGTCGTCCGCGAGCAGGTCGCTGCGCTCGAAGACCTCGCCCCAGCTGAAGTGGTGTCTCATATCAGGACAGTCTGTCTGCGAGGAGCTGGAGCCAGGCGGCCGGGGTGTACGGGGCCGGTGGGTCGGCCTCCATTCCCAGTTCGGTGATGGCGAGGGTGCACTCGGTCTCGCCGAGGCGGAGGGCGAGGACTTCGTGGACCTCCCCGGCCGCCTTGGCGATCAGCGAACGGTCGGTGGTGTCCAGATAGTCCTGGAGTGCCGCGTCGTGGTCGGCGAACTCGTCCGGCATGTCCTGCGAGAACCAGCCGCCGAGCAGCTGGGCGAGCTCGGGGAAGCGGGCATGCCACTCCCAGTGGGTCAGGGGGGCGCCCGGTGGCGGCAGCTCGCCGCCCTCGATGCTCTGCCGGAGGTGGTCGGCGAGGACCAGCAGCCAGCTCTGGACGTCCCCGCCGGGGAGGTCGGTGTCGGGTACCGGGTAGAACTCGCCGAGGCGCTGACGGAGCCGGCCGGGCGGGTTGCGGGCGTACTCGCGCAGCTGGGACTCCGCCGTGGCCAGCGCCCAGGGGCGGGTGTGCCAGGTGTGACGGAGATAGGCGTCCAGGGCGGCACTGCGCCGTTGTGGGGTGTCGTCGGCGGGCATACCCAGGTAGGCGCGCAGGACCTGGTCCAACTCTCCGTACTGCCGGTCGTGTTGCAGGGGCTTCAGGGGCACGGTCGGCCTCAGAGGTAGATGGGGAAGGTGGCGTGCACGGTGAAGCCGTGGGGGCTCGTGTTGCTGCGTCTGAGGACGACGCGTGCGGCACGGACGTCGACGGGATCCCGGCCGGCCAGCATCATCGCCTGGAGCAGGACGCGCCCGACGGGGTCGGGCCGGGAGGGCCAGCCTGCCTCGATGGTGAGCCGTTGCCGCGTCGACTGGGCGAGCCAGCGGTGGATCACCTGCTCGTTGCGCGTCACGACCTCCTGGGTGGCCCACTGCGCGGTGGCACGGTCGGTGTACGTGGCGGAGCGGGTTCGCATGGGTGACTGCCTATCACGTAGCGGGGCGATGACCTACCGAGACCGTGCGTACGTACGGGTGCACGGCTCACGCTCACGGCGGGGGCTGGCGGTCGGACGGCATGGCGGTGAGGACGACGTACGGGGGGTGGCCGCCGGGGACGGGCCGTACGATCACGATCACGTTCATCGAGGCGTGCGGCGCCGGATCGCCCTGCACCCACGTCGTCCCGGTCGGCTGGGGGAAGACGAGTCCCAGGTCCCGCTTGGACGGTGGTGAGGGATTGTTGGCCAGGTAGTTCTGGAGCCTCTGCTGGTTGGCGGGGTCGTCGAGCACCGCCTGGGTCAGACGCTGGGCCGTGGCGAGGTCCGCGAACGTCGACGCCTTGGCAGGGGAGTTCGGGTTGGCGCTGGGGGCGTCGCGCAGGCGCTGTCCCAGCTGCTCGTCGGTCAGTCCGACGTGCCGGTCGACGACGTGGGCGCCGCTGAGGCCTTCCTGGTTGGCGAGGTCCACCGGGAAGGTGTGGTTGCTCTCGTCGTCACCGGCGACGGTGTAGAGCGGGTCGCCCTTGAAGTGGGTGAGGGCGCGGGCCCCGAACGCCTCGGCGCGGGCCTCTTCCTGACGGAACTCCGGGGCGCTCAGATAGGCCTCGTCCAGCGCCGCCATGAGCTTGTTCAGCTCCGGTATCTGCCGGGTGACGCGGTTGTTGTAGGCCTCGACGACCTCGTTCATCGCATGCTCGTCGATTTCCAGGACGATACCGACGGACAGTTCCTGCAGCGACTTGGCGGTGCTCTTGACGAGGTCCTTCAATGCCTTGAACGGGTTGTGGGAGCTGATGTGCGGCAACGCCTTGAGCACGGCCTTGCGGAAGAGCTCGTGGAGGTCGTGGCGTACGTCCTGGGCGGCCTGGGCGTATGCCTCCAGCGCCTGGCTCATCACACCGCAGGTGTCGTTGATCACGGCCAGGACGGGGTGGGACATACCGGTGTTGTTGGCCCGGTCGTGGGACCAGACGTAGCCGTCGCGGTCGGTGCCCCAGGCGGTGGTGCCCCAGACCGAGCTGCAGAACTGGCGCATGGCGGTGTACCAGTCGCTGTTCGTCTGGTCGGTGATCCCGGAGAGCACGTTGATCAGGTTGCCGTCGGCGGTGCCGGCCGCCATGCCCGGGTGGGTCCACGCCTGGGAGACGTCGCGCAGCCGCTGGTGGTTGGGCAGCGGAAGAATGGTGGCGGCCTTCCCGAACCGGCAGGCGTGCTCCAGGACGGGGCGCAGTACGGCGAGGAAGACGGCTTCGACGTGGTGCAGGGCGCTGTCGATGAACTCCTGCGCGTCGTCGTGGGAGCCCCACTTGAGGCCGGGCACCTGACGGTACTGCGGCGGTCTGTCGATGACCGGCGGCGGCTGGTGATGGGGAAGCGACGCGTTGCCCGACGGGCCGGTGGGTTGGGTGGCCAGGTCGGCGGCGGCGTAGTTGTTCGCCGTGATGGTGAATCCGACGGCCGCGCCGCCGATGCTGGCGACGGACTTGGCCCACACCTCAAGGAGCCGGTTGCCGACCTTGGTGTAGGCCTCCGCGAACTGCTGGGCGGCTGTGCCGAAGCCGCCGCAGTCGGGGTGTTTCTCCAGTTCGTCGATGAAGTGGTCGGCGGCTTTGTGGAAGAGGTCCTGCTGGACGGCGATGTCGTCCGAGGCCCGGTAGAGCCGGCTGGGTGTGACGTCGAAGCCGCCGTTGGGCGTGGCCGCGGTGGGTACGGTGGCGGGGACGGTCATCAGGCGGCGCCCCAGCCCCGCAGGACGGCCAGATGGGCCGCCGCGTAGTTGGCGTGCCCGGTGGTCACGACTTCGTGGAGCCACGCTTGTCGGGCCTGGAGGTCCTGCATGTCGCGGTCCCAGCGGTCGAGTTCGGCGACGAAGGCGTCGCGGGCCTCACCGTCCCAGGTGAGCACGACCTTCTCGGTACGGGCGTACAACGTGCCCAGCTGCTCGTTGAGTTGCTTGAGGATGTCCTCCAGCTCACCGGCGAGCTCGCGCAGGGCGCTGAAACGTACGGCTATGTGGTCGTCCGGGACGGACGTCATGGTGGGCCCTCCCTGGGCGTCTGGCGGCGGTGGGGCCGATTCGGGGCGAAGGACGGTGTCCCGCTACAGATCGCTGATGCCGCTGCGTGGGCCGGGGGTCGGGGCGGGGGCCTGGAGGGCATCGGCTTCGCGGGCGACGTCGATGTGGTCCTGGATCTGCCGCATCTGCGCGAGGACGGCGAGATCCTGCTCACTGAACCCGTCCCGGCCGAGCCGGACGGCTTCTTCGATCACGGCGAGGATTTCCCGTATCCGCACGGCGTCCTTGGCGGCGCCGCGGTGCAGGTCGCGGTAGGCGGCCGAGGCGGGACTGCGCCACCCGGCCTCAAGCCGGTCCACGATGCCGTCCATGCGCCTGACCTGTGTGTCGAGGTGGCGCTGCATGTCATGGAGATCGCCGGCGAGCGTGGCCAGCCCGTCTTCCTCCGGCACACCGAGATCCGGCCTACCTTGCACCGCGCCCACCCCCCCCGCAGACAGCTGCGGCCGGACTCTACAACGGGCTTGGGGCGAAAGGGAGTTGTGAATGCGCCAGATGCGGTGGGGGAGGGGCGGTGCGGATCACGGGGCTGGGGTGGGTGCATGAGTGCCCGTAGACGGTCGTCAGCCAGGTGGTGATGGCCGTTGTGGTCTGCGTCTGCGTGCTCGGTGGGGCGGCCGATGCAGTCGCATGGTGATGCGAGGTGCCGTGATGTGCCGTCGGCGTCGGGGTGCGACGGCTGACCGGTTGGGGCTTCGGTGCGCGGGGTCGACCTCGACCTCTGATGCATCTACTCGTCGAGTAGCTGCCATGCGGTGAGGGCGAGCCTTGCCCGTATCAGCCCGGTGGGCTCGGTGAGTTCGATGCCCAGGGCCCTTCCGATCTGTTCGAGTCGGCGGGCGACGCTGCTGTGATGCAGGTGGAGACGTTCGGCAGCCCGGCGTAGGGAGCCGGTGGCGCAGTACGTGTCCAGGGTCTCCAGATCTTCTGGGTTGCCGGCGATCCGGGCGATCGCGGCTACGTCGGAGTTGTCCCTCGCGGCGTCCTGGGGTACTTGGGCGAGCAGGGCCAACGCCCCCAGGCCGTCGTAGCGGACGACCGGCTGGCGTGGAGTGGTGAAGCGGAGGGCGGTGCGGGCTTCACGCCAGGACCGGTCGGGGCTTGCGGCGGCGCCGATGCCCGCGCGTACGCCTGCTGGGAAGCGGGCCGGGTCCATGGTGGTGGCCAGGACGACGCCCACGTCGCCGAGCGGTGCGGCCTTCACCGGGCGGTCCGGGCAGAGCAGGCCGGCGACCTGGTCGAGCGGAAGCCGCGACCGTACGGCGGCGACGCGGACCGGCAGTTCGGCGGCGAAGCCCAGGAGCCGCAACGCCCGGGCTCTGGCCGCCTCGTCGCTGTCGGAGCTGACCACCAGCTCGACGAGCGCGGGGTCGGCCATGGTGGTGCGGGCCGGACCGTACCTCTCGACGACCGCCGCGGCGGCGATGGCGAGCCGGTCGAGCAGCACTTCGTCGAGCGAGCCGGGAGGGCCGGGGCGCTCCAGCCACACCGCGCCGATCTCCTCCTCGTCGAGAGTGATCGGCACTCTGGTGGACGCGGGCCGCGGTGGAGTGGTCGCTTCCCTGCCGTCGGGCGAGAGCCGCATGGCCCGCCCGGCGCTGTGGAGGCGAATTCCGGCCACGCACTCGGCCAGGCCCGCGGAGGCCCGCGCGAGCGCCGGGAGGTCCACCCGTCGGCGCATGAGGGTGTCGTAGAACATGACGACGCGGATCGCGCCTTCGACGTGCGAGTCCAGTTGCGACAGCCGTATGGCCAGTGCCTCCATGACAGGAGGATAGGCGTCGGCGGGCGGGGCCGGCAGGAGGCCAGTGGGTCGGCGCCGATCGGTGCGTGATCCGGCCGGGTTGCCCGACGGATGGCGGATGACCGCGGTGGGTGGCGGCGGTGAGGATGGTCGACATGGACCCCGAACTCGAAGCATTCATCCCGTTGTTCCCCCGGGCCGACCTGACCGACCCGGTCGCCGAGCGCAAGAACTTCGCGGAGTTGGCCGCCGCGATCCCGGCGCCGGACCTCGCACACATGGAGGTCGAGGACCGCACGGTGCCCGCGGACGTGTCGGATGCGTCAGGCATTGCGGTACGGATATACCGCCCGCATCGGGCGCAGGGCGCGATCGTCTGGTTGCACGGTGGCGGATTCGTCATGGGCGACCTGGACACCGAGCACGCGTGGGCCGCGCGGCTTGCGGACGGCTCCGGCGCGGTGGTGATCTCGGTGGGCTACCGCCTGGCCCCCGAGCACCGGTTCCCGGCCGCGCTGGACGACGCGTACGCAGTGCTGACCTGGGCGGCGGGGTACGCGGCCGACCTCGGCATCGACGCGAGGCGAATCGCGGTGGGAGGTCACAGCGCCGGTGCGGCGATCGCTGCGGCGGTGGCGTTGCGGGCGCGAGACGAGCAGGGGCCGCGCATCTGCTTCCAGCTGCTGAACCAGCCCGGGCTGGACGACCGCCAAGAGACATGGTCTGCACGGCAGTTCACCGACACTCCCTGGTTGAACCGCGACAAGGTCACCGCGATGTGGCGGCACTACCTGGGCGCCACACCCGCCACGCCGTACGCGGCCCCGGCGCGGGCTGCCGACCTGTCCGGTCTGCCGCCCGCGTACCTCGCCACCGCGGAATTCTGCCCGAACCGCGACGAAGGCATCGGCTACGCGTTGCGCCTTCTGCAGGCAGGTGTGCCGGTCGAACTGCACCAGTGGGCGGGCACGTTCCACGGGTCGCAGGCGATTCTGTCGGCCGAGGTGTCCCAGCGGCAGATGTCGGAGCTGGGTGGGGCGCTGAGGCGTGCGCTGGGTGAGTGAGGCGGGGGTGGTCGCGGTCGCGGTCGCGATTGACGAGGCGACCGACCGCCCCCCCCTGCGGGACACCCACCAGTTGAAGGATCACCATCACCACAGGAAGGACGTCTCGGCATGACCGTTGCCACGATCGATCTGCTCTCCTCCTTCATCCACCTTCTCCAGGACGGCCAGGCGCGGGCCGAGCAGCCCGTGTTCGCCCCCAGAGGGACGGCTGGCAGCTGATGGCCTTCCACGCGGAGACAGACGCCGACATGCATGCCGGCCATTGGGAAGTCCACCCTGAGGCGGAAGAGGTCGTGTCCTGCCTCACGGGCGGGATACGTCTGTACTTCCGACCGGAGCGGCAGGGGGAGGAAGAGCAGGAGATCAAACTGACGGCGGGAACCGCGGTCATCGTGCCGCGCGGGCGATGGCACCGCATCGCCCTGGATGCCCCCAGCGACATCCTGTCGCTCACCGTGGCGCGAGGCAGCCGCCTTGCGGAGCGGACGGACGAGTGACTCGGCTCGTTTATTGGCATGCAGGCTCGACCCTCACCCGACATGTGCGCAGCGGGTACGTTCGGCTGTTCTGCGTCAAGGCCCCAGCATCGGCTGTGCACACACCCTCCCTTAAAATTGAACACGTTCAAGTCTGAGCGTAGGGTGGCATGGGGCGACTGTGCGGCGGGGCGAGACCGGTGAGTTGCCTGAGATGGCGCTGCATGGTGAACCCGAACCTGAACACAGCCAGCACCAGCACGAACAGAACGATCCAGAGAAGCATGGCCGATCCTCGGGTTCGCAGGAGTGCACTCCGCGTTCCGCGGGGTCCCGGCGAAGCGAGCGGCGGCAGGTCGCGCCCGGAGGTCCCGGAGATCCCGGAGCGTCATGGCCCAGCGCCCTGCCCGACAGCCAAGGACGGACCACTGCTCATGTCAACGACTCCGCGCCTTCGGAATGTTCTGGAACAGAATCAGGAGCCGTCGCTGACACAGACGCAACACCAAGGGACATGGTGGCAACAACACCAAGGGACATGGTGGGAAGGGGGAATGGGGGGAAAGGAATAGGGGGAGTCGGCGAGGGTGGCAGGAAGCCTGCCGCTGGTTCCTCGGAGAGTCTGGCACCATGCAGCGACATCGCAGTGTGGGACAGCGTCGACCAAGGAAGCAGGCAGTCGAAGATGAGCGATCCCGGCGGTACGAGGCAGCATCATCCGGTCGTCGTCGCGCACCGAACCCACCGCTCCGGCGACGCCCAATTGCGTATCGCCGATGCGATCACCAAGTTCGCCGGCTCCATGACGTTCGTCTATCTTCATGCGGTCGGTTTCGGGCTCTGGATGCTGTTCGTGGAGTCCAACCCGTGGCCCATGCTGACCCTCGTCGTATCCCTTGAGGCGATCTTCCTTTCGACGTTCGTCATGATCGGCCAGAACCGGCAGGCCGAGTTCCAGCAGGCGAAAGCCGATCACGACTTCGTCGAGCAGGAACTGGAGCTCAAGACGAACACCGAGCTGACCCGGGCCATCCACACGATGACCGCGGAACTCCACCGTCGGCTACTGACCACCCCCGAGGAGCAGTAGCGACGCCGCCCCACTTCCGGTCCCCTGTGTGGGCATCCAGCCCGCGCCACCGGTCGGCGGTCAGGTAGCAGGCCGTACCGGCGGCGCCGAGTACCGCCGGGGAAGCTGGAGCGTCAACGCCGTACCGCGGCCACTGAAGGCGCGGCAGTGGGGAGTCGTTCCCGTCCTTGGGCATACTCGCAGTGTCACAAGTCCACTATCGGGCGTCTTGTAAGAATGTTCCCTCGCGACCCGCGTCGCCGGCCCCGCGTTTGCGGGGTGCGGACCGTGGGTCAGGACGTGGGCGGATGTGTGGACAGGTATGCGGGGGCGGCCCACGCGACGTCGTCGACCGCAAGCCAAGGTGCAACCGCAAGAACCGTGGGCGTCGCACCGGCGAAGGCCATGACGTCCCGATGGAGGTGGGACTGGTCGACGTAGCCGACCTCCGCCGCCACCCGTCGACAGGGTTCGCTCACGTCCGCGTCGCGACGCCACACCCCTTCCCCGTCCGCTCCTCCAGAGACGTGCTGCGGTCGTACGGATCGATCGCGGGGCCGTCACCCGCCCCTTCAGCCCGTCCCGTGCCGAACGTCGGAGTGAGATAGCCGGTCGGGGCGCCGCAACCGCCGTTGGTGAGATGGACCTTGTACGAGACGAGGGAGAACGTTCCCGGCTCGGTGATCACCTTCGCGGGGTCGTCCCAGTTCACCACCACCTCGCGCCGCACGATCGTACGCTCGACCTCGTCGCTGCCCGCAGCCGCGCTCACGACCGGGTACACGTACGTGACATCAGCGGTCACCCGCAGTGCGCCGCGATCACCCTGCTGATACGTGATCCGGCCCCGCGTCTTCACCACGTCCCCGACGAGACGTGTACGCGTCTTCTCGAACCGGCTGAACAACAGCAACGGGTCATTCGCCTTGCTGGGCGTGCGAAACGCGGTCGACAGGTAGTCCTGGACGTCCTGCTGGTGCGGATTGATCAGGGCGATCGCCTTGGCGGGGTGATCGCCCCGCAGCACCGCCTGATCCAGGCTCGCAGCGACGAGGAAGTCCCGGGTGTGGCCCAGGGCCTGCGCCACCTGCGCCGTACTCATCCACCCGGTCGCCTTGGCCTCGGGAACCGTGATCCCCGCTGCGCCGTCGGCCCAGCGTGCCGCAGGCGACCCCTTGAACGGTTCGGCAAGCGTGGGCCGCCCCGCAACCTGTGCGGTCGGCGGCTGGTCGGGGCGTACCGACTCTGCGGCAAGCGGGGTCTCTGCCTGCTCCTCACCAGCGAACCAACCGACCAACCGTCCCGGAAACAAGGCCACGACCAACAGAGCGAGCGACGCCACGAAGCCGACGACGTACCACCCTTGCTTCCTCCGCCTCGGCCGGGCCGGCGAGTAGCCACGCCACACTTGTGATGCCTCGGGTTCCTTGCGCAACCGCCGGGCCACCACTCGGGCCCTCGCAGACGGCTCCTTGGGCGCGTCCGGCACGCCGTCCGCCGACTCCCGCAGGAACCGCTCCCACTCCTCGTCAGGCACCGACGAACCGTCGCCCTGTTCCCCAACCACGCTCACGCCAATTCCCCTGTGTCAACCGCCACCTGGGCCCTCCCCAGCGGTCCGCCAATGGTCGCACGGCAGGACCCTGGCTGGTGTTCCAGCACGGGTGGCCGTAAGCGCAGCATCATCACCGGCACCGTCGACCTGCCGCTGGCGGCGTTGGTCAGCGTGGCCAGTGTCCGGGATTCCATCGCCACCATCCGGACTGAAGGCGCGTGTACGTCTTGGGAATCCTCGCGAGCTGACTGAACGTGAGGCGGCGCTCAGCCTGAACCCGGTTACGGTCCCGGCGGTTCAGCAGCACTGCATGGTGAACATCGCCCGGTCGAAGCGTTGTTCGGCGAGGTCCTGCGGGCGGATGAGCCAGTACAGGGCCCCGCAGTCGCCCCACATCATGTCGGCGTCGTCGTCCGTGTCGAACTGCGCCAGCAGGACCCAGTGTTCGGCCTCCTCGTCGACGCGGGGATCGTCCCAGCCCACGTCCGCACCGAGGACACCGTGGGCGATCTCCTGCTCGACCGGGTTCTGCACCGGATCCGCATGGCCGCCTATCCGGTGGCCGGGGCCCGAGGAGTGGTCGTACAGCGCGTCGGTGAACGCTTCGGGCCACCCGTCGTCAAGAGCGTCCTCCGGCAACGCCGTTCGCATGACGGGGTGCCACACACTCGGCGCCGTAGGCTCCATCCGGACTGCCAGAGGCACCTCGGGATACGCCTCAAGGCCCGCGGGGACAGCATGCTCGGCCACCGGCACTCCCGCAGGCACGTACACCACCCGCGCTCCGGCCCAAGTGTCGGGTTCGTCCGCGGCCACGTACGCAGTACCGTCGTCGATCTGCCCGTCGAAGTAGAAGAACAACAAACTGCCGTCGGCCGGCAGCGCGATATCCAGGGCACCGGTGGGCACAGCGGCGCAGTCGACCGAGGCCACGAACGACAACGGCCCATGCCCCGGCCACACCGGCCAGGCCTCGCCCTGCGGCAAAGCAGGCCGCCCACCGAGCCGACCGGCCACCGCTTCACTCTCGACGGCCTTCACCAGGTGCGCGCCGGGGCGCAGCAGAGCGAGCCACTTCTCGGCCAGGTCGGCGGGCAGGTGTGTGCGGGCGATGTCGTGCAGCGAAGTCATACCGCCGATCATGCACGACACCACTGACAACACCCGCCCGGCCACCAGCCACCGCACACCGGCGGAGCCTCGTGTCCGCCATGGTCGACGCGATGAGTGGTCGTACCGGGTGGCGGCCGTGACGCGAAGTACGGTGCTGAATCGACTGAGTTCAGTGGCAAAGACCGCCGCGACGGTCGGAATCGCAACTGCCGGTCTCGGTTTGTCCGGCTACGAGCTGTGCACTCACCTCTGTCATATCGAATCGGCATCTGGTCGGCCCGGCTGTGCGGTCAGCCTCGTTCAACCAGGTCCAGGCGGTCGAGCAGTCCGGCGTCGGTGAAGGCGGCGACCAGTTCGTCACGGCCCTCGGTGAAGTGCGCCCAGCTGTCGTAGTGGACGGGAACCACTCGGCGGGCACCGAGGATCTTGGCAGCCTCGGCGGCTTGCGCGCTGTCGAGGACGATCAGCCCGCCGTCGAAGAGGACGGGGAAGCGGGGAGCCCCAGCGAACAGGATGGTGGTGTCCACCGGGCCGAGCTGTTCGGCGATCTCCTTGACCAGGTCGAGTGAGGCGTTGTCGCCGCTGACGTAGACCGAGGGCAGGCCTTCCCCGGTCAGGACGAATCCGACGACCTGGCCGGTGATCGGTTCGACGTCGTCGCGGGCGCCGGGCCCGTGGATGGCCGGCACGCCCGTGACGGTGATGGTGCCGCCGTCGGGGCGGTCCAGCACGATCGACTCCCAGTCGGTCAGCCCCCTGGCCCCTGCCCCCAGGCGCTGCCCACCCCCGGGCGTGGTCAGGGTCAGGGGTACGTCGGCGAGCATCGCCCGGCCGGATTCGTCGAGGTTGTCGGGGTGTTCGTCGTGGGAGAGCAGTATCACGTCGATACGGCCGAGGTCGGCTGGTGCGGCGGACGCGGGTGCGGTCTTGGTGAGCCGGCCGCCCGGTACGTGGTAGTCGCGGGGCGCGTCGAAGGTGGGGTCGGTCAGGAATCGCAGGCCGCCGTATTCGAAGAGGGCGGTCGGGCCGCCGAAGACGCGGATGGGTATCTGCTCAGTGGTCGTGCTGGTGCTGGCCATCAAACCCTCACGGATAGGAAGCGGTTCATCCGTGAAGGACAGTAGCGGTCTCTCACGGATGAAGGCAAGCCGTACCATGACAGATATGAGCGAGACCCCGACTGCCGGAACCGTGCCACCGCCTGCCCCGGGGGCGGAGGACTACCTCGCCCTCGACTTCGTCAACAGCGCCATCGCGCTGACCGGAGGGCACTTCATCGATTTCCTCGGCACCCCCGCGGCGACGGACCGGTGGCTCGCCGACCACGGCCTCGCGCCGGCCGACGCCGGGGTACAGGAGATGTGCGCCACGCAGCTGCGCTCCCTGCGCGAACACATCAGGGCACTGTTCGCCGCCCGCGTCGCCGGGCTGCCAGCTCTGCCCGCGGCACTGTCCGCCGTCAACGACGCACTGAACAGAGCCCCCGCAGCCGCCCTGCTGTACTGGGACGAGAAGAACGGCCCCTACCGCGCGGCGCCGTGCCCCACCAACGAGATCCTCGACCGCGCTCTCGCGACCCTCGCGGCCAACGCTGCCGACCTCCTCACCAGCCCCGACGCCGACCGCCTCACCGGCTGCGGTTCCACCCCCTGCAACCGCTACCTGCTGCGCCACGGCCGCCGCCACTGGTGCTCCACCCGCTGCGGCGACCGCGCCCGCGCCGCCCGCGCCTACGCCCGGCGCGCCCAGCAGAAGACGGACTGATGAACTCCGTGGCACCTGAGGAGAGTTGGTCGAGGCCGATGCGTCGGCGGGTCGTCGCCGCCCCGTGCCCAGCGAACGGACGTACCGGGGCAACATCCTCCCAATGGCTGGTCACGCAGTCGGCAGCGGGCGCGGTATGGAGCGTCTGGATGCGTACGACGCGGTCGCCCGCCCACGCGCCGTAGTCCCGGTATGCCGCCGGGGGTAAGCACCGCCCGGAGCAGTCGCTGTGCCTGTGCCTCGTATTGGCGCAGAGAACGCTCATTCACCCGCTGCGTCGGGTAGTGGTGATCTGACCGGCGAGGTGGCGTTGGTGACCGGCGGCAGCCGCGGAATCGGCGCGGCGATAGCAAGGCGGCTGGCTGACGCGGGGCGGCGATTGCGCTGACTACGTCCAGGCAGCGGACGAGGCACATACGGTCGCCAAGCACATCGAGGCCAATGGCGGCAGGGCTACCGTCATCCAGGCCGACCTGACCCATGCGACGGCTTTTCACCTCCGCCAGAACAAGTGATGCGTCACCCCGCTCGGGCTCGGCACCACCTCCAAGTGGAAGCGGTCCAACAGCTCATCCGGCGACTCCCACAGCCGCAGCCCGGACCCGAGCCGCACCTGCGACACCGCCACATGCATCGTGTCGACCAGGCCCGCCTCCAGGAACTGCCGGATCGTCGTGACTCCACCGCCCAACCGTACGTCCTTGCCCTGCGCAGCCTCCCGCGCCTGCGCCAGCACCGTCGCCGGATCACCGTCCACGAAATGGAACGTGGTGTCCGAAAGAGTGAACGTCGGCCGCTTGTGATGCGTCATCACGAACACCGGCGTGTGGAACGGCGGCTCATCGCCCCACCAGCCCTGCCACTCCTCGTCCTGCCACGGCCCCCGCAGCGGCCCGAACTTGTTCCGGCCCATGATCTCCGCACCGATGTTGTGCGCGAAGTCCCGCGTGAAGTAGTCGTCCAGGCCCCGGCCGCCACCCGGGTCGGTACGCATCGGCCAGCTCGCCGTCGCGCCCGCCCAGGCGAACAACTCACCCGGATTGGGAAGGCCGAACGGGCTCTCCAGGCTCTGGTCCTCGGCGGCACCCGCGCCGATACCGTCGCTCGAAACATTGAAGTTCTGCACCCTCAGTAGCTGAGCCACCGGATACCTCCTGCTGTTGGCGATACCTATGTGACTGGCCGAGCCGGAAAAACTCATCGTCGCGACATGACCAATCCCTGGATCGGACCATCAGTCCGGTCGCTTCGCCATGCGTGAGTGCGTCGGCTCCGGCGCGCTCGTCGGTGAGTTCGAGAGGGTCGCCATGGCTGCACTCGACGAGTGCCGGAGCCGCGGGCGGGCACGAGACAGGGTGTCTGGTTCACGATGTTCGTGCGCCATCCGCAGATCGCCAGTTAGTTTGACTGTCCAGGGCTGAGGCGAGGAGGGGGCTGTCAGGTGAGCGGACTCGCGCCGGAGCTGCGTGTTGTCGCCAGCGGGATGATTCGGGGTGCGATGGGTCTGGTCGCCACCATGAAAGAGTCTCGCGACACCGCCATCGCCCTCAGGCACCAACTCGACCGACAGCACAGGATGGCGGGCGATGACGACGCCGGCCATCACTTCGCGAAGGCGTACCAGCAAGCCGCCGCCGCGCCGTATGCAGTGTGGTTCGCCAGCAGCCTGGCCATGGCCAACGGAGCCGAAACCCCCACGGCCCTCACCCCGGACGGCGACGCATCGGAAATCGCCCGGCAGCTGTGTGAGCACCTCGCCGCCATCGACGAATAGCCTGCTCCCGAAGAGCTCGCGCCCGTGTTCCCCGACGCTGTATCGAGCACCTCGGGACCGGACCACATGTGTGATCCGACGCAGTGGACGCTTGTTGCCCCTGCCCTGCCTCGCAGTCTGTGCCTGCTCGAACGACGCAGGTGACGACTTGAACCTGGCACTGTCACCGGCACCGCCCTCGCCGTGGACGGCGGATGCACCGTCTGACGCCCGTTACCCACGCGCACCCGCGCTCCCCAGCAGCGCCGCCGTCTCCTCGTGCGACCCGCCGTGACCGCCGCCTACGCCCGGCAGCACGAACTGCACACCCTCAGCGACCTCGGGGCCGCCACGCTGCCCGTACGGCTCGCCGCCGGTGACGAGTGCGTCCAACGCCCGGACTGCGAGCCCGGGCTGAAGAAGGCGTACGGCATCGACATCACCGCCGTCGATCCCAGAGGCGTAGGCACCACCCAGTCCAAACAAGCCGTCCAGAACGGACAGGACCAGATGGTCCTCACCACCACGACGGACGCCACCCTGGACGCCTTCGGGCTCGTCCTCCTCGCCGACGACAAGCATCTCCAGAACGCCGACTGCATCGTGCCCGTCGTCAACCGCTCGCGAGCCGGAAGCAAAGGGGTCGCCAATGCGCTCGGCGCGCTCAACACCGTCCTGACGACCGGCGGCTTGGCCAGCCTCAACCAGCAGGTGGACAGCTGGCGGCGGCTTCCGAAAGACGTCGCCAAGGACTACTTGGTGTCGAAGGGCCTGCTGCGGTCCTGACGTCCCTCGCGCGCCTACCGTCCCTCGCGTCCCTAACGGTCCTGACGCCCCTGACGGCCCGGAATCCTGTCCCGCAGCCGGTCCTTGCCACGCCGATGCAGCCGCCGCTGGACACGCCCGAGCGCGAGGTCCGGCGGCAACTCCTCCACCAGGTCATCGGCCCCTTCCTGCACGCACACATGGACGTGCACGTCATGCCAGCCGTCCGCGTGCAACTGGGCGCTGCGGCGCGTGCTCTCCGGGACGAAACCCGACTTCAGGGCCACCCGGCAGGCGGCCTCGTTCGCCATCGGATGCGCGATCTCGATCCGGTGCAGCCCCACCGTGTCCAGCGCCCACGAGGCGAGCGCGGCCACCGCCGCAGGCGCCACCCCTTGGCCGCGGAGCGAGGGCAGGATCCAGTACCGGCACTCGGAACGGCCGACCGCCAGGTCCAGGCAGCACAAGGCGACCCACCCGACCAGCGCGCCGTCGGAGGAACGCACCACCGCCCAGTGTGCGTCCGTCTCGGCCCGCCAGCCCTGCCGCCAGCGCGCTATCCACTCCCGGGTCTCGATCTCGCAGTCCGCGCGCCGCCGCGTCCAGTGCTGGATCGCCGGATCCTGGTACGCCTCGTAAACGAACGGCGCGTCGTCGAGTTCCCAGGGCCGCAAGTACAGACCGGTGGGCACCGCGAGGGCCGGTTGGTCAGATCGGCCGAGGCGGCCTGCCGGGACAACGGCAGGAACCATCTGGGGCATGGGCCCATCATGGCAGTGGAGCGCCGCCGGAGGGAGCCGCTCCAGACGGACCGCCCACCCGATTTTTCACGTCCACATTTTCACGTCCCTACGGGACTTGATTTCACATCCGTACGGGGCTTGTGCCACCCGCCCCGCCCACTCGACCCCGACAATGGAGCCACCAGGAAGCAAGAGGAAGTAAGAACAAGTACGGGCGAGAGGGACACGAGGGCATGGATCACGACGAGCTCCACAGCCGCTTCACGACGCTGACCACCGCACACGTGGCGGACGCCTGCCTCCGCGCGCGCGTGCCGGTGCGGTGCGCGCCGTCCGTAGTACGTCCCGTGGTGGACGGCGGACGCGTGGCCGGACGGGTGGCGCCGGCGCGGCACGTCGGCAGTGTCGACATCTTCCTGGAGGCGTACGAGCAGGCCGCACCCGGCGACGTACTGGTCGTCGACAACGGCGGACGGCTCGACGAGGCCTGCGTCGGAGACCTCGCCGTGCTGGAGGCGAAAGACGCCGGGCTCGCAGGTGTCGTCATCTGGGGTCTGCACCGCGACACGGCCGACATCCGCGCGATCGGACTGCCGGTCTTCAGCATGGGCGCGACCCCGGCCGGGCCGCAGCGGCTGGACGGCCGCGCCAAGGACGCGCTGGAGGCGGCCACGGTGGGGGAGTGGACCGTGAGCCGCGAGGACGTGGTGTTCGGGGACGAGGACGGCGTGCTCTTCGTCCCCGCCGACCGGGCGGCCGAACTCCTCACCGTGGCGGAGACCATCCGCGACACCGAGCGCCGCCAGGCGGAACGCATCCACGAGGGCAACTCCCTGCGCGAGCAGGTGCAGTTCGCCCGCTACCTCACCGACCGCCGGGGCAACCCCGCCTTCACGTTCCGTGAGCACCTGCGTGCTGTGGGTGGGGCTATCGAGGAATAGGATGGCGTATGTACACACGTCGTCCATCCATCTCCATCACCGCATGACTCCATGAGTCCGTACTCCATGACTTCTCGGCGGAAGGGACCGGCGCCACGATGTCCACGATGCTGATCGGTGCGCACGAGCCGCTGGCCGTCGAGGTGGCGGCGACGATCCGCGCCGGGGACGTCCGGGGTCTCCAGGAGCTCCTCGCCGCCCACCCCGGTCTCGCGGCGGCCCGGCTGGGCGACGAGCTGGTGAACCGCACCCTGCTGCACGTGGCCACGGACTGGCCGGGCCACTTCCCGAACGGTCCGGTGGTCGTGGCCGCGCTCGTCGCGGGGGGTGCGGACGTGGGAGCGCGGTTCACCGGCCCGCACGCGGAGACCCCACTCCACTGGGCGGCCAGCTGCGACGACGTCGCCGTCCTCGACACGCTGCTCGACCTGGGCGCGGACATCGAGGTCGACGGCTCGGTCATCGCGGGAGGCACGGCGATCGCGGACGCGGTCGCGTTCGGCCAGTGGCGGGCCGCCCGCCGCCTGTACGAACGTGGCGCCCGTACGACTCTGTGGCAGGCGGCCGGCCTCGGCGAACTCGACCGGGTCGCCGCCTACTTCACCCCCGGCACCCCGCCACCGCCCGCCATCGAGATCACCGAAGCCCTGTGGTGCGCCTGCCACGGCGGCCAGCAGCCGACGGCCGCGTACCTGCGCGCCCGGGGCGGCGACATCGACTGGGTCGGCTACGACGAGCTGACCCCACTGGACACGGCCGCCCGTGCCGGCCACGGCGAAGTGGTCGCGTGGCTCAGGGGGCTGGGGGCGAGGTCGGCGAAGGAGCGGGCGTAATCGCGATGTAAGCGGCTGGACCGACCCGGACGGCGCGTCACCGCGACACGGTGCTCCACACCCCCACACGTATCGGCGTCGCCCTCCTCGACACTCCGCCGTCGCACTGAGCCGTCGCACTGAGCCGTCGCACTGCCCGGACCCGTTGTCAGTGGTGCGTGCGAAGGTGGTCTGCATGGGAACGACACGGACGACACCTGACGGGCGGCCCATCCCGCCGCCGCACGCCGACGAACGGACCATGCTGGAAACCTGGCTCGACTTCCAGCGGGCCACGCTCGCGCTGAAGTGCGAAGAGCTGGACGACCGCCAGCTGCGGCAGGCGGCGGTGGAGCCGTCGCCCCTGACACTGCTCGGCCTGATAAGGCACATGGCAGAGGTGGAACGGAACTGGTTCCAGCGGGTGTTCCCGGGGCAGGACATACCGCGGCTGTTCGGGGACGAAGGCGACGGCGGGTTCGTCCTCGACCCGGACCAGGGTGTCGACGAGGCGCTTGCCCTGTGGCGTGCCGAGATCGCGCGAGGCCGCGAGCTGACGGCCGACGCTTCCCTCGACGACTCGGGCACGCTCTCGGAGGAGGGCGCCGCGTTCCTGGGCGACAAGGCCGTGTCCCTGCGCTGGATCCTCATCCACATGATCGAGGAGTACGCACGGCACAACGGGCATGCGGATCTGCTCCGGGAGCGCGTCGACGGGGTCACGGGGGTGTAGCGCGCACGCTCACATCCCGCCGTGGTCCTCGACGGCGTACAGCCAACCGCCCAAGTCGGCGACGTACACGACGCCGTCCGAAACGATCGGTGACGACCGTAGCGGGCGGGTCGTGGGGAGCCGCCACCGTGCGGCCCCGGTCTCGGCGGACAGCGCGTACAGATGGCCGTCCGCGCCGCCGACGTACACCGTCCCGTCAGCCAGGGTCGGTGGCGACTGCGTCGGGATGCGCTCGGTGGACACCCACCGGCTCTCGCCCGTCGCCGCGTCGATGCCGCACAGGATGCCGGCCTCGTTGCTGACGCAGACCAGGCCGTCGGCCACGGCCGGCGACGCGCTCACGCCGCTGCTCGTGGGGTTCGAGCGCCACCTGACCTGTCCGGTCAAGGCGTCGATGGCGTACACATGCCCGTTGCCGCTGCCCACGTACAGAACCCAGTCGGACAGGGCGGGCCGGGACGAGACCGGGGCCTGGATCGGAGTCCGCCATTTCCGCTTCCCGGTCGCCGCGTTGACGCCGTACACGGCCCGCTCGGTGGCGGTCCACACCAGCCCGCCCGCCGCCGCCACCCAGTGGAAGGGTGCGATACGCGGGCAGTACGTCCAGGTCTTCTCACCTGTGGCGAAGTTCAGGGCGTACACGCTGTTCGTGTTGGCGAGGTAGACCGCCCCGCCGTCCGTCTCGGGGAGGGCGGTGACCCGTTGGCGCACCTGGAACTTCCAACGTTCCGTACCGGTGTGGGCGTCGAGCAGATGCACGTACGGGCCCGCGGTGACGGCCAGCGTCCCTGCCGCCACGGCCAGCACCGAGTGGACGGGGTTTCCGGCCTCGAAGCACCAGTGGCCCCGCCCGGTGGCGCTCTCCACCGCGTGCACCCGCCCCGAGTTGTTGCCGACGTAGACCAAGCCGTTCGTGATCGCGAGGGAGGCGTGCACGGATGCCCGGGCGTCGAAGGACCACTTCACCGTGATGCGCGCCGGGCGCGTCACGGCGGAGAGGGACAGCGCGCCGGACGTCGGGGCCGCGGTGGGCGCGGGCGGGGCCGGGGCGGGGACCGGGGCCGACGGCTCCGTGTCGCTCACGCCCAGCAGAGCGTGGAACCTCGCCGCTGCCGCAGCCGAGACACTGCGGCTGTCGTCGTCCAACAGGCGCCGCATCTGCTCCGAGATGTGCTGCCGTACGGTCGTGTTGCCCACCTGGTAGCGATGGGCGAGGCCTTCGATCGCGCCCAGCCGGTCGGCGGCGACCGGGCTGGAGAGTGCGTACCGAAGGTGCGCGGGCAGCTGCCAGTTGACGTTGCGGGCGATGACGATGCGGCCCTCGACGTTCTCCTGCTTCTTGGGGCGCTGCTGCGGCATCTCCTCCACGACCTTGTCGTGGACGTACGCGTACAGCTCGTCCAGGGTGATGTCCCCGTCGCCGTCGAGGTCGGCGCTGCCGTCGCGCAGACCGGACACCAGGTGGCGGGTGAAGACGGACTGCGGGGCGAGGCCGTGCACTTGGTCGCCCTCGAAGGAGTACTGGGTGGCGTCGGAGGCGGTCAGGACGCTGCGGCCCCTGCCCCGGAACCGTTCCAGGGTGTGCATGTCGGCGACGCCCTTGGCGAGGCGGCCGGCGGGGAAGGCGCCGCTGTAGCAGCAGTCGAGGATCAGCACCTGCTGCCGGGACGCGCAGCCGGTCATGGCGCGGTCGATCTGCTCGGCGGGCAGCGAGGTGAACGCCAGGTTGTCGCGGCGGGTGTTGCCCATCGCCAGATGCAGACGCCCCTCGTCGTCCTTGAGGCCGTGCCCGGTGAAGTACAGCAGCGTCAGATCGTCGCGCCGCCGGTCGCGGAACAGGTCACCGATGGCCTCACCGACCCGGTAGTGGGGCTCGTTGATGAGCGTGGCGACCTCGAAATCCGCGATGTCGGGGTCCCGCAGCACGCCCGCGAGGGCCTCGGCGTCGTGTGCGGGCGCCGTGAGCCGGCGCAGGCCCGCGTCCTGGTACTCGTACGTCGCGACCAGAAGGGCCAGCCGACGGCCCACGGCTACTCGCCCGACCGGTGGCGGCGCACGAACCCGTCGATCAACTCCCGCCGCTCTTCAGCGGTCGCGTGCTCCAGCTCGATCGTGTCACCGTCGATCGTCACCGAGATGCGGTGCCGGGCCGCCTGCCGGCCGAGCCAGTCCCGCAGGGTGTCGATGAGTACGGTGAACACGCCGCCGGACGCGCTCAGGGCCACCACGATGGCCCCGACCGTGACCGGGTCGCTGGCCTTGGCGCCCGGTGGAAGCTCCGGAAGCTCCCCGACCGGCACCGGACGAAGCACGTCGACGTCCAACTCGCGTAGTTCCGTACGCAGTCGGCGCATCAGCCGTTCGACGTCCTCCGCGTCCGACTCCTCGTCAGGTGCCAGCGCCAGCAGCACTTCCATCACGCGTCCCCGCTCCAAACCCGCAGCCCACACATCTCTGTGGTCCCGCACGGACAGTACAGTCCATTACATCAGGCGGACCCGAAGCGGGTTTCAACTTCCCTCTCCCGGCAACCCGGTCGGCATGTCCAGACGCTATGGCGGAAACCCGGCCGCGACGATCATCCTCATCATCGCGGACATCACCGCGGTGATCCTGATCCTGTGGATCGCCTTCTTCCTCTTGGACGCCAACACCGGGAACGACCTGGTGTCATGGGTCCACCACGCGGCGAACTGGCTCTCGGGCTGGTCGCGCGACATGTTCAACGTCAAGTCGGACGACTGGCGCACGATCCTCAACTACGGCCTGCCCGCCGTGGTCTACCTGCTGATCGGCCACGCGGTGGCCGGCCGGGTCAACCGGTCGTAGCACCAGCGCAGCCGACTGCCCCCGCCGTCCGCCCGCCAGGCCTCACCGCACCGGCCGCCGACGGCTGCGCCGGATCCAGCGCCTGGTGAAGAAGGCGACGTCGGCCACCAGGACGACGACGCCGATGGCCAGCAGATAGCCCAGGCCGTCCGCGACCGCGCCGATCAGTCCCAGGACGACGGCCACGAGGATGAGGAACAGGAACAGCGCCATGATGTGGCCATCTCCTTCGTCGGTGGAGGACGGTCGGGTCGTGGGCGGGCGGTGCGGTCAGCGGCGTGCGAGCCGGCGTTCGCCGGCAGTGCCCGGGCGGTACTCCATCTCGTAGTGCTGGAAGATCGCCTCCTCCTGTTCGGCGGGCAGCACGTCGTCCGTCCCGATGGACGGGGCCTGCCGGACCAGTGCCCGGGCGTACGGGACCTTGACGTAGTGCGGGCCGAGGACCGCCTCGTCCAGGGGGACGAAGACCAGGCGGCGACGGGTCGGCAGACCGGTCAGGACGGTGGCCATGGCCGGTTCGTCGGTGCTCGTGTCCACGTACACCGCTTCGAGCACCCCGATCTTGTGCCCTTTGGGGTCGATCACGGCCTGGTTGCGCCACTCACGGACATCGGCTGATGTGATCATGGTCGTTTCCTCCGGTCGAGACCCGGATCGGCGGGTCTCCGCCCTTCCAGCCTGCCCCCGATCCCGTACGACCACCACAGTCGCCACGCCCATGGGCCCCCGAAGTCACCCGAGCCGCGTCAGCTTCGACCCGAAGGACGGCTCGCGGAGATCCTTCTGGAGGGCGACCGGGACCTTCGGGGCGTCGGGACCGGTGCCGATCGACAGCGCGGCCACCACCGTACCGGCCCCGGCCGAGTGACCAGTTCTCCCTCGTCCACCTCGAAGGACAGGCCGTCGACGGCCTTCGTGCCGTCCGGACACACCTTGCTGACCTGCTCGAACCTGATCATGGATCCACGCTGGGAGCCACCGTGGCCGTACGCACACGGACCGCCGCCGGGGGAGTGCGCTCCGGGTCGGCCGGATGGCAGCGGGCGGGGAAGTGCGCGGACCGGCCGGTGTGATCCACTGGGCCGAGCCGGACGTACGACCGAGACCAGGAGCCCGCACCCTTGACCACCGCCAGCGCGCCCGCCTACCGCCAGCCCGGAACCGTCCTCGTCGACCACCGGTTCGCCGTACCGCTCGACCACGCCCGCCCCGACGGCGAGCAGATCGAGCTCTTCGCGCGCGAAGCCGTCGCCGCCGGTCACGCCGCCGACCGGGAGCGGCTGCCCTGGCTGCTCTATCTGGAGGGCGGCCCCGGCTTCGGCGCCCGGCGGTTCATCGGGCAGCAGGCCTGGCTCGGGCGCGCCCTGCGCGACTTCCGGGTGCTCCTGCTCGACCAGCGCGGCACCGGCCTGTCCACCCCGGCCAACCGCCAGACCCTCCCCCTGCACGGCGGCCCCCACGAACAGGCCGACTACCTCGCCCACTTCCGCGCCGACTCGATCGTCAAGGACTGCGAGCTGATCCGCCGCCGGCTCACCGGCGGCGCGCCGTGGACCGTCCTCGGCCAGAGCTTCGGCGGCTTCTGCGCCACCCACTACCTCTCCACCGCGCCCGAAGGCCTCGCCGCCGTCCTGATCACCGGCGGACTGCCCTCGCTCGACGCCCACGCGGACGACGTGTACCGGGCGGCCTACCCCCGTATCGAGCGCAAGAACGCCGCGTACTACGCCCGCTATCCGCAGGACGTCGAGCGGGTGCGCCGCGTCATCGAGCACCTCGCCACCGAACACACCGTCCTGACCAGCGGATACGTGCTGACCCCGGCGGCCTTCCAGTCGCTCGGCATCCTCCTCGGCGGTGGCGACGGCGCCCACCAGCTGCACTACCTCCTCGAAGACGCCTTCGTACGCACGGCCGCAGGCCCCGCGCTCTCCGACGCCTTCCAGGAAGGCGTGCACGCGGCCCTCTCGTTCGCCGGTCACCCCCTCTACGCCGTCCTCCACGAGGCGATCTACGCCCAGGACGCCCGCCCCACCGACTGGTCCGCCGACCGGGTCCGCTCGGAGTTCCCCCGGTTCTCCGCCGAGAAGGCCCTCGCCGGAGACGGCCCCGTCCTCTTCACCGGCGAATCCGTGCACCCCTGGCACTTCGAGACCGATCCCGCGCTGCGCCGGCTGCGCGAGACCGCCGATCTGCTGGCCGCCCGCACCGACTGGACCCCGCTGTACGAACCGGCCGCGCTCGCCGCCAACGAGGTGCCGGTGGCGGCCGCCGTCTACCACGACGACATGTACGTCGACACCGCCCACTCGCTGGCCACCGCTCACGCCGTCCGGGGGCTGCGCACCTGGGTCACCGACGAGTACGAGCACGACGGCGTACGAGCGGGCGGCGAGCGCGTACTGAACCGGCTTCTCGGCCTCGTACGGGGTGAGTTGTAGCCGAGAGGCGGCGCGGCGGCGCCCCGTCCGGGCTCGTAAGCTGCGGCTATGACAGAGCAGTTGGAGCAGTTGGAAGAGATGCCCGACGACTGGCAGCGCGCCCTCGCGGTCGTCGCCCATCCGGACGACCTGGAGTACGGGTGCGCCGCCGCGATCGCCGGATGGACCGACGCGGGCCGTGAGATCACGTATCTGCTCGCCAGCCGTGGCGAGGCGGGCATCGACGGTATCGAGCCCGCCAAGTGCGGCCCGCTGCGCGAGCAGGAGCAGCGGGCGAGCGCGGCGGTCGTCGGTGTCTCGGCGGTGGAGTTCCTCGACCACAAGGACGGTGTGATCGAGTACGGGAGCGGCCTGCGCAGGGACATCGCCGCCGCCATCCGCCGGCACCGCCCCGAACTGGTCATCACGCTCAACCACCGGGACACCTGGGGCGGCGTCATCTGGAACACCCCCGACCACCGGGCCGTCGGCCGGGCCACCCTCGACGCCGCCGGGGACGCCGGCAACCGCTGGATCTTCCCCGAGCTCATCGAGCAGGGCCTCCAGCCCTGGAACGGTGTGCGATGGGTGGCCGTGGCCGGTTCCGACTCCCCGACCCACGCCGTCGAGGCGACCGCCGGGCTCGAACGGTCGGTGGACTCGCTCATGGAGCACCGCAGTTACATCGAGGGCCTCACGAACGACGAGCCCGAGACGTACTGCCGCAACTTCCTCACCGCCAACGCCGAACGCGCGGCCGCCCGCTTCGGGGGCCGCCCGGCGGTGGCGTTCGAGCTGTTCCCCCGGTAGGGGAGGGCGCAGAGGGCCGAGCGGGGCTTCCCCGCCCGTTCCCGGCTTCCAGTATTCTGACGTACCGTCAACTCAGGTCGGTGGTACGGGAATGGGGGCGCGTTGATCGACACCCTCGACCGGGAGATCCCGGACGGCGAGGAGCGGATACGCCTGGAGGTCACCGCGGAAGGGCTCGGCGTGCTCACCCTCTGCCGCCCCGAGAAGCTGAACGGCTGGAGCTGGGAGTCCAGCCGTCAGCTCGGCCTCCTCGCCGACCGGATCCGCTTCGACGACGCGATCCGCGCCGTACTGCTGCGCGCCGACGGCCGGGCCTTCTGCGCCGGGATCGACGTCACCGCCCCCGGCGGCGCCATCACCGGCCGCTCCCCGGCCGAGCGCACCCACCGCTACTACGAGGGCATCCGCTGGGTCCACGAGCGCTTCGCCGCGTTCGCCCGACTGCCGCAGCCCGTGGTCGCGGCCGTCCAGGGCTACTGCCTCGGCTTCGGCTTCGAGCTCGCGCTGATGGCCGACATCAGGGTCGCCGCCGACGACGCGGTCTTCGCGCTGCCCGAGACCGGGATCGGGGTCGCCGTGGACGCGGGCGGCGACCTGCGGATCGCCCGGGACGCGGGTGCGGGCTGGGCGAAGCTCCTGGCACTCACCGGCCGCCGCATCGACGCACCCACCGCCGAGCGGCTCGGCCTCGTCCAACAGGTGGTCGCAGAAGCGGAGTTGGAGGAGGAGGCGAGAGCGCTGGCTGTCGAGATCGCGGCCAATGCCCCACTCGCCGTGCGGGCGGTCAAGCGGAACCTCGACGCCTTCGCCGACGCCGGGCTGGCCGAGGCTCTCGACCGTACGGCCATGGCCGCCGCCCTCACCCTGACCTCCGAGGACGCCCGCGAGGGCTACACGGCCAAGGCGGCCCGCCGCCCGCCGACGTTCGACGGAAAATGACGCTGGTGGGGCTCAGCCCTGGAACCCCTCCCTCCCCAGCTGCTCCCGTACGGGTGTCACCGGCGCGGCGACCACCGTACGGCGCTGCCAGTTCGCGCCGTCCACCACCAAGGTGTGGCCGCTGATGAAACGGGCGTACGGGGAGGCCAGGAAGGTCGCCGCCCAGCCGAGCTCCCGGGGCTCGCCCACCCGTAACGCGGGCTGGCGGGCGACGAGTTCGCCGCGCGCCGCCGCGTCCTCCAGCCCCGACCGGATGGCCTCGGGCATGTCCGGGTGCGGGAAGAGCCCCGGAACGAGCCCGTTGACCTGGATGCCGTAAGGCCCCCACTCCACCGCGAGCGTCTCCACCAGATTGCGCACCCCGGCCTTCGCCGCCGCCGAGTGGGCGTATCCCGGGCCGCCCGTCCAGGCGTACGACGCCCCCACATTGATCACCGACCCGGGCGTCCCGGCCGCGAGATGGCGGCGGCCGAACTCACGGGTCGTGAACCAGGTCCCGGTCAGTGTGATGTCCACGACCGCGCGCCAGGCGTTGGGTGACAAGTCCTCTGCGGGGCAGGGGAAGTTGGCGGCGGCGCTGTTGACGAGCACGCCGGGCAGCCCGATCTCCCGTTCGGCCAGGTCGAAGGCCGCGCCGACCCGCTCCGGCTCCCGGACGTCGCACACGGCGACGACCACCCGCCCACCCAGCCCCGCCAACTCCTCCCGGGCCGCCTTCAGCCGCTCCTCGGTGCGTCCCACGATCACCAAGTCCGCACCCGAACGGGCGAATTCGGCGGCCATCGCCTTGCCGAGCCCGGAGCCACCGCCGGTCACCAGGACCACGGTCCCGTCGTACGTTCCCGGCGGGAGTGCGCGGGCGCCGGGCGGGGGAGGGGCGGGGAGGCCCGGGAGCGGGGCGCCGGGGGGTGCGGTGTCGGCCGTCATGGCGGCAATCCCTACCGTCAACACCGCGAATCCACCAGACACGATCGCTGAGAAGCCGTCAGAATCCTTCTGTGGCACTGACTCAGTACGAATCGTCGATAGCGGCGGTCTGGGACCAGCAGAACGTCTGGTCGCGGAGCGCGGACCGGCTGAAGAAGGCCGTGGAGGGCGCGCGCAGCAAGGCGTTGCTGCTCGCCATCCTTGCTGCGGTGCTGGGGACCGGATCCGCCGAGACCATGGGCCGGAACGAGGTGGCCGGCAAGGCGCTCGCCTTCGCCGCGGCCGTGGCGGCGGGGGCGGCGCCGCTGTTCGCCCAGCGCGGCGGGGCGGCCCGGCTCAGCGACTGGATCCGGGTGCGCGCCGTGTCCGAGGCGCTGAAGGCCGAGGTCTACACCTGCCTGGCGCGGGTCGGGCCCTACCGGGACCCGGAGGGCGCGGGCGCGCTGCTGGCCGAGCGCGGGCGCGCGTACCGGACGGACGGCGGCGATCTGATCCGGTACACCGCCGGGATCGCCGCCCTTCCGAGGCCGCTGCCGCCGGTGACCGACCTCGATTCGTACGTCGGGTACCGCCTGCGGCGACAGATCGAGACCTACTACCGGCCCAAGGCCGAGTGGATGGGCAGGAAGGTCGTGTTGGTGGGCCGCGTGGAACTGGGTCTCGGTGGTCTGGCTGCCGTGCTGGCGGCGTTCGCGGGCGTGTTCTCGGCGGGTGGCCTCGCCGCGTGGGTGCCGGTGGTGGCATCGGTCTCGGTCGCGCTGACCGCGCACGCCATCGCCCAGCGGTACTCGTACCAGCAGCTCGAATTCATGCGTACGGCTGAGGAGTTGGAGCGCCTGCTCACTCGCTGGGAGGGCGTGCCCGGGGCCGTGGGGACGCCCGAGGCGGCCGAGGCGTTCGTCGCCGAGTGCGAGCATGTCATCTCGATCCAGAACGAGGCGTGGATGATTCGCTGGACGGTGGGCTGATGGAACAGTCCGCTGTGCCGTTGTCGGATGCGGCTTTCGAGAGCCGGTACCTCGACTTCGTGGCCAGGAAGTACGACCGGGTGGAGGTCTTCGGTTTCGACCTCGTTTCGAGGCGGCCCCGGGGCGGCTGGCCGTTGCGCGAGCTGTACACCGACCTGACGACGTTCGGCGATACCGGGGCGCCAACGGAAACGACGGCGGGGACGGCGCTGGCCGGGCGTCGGCGGACGCTGGTACGTGGTGCGGCGGGCTCCGGAAAGACGACGTTGCTGTGGCACATGGCCGTCTCGGCCGCGCAGGGGCAGCGCACCGCGTACGACCATCTGCACGAACACATCCCCTTCGTCCTGCCGATGAGATACCTTCAGCTGGGCGGCGGGCTGCCACGCCCTGCGGAGTTCCTCGCCTCGGCGGGTTTGATGATCGCGGACGAGCAGCCCGTGGGTTGGGCGGAGCGCGTCCTTGCGGCCGGGAGGGGGCTCCTGCTCATCGACGGCGTCGATGAGGTGGAGGAGTCCGAACGGGCCGGGATCCGCTCCTGGCTGGGCGAGTTGCTCACCGCCTATCCGGACTGCTCGTACGTCGTGACCGCACGAACCCAGGCCGTGCCCGAATCATGGCTGACGGAATGGGAGTTCGCCGCCCTCGAACTGGCTCCGCTGAATTCCATGGACATTCAGCGACTCATCACCCGGTGGTACGCGGCGACTTCGGCGGGCACGGGTGACCCGGCGGAAAGGGCGGACCTGGAGCGCAAACGTGGCGCGCTGCTGGACGCCGTCGTCGAACGGCCCGACCTGCGGGAGATGGCGAGCAACCCTCTGCTGTGCTCGTTGCTGTGCGTCGTCTACGACGAGAGCGGCGGCCTGCTGCCCCAGACGCGGTGGGGTCTCTACGACGCCGTGCTCTCGATGATGCTCACCCGACGGGACGAACAGCGGCGCATCTCGACGCACGACATCACCGACTTCGGGCGAGAGGCCCAGACCCAGCTGCTGCAACACCTCGCCTACTGGTTGCAGCGCAACGGCCGGACCGAGGTGGACCTCGCAAGAGCCCACGGCTTGATCGCCGGGCTGCTGCCGTCGCTCCCGGCGGTCGCCGAACAAGGGACGCCCGAGACGGTCCTCGCGTATCTACGGGAGCGCAGCGGCCTCCTCCAGGACTCCGTGCCCGACCGCATCGGCTTCGCACACCGGAGCTTCCAGTCCTACCTCGCGGCGAAAGCGGCCGTCGAACAGCGGGACTTCGGGCTACTGGTGGCCAGGGCGGGCGATCCGAATTGGCAGGACGTCGTGCTCATGGCGTTCGGCCATGCCCGGCTCCGCGAGCGTGAGGAACTGTTTCATGGGCTTCTGGACCGCGCCGAACGGGACAAGGACAGCCGTGTCCGGCTCCATCTGCTCGCTGCGGCAGCGCTGGGTTACACCACCGAAGTCGACCCCGCCGTCCGCGAACAGATCGAGTTCCGATTGGCGCAGTTGATCCCGCCCCGGACACCCGCCGAGGCGGACGCCCTCGCCGAAGTGGGTGAGCTGGTGCTGGAATTGATGCCGTCACCCGACGGTCTCGACCCCGACGGCCCCGAAGCAGGCATGATCGTGCGCACCGCCCAGCGGATCGGCGGCCCCGCAGCCCATGAGCTGGTCCGCCGTTTCGTCGCGGCCCGCAGGCTGCGGGCCGCCCAAGTGCAGCGGCCGCCCGCCCGGCCCGCTCCGGAGTCCGTCCGGGTCGAGTCGTGGACGACCGCGCCACGGCAAGTGGCCGCTGGGCCCGGGATGTTGGAGCTCTCCGGCGCGGAGTTCCCGCCAGACCTCGACCGGCTCGCCGCCACCGTCCACCACGTGGTCTGGCGTGACGCCGCGCCCCCGTGCGCCGTCCTGGGCCGCCTGCCCCTGCTGCGCACGCTGGTCATCGCCGACAGCCCGGCCCTGACGGACCTCGACGGGCTGCCCCGGCTGCCCCGCTTGCGTACGCTGCGGATCACCGGATGCCCGTCCCTCTCCGACCTCACGGCCCTCGCCCGCACCGGTGTGGTGTTCCTCGACGTGTCGCCGAACCCCGGGGCCGCCGCACTCGCCGCACTCGCCGGTGCGACGCGTCTGCGGGTGCTCGGATTCCCTTTGCCCGCAGGGGAGTTCGACCTGGAGGGGCTGCGGCGCAGCCTGCCGGGAGTCGAGCTCGTGCCGCGTTCCGGCGTCCGCGCATGAGGCGGGGCGCGGGCGTGCAGAATGACTTCCGGACGCACCGTTGAGGGAGGGCCGCGTGCTGCGGTACGACAAGGAGTTCGACCCGAGGAGCGACGGCCTGGGGGCCGACGGCTCCGGTGGTCCGGCCGCGGGCCCGGGGCGGTACGCCGCCGACGACGAGGTGTACGTCTTCGATGACGACTCGGTCGTCCTCGCGGTCAACGTCGCGCTCAAGACGGGGCGTCCCCTGCTGCTGTTCGGCCCGCCGGGCTCCGGCAAGTCCACCCTCGCCCCCAACGTGGCCAGGATCCTGGGCTGGGAGTACTACGCGCACGTCGTCACGGCCCGCACCGAGCCGGAGGACCTGCTGTGGCGGTTCGACGCGCTGAAGCGGCTCAACGACGCCCAGGCGCAGCAACTCGTCGACGACATGGGGCACTACTACACCAAGGGTCCGCTGTGGCGGGCCTTCGCGGCCCCCGGTGGCAAGCGTTCGGTCGTCCTCATCGACGAGATCGACAAGGCGGACCCGGATCTGCCGAACAGCCTGTTGGGGCCCCTCGGCTCGCTGTCGTTCCCCGTACCGTGGGACGACGAGCAGTCGGTCTCCGTACCGCCGGAGCGAGCGCCGTTCGTGGTGATCACGACCAACGACGAACGCGAGCTGCCCCGGCCGTTCCTGCGCCGCTGCATCGTCTTCGAGCTGCGGTCCCCCACCAAGAAGCACTTGCTGAAGGTCGCGGGCTCCCACCTGGGGGAGCGGTACGAACCGGAGCTCGCGGACAAGGTCGCCACGCACATTCTCGACGTCCGCAAGTCGCTGGAGGACCCGGCGGCCGGGCCCAGCACCGCCGAATATCTGGACGCGCTCAAGGCCAGCCAGCAGCTCGGCGTGGTGCCCGGCACGCCCGAGTGGGCCGCGCTTGAGGCGGTGACCCTGCGCAAGCGGCGCGACGGAATGGAGCCCACCGCGTGAGCGGGCGCGGTGAGCTCTTCCTCGGTGATCTGGTGCGGGCCATGGCCGAGTTGAAGCCCGCGGACCTGGCCACCGCAGCTGCCGTGGCCGCTCTGCTGGGGCAGGGGCACCGTACGCCCACGGCCCTGCCGCAGGGCCGCGTCGTCCAGGCCGTCGGCCGGGGCACGGGGGCCGGTCGCGCCAGGGCCGTACGGCTGGAGGAGGCGTCCGGCGGATCTCGTCGCAGCACGCCCGCGCGACTTCCCCGGGCCGTCGCCGCCGAGCGGGGACCGCGCACGGAGAGGCCGGACCCTTCCGAGCCGGAGGGGGACGACACCGTGCGCGGCGGCGCGGAGCGGGCGCTCCTGCTGGCCGACAGGCCGGTCGACTTCTCGTTCACCGCGATCGGCGGACCTCCGCCGCACACTGCCGTGACGGACGGGGTCAACGGTCCGGCTGCCGGCGCCGGGCTGCCGGAGCGCACTACCGCCGCCACCCCGCTCTCCAACGAGCCGCCCTGGAAGGGGGACTGGGCCCGCGGAATCGTGTTCGCGGTGGTGGCCACCCCGGTGGAGAGCAGAGAGGTCGACCAGCGGGCGCTGCTGCGGGGCGTCGCCGGCCGCCAGGCGCTGCGAGCCGTGCCGCGCCGGCGGCGCTTCAGCACCCGGCGCGGTGCGCAACTGCTGCTCGACCACGGGCCGGGCATGGCGCCGTTCCGTGACGACGGACTGTGGCTGCGCGAACTGGTGGGCAGCATCGCCGGACGCGACCGGGTCGAGGTGCTGAGGTTCCGGGGCGCGCCGGGACGCGGGGTGGTGCGCCAGGATCCCCTCACGATCGACCCGTACCGGCCGCCGCCGCCCGGCACACCGGTGATCCTCTTCTCCGACCTCGGCCGGATGCGGCCGCCGTTCGCGGGGCAGGGCGTCGCGGGCCCGCAGGAGTGGCGCGCGTTCGTCCACACCGTGGCGCACTCCGGCTGCCCCGTCATCTGCCTGACTCCGTACGAGAGCGCCGACTATCCGGCCCTGCTGCGCAAGAAAGTGGCGTTCGTCCCCCTCGACCGGCGTGTCTCGCTGCGGCACGCGCGGGAAGCGACGGCGCGGGTGCGCGGATGGCTGGAGTGCCCATGACGAGCCAACCCGAGGCGCCCGAGGCGCATCTGCCGTCACCGGCCGACCGCACCATGGAGGAGTACATCCCGCAGCTCGCGCGGAGCCGGCCCCAGCTCGTCCGGCTCGCGGAGTGCCTGTCGCTCGCGGCCGGAGTGGAGCGGCCGCTGTTGCGGCGTGCACGGTTGCGCTTCCTGCCGCGCTCGGCGGCGGGTCTTGAGGCCGAGCTGTGGTTCTCCCCGCTGGTGGAGTCGGCGAGCGCGCACTCTCTGCTGCTCGACCCGGCCGCGGCGGCCGTCCTGCGGCGACGCCTCGCACTCCGCCCCCGCCAATTCGTCCAGGACGTAAGGGACTTGATGGTCGAGGCACATCTGGGCGCACAGCCGGTCGCCCGATGGTTCGAGGATCTGCTGTGGGCCGATCTCTTCCCGGCCACGTCGAGGCCCGAGCACATCGGCGAGCAGCTGCGACGAGTGCTGCACGCCGTCACGGCGACCGGGCACGCGGCCGACGAGATCGGGCGCTGGGCGCTGCACTATGTGCCGCGCCTGCCGAGCGGGGTGCGCCAGTACGACGACGCCTGGCGGATCCAGGTGGCGTCCTCCGAACGCCTCGGCCTGGCGCCGCCGGAGGACCTCTTCCCGCGCGCATCCGGCATGACGGCCGCGGCTCGCGCCCTTGTCCAGCGGGACATCCCGGTTGGCGTGGTGGCCCGGTCGGACGGGTTGGTGCTCAGCCGGCCGCCGGTCGAGGGGGCGCGGATGGTGATGGCGGCGGGGGTGCGTACGGTGCGGGTCGAGGCGGCGAGTGTGCTCGCGCCACAATCCGCCCCGGTGCGGCTTGAGTTGATGGAGGATCAGAGTGTCCATCTCCCGTTCACCGTGGTGCAGCGGCTGTCCGTGAGTGGCGAGGCCGTCCAGGGGTTGGCGCATGCCGGGGCGGCTTACGAGGTGGCGGTCGCCTCGGGCACGGAGGTGCATACGCGGTACGCCGTAATTCTGGCGGACCGCACGATCGTGCTGCACGCGGACGACGGGTCGGAGACGGGTCGCGTCCCGGCCACCGCCGACGGCCCGCCACGGCGGTCCCTCACCCTGTCGGCGGACGGCGTGGCGCTGGCCTGGACCGACGGGGGAACGGTGACCCTCCACGAGCTCGCCACGGCGAGGAAGGACGCCCAGGTCTGGAGCGGGGGCGCCGCGATCGGTGTGCGGTTCCCATCGGATCACACGGAGGGCCTCACACAGCTGTGCGTCCAGAATGACCGGCTCTACCTGGTTGGGCGGACGGGGCTGATGCGTCATGTCGGCGGCGGCGAGGCCATCCCGGTGCGGGCGTTGTGGCAGTCGGCCCGGGAGGAGCGCTCAGCATTCATCGACAGATCGGGCGCGCTGAGGATGTATGAAAACGGGGCGTTGCGCGAGTTCGCGGACCGCGAGGTCACCGCTGTCACCGGAACGCCGGACGGGGCGCACCTGGTCTGGGCGCACGCGGACGGGAGAGTCGAAGGGTGGTTCGTCGGCGACAGCGGTGAGGCGTTGATGGAGTACGGAACGGCGCCCTGGCAGATCACCTCCCTGGCCATGAGTGCGGACGGCCGCTGGGTCGCGGCCGTGGGCGGTGACTCCAGGCTCTTGCTCTGGGAGCTCACAAGCGGGGCGTCCGTACCCCGAGAACGGCGGTTGGCCTTCTGCGCCGACCGCGTCTTCGCCCTGCCCGGCGGGGAATGGGCGGTCTCCGGCACGGGCGGGCCGGTCGAGCTCACCACGGACGACGGGCGCCAGTACGTCATCACCCCGGACACCGAAGCCCTGGCCGACCCGGCGGACGTGCCCGGCTGGATTCGGGGCGAAGTGATCGCCGAGGTGCGCGCGGGCCGGGACCCGGTCACGTTCGTCGATCTGGCGGAGGCGATGGCGTCCGTCCGGGCGGCGGGCGTCACCTGCCTGGTGGTCGGGCCGATCACCCTGACCGCCCGGGGTGATGTGGAGGGAATCCCCGGCGACGAGGAAATCCCCGACTCCCTGGGCGACTTCGGAGGGTTCGTGTCGCTGCTCATGTCCGCCCACCATCACGGGGTGCGGATCGTCGTCGACATGGACCTGCGGGCCGTGGACGACGCGCCGGTCGGCCGGATTCTCAACTCCATTGGGCAGTGGCTGGATCACGACGTCGACGGCCTGCGCCTGGTCAGCGACCGCCGCCTCGACGCGGGCGTACTGCGCGATGTGCGCCACCTGCTGGACGGCTACGACGACCGGGTTCTCATCGGTACGCACACCCCTGGGCTCCCCGCCACGGCGGTCTCCGGCTTCGGCTCCACCGGCACCCTCGACGTAGCCTGCGATGTCGTGGTGCGGGCCCTGCAGGGTGAGCTGATCATTGGCATGACGGAAGGCGCCCTGGTCAGGAACGCACTGGTCAACGCCCAGTCGCCCTTGGCCACGGCCAGGCCCGGAGCGCAGTGGGGCCACCTGCTGCCCGACGATCTGACCGCACCCGGGCGGACGGCGTTGGCCCTGCGCGTGCTGCTCGGCCTGCCGGGATGCCCCATCGTTCCGCTGTCACTCCTCCAGAGCCAGGACCCGGAGGTGTCAAGAATGCTGGAGCTTCGCCGGGACCACCTCGCCCTGTCCCGGGGCGACTGCCGTGAACTCTCGTTGTCCCGACCGCACTTGCTCGGACTCGTACGGCGGCACGGCGACGAGATCGTGCTCTGCGTCGCCAACGCCGGGGCGGGCCGCGAGACGATCGACGTCACCCCGGACGACCTGGGCGCCACGGCCGACGCGCGGCTGCTGGACCTGTTCGACGGAACCGTCGTCCCGTGCACCGACAACACCCCCGCCACCGTTGCCGTCGACGACGGCGCCGTCCGGTGGTACCGGCTGCTCCCGATACCGCGTACTTCCGGCCTCGGGGAGTAGCGGCATGGCACGTCCCCGGATCTTCCTCAGCCACAGCTCGCAGTGCACGCCCGAGTCCGGGTGCGACTGCCGGGCCTACCTGTTCGCGCTCGAAGCGCACCTCGTCACCCTGGGCTGCGAGCCGATCGTCGACAAGGACATCCTGAGCGGCGGTGACACCTGGTACGGCAAGGTGCTGACCGAGATCAAGAAGTGCCACGGCATGATCATCCTGCTGTCGCCGCACGCGCTCGACTCGTACTACGTGATGGTGGAGGCGATCGTCGCCGACGCCGAGCGGGCCGGTACCGGCGACGCCTTCCTGGTCCTGCCCGTGACGCTGCCCGGAGTCCGTCGCCGCCAGCTTCCCGACAGCGACCTCGGCAAGCTGAACCTCGGCCGCTTCGACATGGTGGACTGGCGGCGGCAGTACGGTCCCGACCGGCCCCCGAAGAAGATCGCCACGTCGCTGCGTCCGCTGATCGAGCGGCACGGTGCCGTGCCGTACCCGGAGGTCACCGACTTCCTCGCGGGGCGGATCTCCGACCTCTCGGACGCGGCCCTTGAGCACACGGCCGAGATCCTGGGAGTCACCACCTTCGCCTACGCACGCGATCACTCGCGCTACGCGGTGGCTCAGGGGCTGCTGGCCGAGCGGCCGGTCCAGAACGTCGGCGACAGCTGCGCGATGCGCAAGGCCGTCAAGCACTTCCTGCCCAAGGTGAAGAGCCAGGCCGACCGGCAGAAGATCGTGGACGTGGTGGTGCCGTTCGCCCGGGTCCCGAAGAAGGCGGCGGATCAGCTCCGCCTGGTCGGGCAGGGAGCGGGCGACCGGGTGGCGCTGCTGGGGTCGACGCTCAAGGAAACCGCGGACATGTACGTGCGCAGGGCGAGCGAGGCGCCGGACTCGTGGCGCGTGCGCAAGCCCGCGCCCCGGCACGACGCGGCGGACTTCGTGGAGGGCATGATCGCCGAGGTGCGCGCCTGCGTGGTCGACTCGATCGGGTGGGGCTTCGAGTGCGACGACGAGGCCCTGCGGCGGCTGCTGGCCCGTCACGAGGAGGAGTCGGGGCCGTTCACGATCGTGCTGTACCAGCCGCCAGACGCCGACCTCCTCGACCGGCTGCTCACCGCGTTCCCCAGGCTGCTGTTCGTCTTCGCCCACCAGCAGGCGGCCCCCGCGCGGGGGCGGGCGGGCTCCGTCCGGCTGGAGGGACTGACGCCGGGGCAGGAGCAGGACATGGTCATCACTCATCGGGAGTTCCAGAACCTGGCCGCCACGGGGGAGCAGTAGCTCCCGGCGACCCGACTCGGAAGACGGGACGACCGGAGGCCGGAGGACCGGAGGGCCGGATTGACAAACCGCCTTGGCGATTCTGCGATGGGCTGATGGATGGGGAACGCGCACTCGACGACGTGCTGACCGAAGTCGGCCCCCGGCTCCGGCGGATCCGCAAGGAGCGCGGGGCCACGCTCGGGGATCTGTCGGCGGCGACCGGGATCTCCGTCTCCACGCTCTCCCGCCTGGAATCCGGGAACCGGCGGCCCAGCCTCGAACTCCTGCTGCCGATCGCCCGCGCCCATCAGGTGCCGCTCGACGATCTGGTGGGCGCGCCGCCGGTCGGGGACCCCCGGGTGCGGGCCAAGCCGATCGTGCGGGGCGGCAAGACCCTGGTGCCGCTCACCCGCCAGCCCGGCGGGCTCCAGGCGTACAAGGTGGTGGACCGGGAGACGGGCGGTGCGCCCGAGCCGCGCATTCATGAAGGCTACGAGTGGCTGTACGTCCTGGCTGGGCGGCTGCGGCTGGTGCTCGCCGGGAACGACGTGGTGCTGGGGGCGGGCGAGGCGGCCGAGTTCGACACCCGGCTGCCGCACTGGTTCGGGCCGGCCGGGGACGCGCCGGTGGAGTATCTGAGCCTGTTCGGGCCGCAGGGGGAACGGATGCACGTACGGGCGCGGCCCCGGGGCGGGGGCTCGTAACAAGGCGGTCGCGCGTCGAGGGACGGGCGGTCGCGCGTCGCGGAACCGGGCGGTCGCGCGTCGCGGGGCGAATTCGTCGCCCCGCACACCCTCCACCTGTTCCCTCAGCGGCAAGCGACCGCTTAGTATGCCGTGCAGCAAGGGTACGCAGCCGTACCGCCTACAGCGCGTGGAGGCCCCGAATGCAGGCATGGCGAGTGCACGAGAACGGCGAGCCGGGCGAGGTGATGCGGCTCGAAGAGGTCGAGCGCCCCACTCCGGGCCCCGGGCAGGTGCTGCTGAAGGTGCGCGCCGCGAACATCAACTTCCCGGACGCGCTGCTGTGCCGGGGGCAGTACCAGATCAAGCCGCCGCTGCCGTTCACGCCCGGGGTCGAGATCTGCGGGGAGACCGAGGACGGGCGGCGGGTCATCGCCAATCCCGTGCTGCCGTTCGGCGGGCTCGCGGACCATGTGATCGCCGACGAGCGCGCGCTGCTGCCCGCGCCCGACGCGCTGGACGACGCCGAGGCCGCCGCCCTGCACATCGGCTACCAGACCGGCATGTTCGGGCTGCACCGCAGGGCCAACCTCCAGGCGGGTGAGACGCTGCTGGTGCACGCCGCCGCCGGAGGGGTCGGCAGCGCGGCCGTCCAGCTCGGCAAGGCGGCCGGGGCCAAGGTCATCGGTGTGGTCGGCGGGGCCGAGAAGGCGGAGATCGCCCGGCAGCTGGGGTGCGACCTCGTCATCGACCGGCGCTCCGACGACATCGTGGCCGCCGTGAAGGAGGCCACCGGTGGGCGCGGCGCGGACGTGATCTACGACCCGGTCGGCGGCGACGCGTACGCCAAGTCCGCCAAGTGTGTCGCCTTCGAGGGCCGCATCCTCGTCGTCGGCTTCGCCAGCGGCAGCATCCCCGCCCCCGCCCTCAACCACGCGCTGGTGAAGAACTATTCGATCGTCGGTCTGCACTGGGGGCTGTACGCGCAGAAGGACCCCGCGTCGATCCTGCGCTGCCACGAGCAGCTGACCGAGCTCGCCGCCAAGGGCGCCGTCAAGCCGTTGATCAGCGAGCGCGTGCCGATGAAGGACGCCGCCGCCGCCGTTCAGCGCGTCGCCGACGGCACCACCACCGGCCGTGTGGTCGTGCTCCCGGACGGAGCCGCCCGATGAGCGAGCAGCAGCCCGACGCCGCCGAACTGCGCACCCGTACCCAGGAGTTGCTCGCCGCGCACCCGCCCGCCACCACCGGGGCGATGGACTTCCTCAAGGCCCGCTTCGACGCAGGGCTCGCCTGGGTGCACTACCCGGTGGGCCTCGGCGGCCTCGGGGCGCCTCGCTCGCTCCAGCCGGTCGTCGACGCCGAACTGGCGGCGGCCGGCGCGCCCGACAACGATCCGCGCCGGATCGGGATCGGGCTCGGCATGGCCGCGCCGACCGTGCTCAAGTACGGCACCGACGAGCAGAAACGGCGGTTCCTGCGGCCGCTGTGGGTCGGCGAGGAGGTGTGGTGCCAGCTGTTCAGTGAGCCGGGCGCCGGGTCCGACCTCGCCGCCCTCGGGACCCGGGCTGCTCGCGACGGCGACCACTGGGTGGTCACCGGGCAGAAGGTGTGGACCTCCAGCGCCCATGTCGCCCGCTGGGCCATCCTGATCGCGCGCACCGACCCCGAGCTGCCCAAGCACCAGGGCATCACCTATTTCATCTGCGACATGACCGACCCGGGCGTCGAGGTGCGGCCGCTGCGGCAGATCACCGGCGAGGCCGAGTTCAACGAGGTCTTCCTCACCGGCGTCCGCATCCCCGACGCCCACCGCCTGGGCGCGGTCGGTGACGGCTGGAAGGTCGCGCAGACCACTCTGATGAACGAGCGGGTCTCCATCGGCGGGATGCGGCTGCCCCGCGAGGGCGGGATGATCGGGTCCGTCGCGCGCACCTGGCGTGAGCGCCCCGAACTGCGCACCCACGACCTGCACCAGCGCCTGCTCACCCTCTGGGTCGAGGCCGAGGTCGCCCGCCTCACCGGCGAGCGGCTGCGCCAGCAGCTCGTGGCGGGCCAGCCCGGTCCCGAGGGCTCGGGCATGAAGCTCGCCTTCGCCCGGCTCAACCAGGAGATCAGTGGCCTGGAGGTCGAACTCCTGGGGCAGGAGGGGCTGTTGTACTCCGACTGGACCATGCGCCGGCCCGAGCTCGTCGACTTCACCGGCCGGGACGCCGGATACCGGTATCTGCGCTCGAAGGGCAACTCCATCGAGGGCGGCACCAGCGAGGTACTCCTGAACATCGTCGCCGAGCGCGTCCTCGGGCTGCCCGCCGAGCCGCGCAACGACAAGGACATCGCCTGGAAGGACCTGGCCCGATGACCGAGACCGCCCCCGACCTGCTGTACTCCGAGGCCGAGGAAGACCTCCGGGCCGCGGTGCGCTCCCTGCTCGCCGACCGCACCGACACTCCGTCCACGCTGACCCGCGCCGAGTCCGACACCCCCTGTGACCCCCGGCTGTGGCAGGCGCTCGGCGCCGAGATGGGGCTCGCGGGGCTGCTGGTGCCGGAGAAGCTGGGCGGCCAGGGCGCGGGGCACCGCGAGGCCGGCGTGGTCCTGGAGGAGATCGGCCGGAGCGTCGCCCCGGTTCCGTACCTCACCAGCTCCGTCATCGCCACCGAGACGCTGCTCGGCCTCGACATCACGGCCGCCGAAGTCGCCGGTCTACTCGGTGAGTTGGCGTCCGGCCGCAAGACTGCGGCGCTGGTCGTGCCGTTCTCGTACGGGCCCGACTCGCTGCGGCTGCGCGGCGGCCTCGACGGCGTCACGCGGACCGTGGCCGACGCCGCCACCGCCGACGTGCTGCTCGTGCCGACCGGGCAGGGGCTCTACGCGGTCGAGGCGGGCGAGGCGGCCATCACTGCACTCACCCCGCTCGACCTCACCCGCCCGCTGGCCGACGTCGCCCTCGACGGTGCGCGCGGCACGCTGCTCGCCGACGCGGACACCGGCCGGGCCGCCGTCCGCCGTGGTCTGCTCGGCGGGGCCGGGCTGCTCGCCTCCGAGCAACTGGGCGTCGCGGAGTGGTGCCTGACCGAGACCGTCGCGTACACCCGGGACCGCAAGCAGTTCAACCGGCCCGTCGGCTCCTTCCAGGCGCTCAAGCACCGGATGGCGCAGCTGTGGCTGGAGGTGGTGTCGGCGCGGGCCGCCGCACGCAACGCGGCCGACGCGCTGGCGACCGGGAGCCCGGACGCGCCGCTCGCGGTGGCGGTCGCGCAGGCGTACTGCTCGCGGGTCGCGGTGCACGCGGCCGAGGAGTGCGTCCAGTTGCACGGCGGCATCGGGATGACCTGGGAGCACCCTGCGCACCTCTACCTCAAGCGGGCCAAGTCGGCGCAGAGTGCGCTGGGTTCGGCCGGTGAGCACCGCGCGTCGGTCGCGGAGATCGTGGGGCTGCCCGGACCTTCCTAGTATGCGCCGAGTGTCCCGTTTTTGACCGCCCCTTTGCAGGCTGTTCAAATGGCGAACTTTTGCGACCAGTTCGCAGTAACAGTTGAGCTTCAATAAGGGGTGTGGGGCATGGTCGCCCGTTCGACCCACGGGGCGATGCGAGGAGCGGGCGCCGCGGCGCTGGCCGGAGCACTGGCCCTCACCGCGGCCGCCTGCTCGAACCCGGGCGGGGAGAGCGGCGGCAAGGGTGCCACGGCCGCCAGGGAAACAGCCGTCGTCGGTATCGCCTACGAGCCCGAGACGCTCAGCCCGCTCCTCGGCTACGGCAAGGACGCTGCGCGCCAACCTCGGCGTCGACCGGCCGCTGGTCACCCGCTGGTGGGACCGGCTGACCACCGCCCTCACCGGTCCCGCTGCTCGCCGCGCTGACCGTGCTCGCCATCGCCGCCGTGCTGCTCGGCAACCTCCTGTCCGATCTGCTCCACGGCATCGCCGACCCGAGGGTGGGCTTCGATGGCTGACACCGCTCGCCCTGCCGACATCGCCTGGCGCCCGCGCGGGCGCACCCGCCGCTCCACCCGGACGCCGCGGGTCCGTACCTCCGCCGTGATCCTCTCGGAGACCGCGACCTGGTCGACCGTACGGCCGACGAGTTGCGCCGCACCGCCGACGACGGCCGGGCGCTGCTGATGATCACCCGCGATCTGGCGGCCGCCGAGCGGATCGCCGACCGGGTCGCCGTGATGTACGCGGGGCGCGTCGTCGAACTCGCCGACGCAACCTCGTATTTCGGCGGGACCGGACCCCGTCACCCGTATGCTCAAGGCCTGCTCGACGCGCTCCCGGAGCGGGCGTTCACGCCCATCCCCGGGATGCCGCCCGAGCTGGGCGATCTGCCGCACGGCTGCGCGTTCGCGCCCCGCTGCGAACGGGCCACCGGCCAGTGCGGCACCCTGCCGCCGTTCGACGGCCGGGTCGCCTGTCACCACCTGGAGGAGCCCGGCCGTGCTTGACCTGAAGAACATCACCGCCGGGTACGAGCGCGGCACGCCGGTGGTCCGGGAGGTGAGCCTCACCGTCGCCCCCGGCGAGGCGGTCGGCCTGCTCGGCCCCAGCGGCTGCGGCAAGTCCACCCTGGCCCGGGTCGCGGCGCTGCTGCACCGGCCGGACGACGGCACGGTCACCCTCGACGGCGCCCTCGTCACCGAGTGGCGCCACCGGGCCCCGCGCGCGCTGCGCACCACCGTCGGCGTCGTCTTCCAGTCGCCCCGGCTCGCCGCCGACCCCCGGCTGCGGCTGCGCGACCTCGTCGCCGAGCCGCTGCGGGCGACCGGCCGCCAGATCGAGGTCCGCGAGCGCGTCGACGAACTCGCGGACCTGGTCGGCCTCGGCGGGGACCTGCTGAACCGCCGCCCCCACGAGGTCAGCGACGGCCAGCTCCAGCGCGCCTGCCTGGCCCGCGCCCTGGTCCTGCGGCCCCGGCTGCTGGTCTGCGACGAGATGACGGCGATGCTGGACGCGTCGACGACGGCGGCCCTGGTGGCGGCGGTCGAGCGCTACCGCGCGCAGACGACCGCGTCCCTCCTCGCGGTGGGCCACGACCGGACACTGCTGTCCCGGTGGTGCGACCGGGCGGCGGAGTGGGGCGAGCTTTCGCGATGACCGTTTCGCAGTAACGTCCCTGCGACGGTTGTTCCCCACGTGCGGCGTCGCCGCCCGGCCACCGGGTGGCCGGGCGGCGAAGTACCGGCCAACTCTGCGAAGCAGCCTGCCCGTCGGGGCCCGTGCGCCCGCATACTCGGTCGCGTCCGCCCGTCCCACCGCCCCGGGAGCACCCCATGGCTCGACTGACCCGCCGCAGCGCCGTCGCCGCCCTCGCCGCGGCCGCCGCCTCCGCCGCCATCGCGCCCGCCGCCGCGGCCGAGCGCGCTCACCCCGCCGGGCCAAGACCGCTGCGCCGGACCCACGCGCACAACGACTTCGAGCATCCGCGCCCCCTCTTCGACGCCCTCGCACATGGGTTCACCAGCGTCGAAGCCGATGTCTTCCTGGTCGGCGGGCAGCTCCTGGTGGCCCACGACCCGACCCGGCTCGACCCGACCCGTACGCTCGAAACGCTCTACCTCGACCCGCTGATGGCCCGCGTCCGCGCCAACCACGGCTCGGTGTACCGGGGTCACCACCGCCCGGTGCAGCTCCTGGTCGACATCAAGACCGAAGGCGCCGCCGCCTACCTGGAACTCGACCGGCGGCTGCGCCCGTACCGGCGGATGCTCAGCAGCTACGCGCACGGCCGTGTGTCGACCGGCGCCGTCACGCCCGTCATCTCCGGCGACCGCGCCGCCCGGGTGCCCATGGAGGCGCAGAAGGTGCGCCACGCGTTCTACGACGGACGCCTGGAGGACCTCGGCACCGCCGCCACCGCCGCCTTCATCCCGCTCATCAGCAGCAACTGGACGCAGAGCTTCAGCTGGTTGGGCGCCGGACCGTTCCCGGCCGCCGAGCGCCAGAAGCTGCGCGCGATCGTCGGGCAGGCCCATGCAGACCGGCAGCGGGTACGGTTCTGGGCGACCCCCGACCTCGCCGGGCCCGAGCGGGACGCCCTGTGGCGCGAACTGCTCGCCGCCGACGTCGACTACATCAACACCGACGACCTCGCGGGCCTGGAGACCTTCCTCCGCGCGCACGGAGAGTAGTCCCGGCGCATCCCGGGGGCACGGGCGTCACTCACCTCACGGGCCGTCACCCGCAGTCAACACCCGTACGGCGGACACGCCATACGCCCGACCGGCCCGCCTCCTCCGCCACACTGGCCGCCGAATGCCGCAATTCCGGCGCGGTGGAGGAGGTTGGCCATGGCCGTTTCGATCTCGGTGGTGCTGTTGCTCATGGTGCTGGCGGTGATCTTTCTGCGCAGCGGCGGACTCAAGGCCTCGCACGCGATGGTCTGTGTGCTGCTCGGCTTCTTCCTCGCCGGCACGAGCATGGCCCCCACCATCCAGGACGGCCTGAACGCCACCGCGAGCGTGGTCGGTAGCCTCAGGCCATGACTCCGGCCCGCCAGAAGATCACAGCCGAGGCGCGGCGCGCCCGCCTCGGTACCCGCCACCTCCTCACCCCCGCCGCCCGCGCGGCCACCCCCGAGGAGGTGGCGGATGCGCTGGTGGCGCTGCACGCCACCGACCCCGCCACGGTGTATCTGGCGGTCGCCGCGCGGACCAGGACCGCGTCGGTGGGGGAGCTGGAACGCGCGTTGTACGAGGACCACTCACTCGTACGGATGCTCTGTATGCGCCGCACCATGTTCGTGCTGCCCAGGGCGCTCGCACCGGTGGCCGACGCGGCGGCCGCCCGGGCCGTCGCCGTCCGTGAGCGCGCGGGTCTCGCCAAGGTGATCGAGGAGCAACTCGGTTTCGACGCCAAGTGGTTCGCCGCCACCCAGGAAGCGGTCCTCGCCGCCCTCGCCGCGCGCGGAGAGGCGACGGCGGCCCAACTCGCCGACGACGTGCTGGACCTGAAGTCGCAGATCGTCCAGGCCCCGGGCAAGCCGTACGAGGCGAGGCCCCGCATCACCAGCCGCTTCCTCGGGGTCCTGGCCGCCGAGGGCCGCATCCGGCGCGGCCGCCCGCTGGGCACCTGGGCGTCCAGCCAGTTCCGCTGGACGGTCGCGGAGCCGCACCCCGAACTCGGGGCCGACGAGGCCAGGGCCGAGCTCGCCACCCGCTACCTGGACGCCTTCGGCCCCGCCACCACCGAGGACGTCAAGTGGTGGACGGGCTGGACCCTCACCGACACCCGCAAGGCGCTGGCCAGGACCGACGCCGTCGACGTCGACCTGGACGAGGGCCCCGGGCACGCCCTGCCGGGCCAGTTGGCCGCGCCGCCCGCCCCCGAGCCGTGGGCCGCCCTGCTCCCGGGCCTCGACCCGACCCCGATGGGCTGGCGCCACCGCGACTGGTACCTCGACACCGCCCACAAGGCCGAACTCTTCGACGGCACCGGCAACATCGGCCCCTCGGTGTGGTGGAACGGCCGCATCGTCGGCGGCTGGGCCCAGCGCCCGGACGGCGAGATCGCCACGCACGTGTTCGCGGACCAGGGCCGCGAGGCGAGCGCCGCCATCGAGGCGGAGGCGGCCCGGCTGTCCGCCTTCTTCGGCGAGATGCGGATCCGGCCGAGCTTCCGCACCCCGCTCGAACGGCGGCTCTCCGTCTGAGCACCGGCCGAAGCGTGTGTGAAGCGGGCATCGACGTCTGGTACCTGACCGCCTTCGACTTCCGTACGGGCGCGGTGCGCTGGAAGCGGCTGACGGGGACCGGCGCCGCGCCGCGTACGACAACAGCTGGGCGCCCGTGACGATCGGCCCGGACGGCACGGCGTACGTGGGGGTCTTCGACGGGTTCGTGGCGGTGCGTGACCGGGACTGAACCGGGTGCGGCCTGTCAGATGAGGCGGGAGCGGATGAGGAAGCGCACGCCTTCCGGGGCCTCCAGGGAGAAGCCGCTGCCGCGCCCCTCGACGACGTCGACGATCAGCCGGGTGTGCCGCCACACCTCGTGCTGACTCGTCGACATCCAGAACGGGACGGGCTCCTCGACGCCGTCGACGGCGAGGCTTTCGAGCAGGACGTCCGACCCTCCCGTACGGAACTCGCCGTCCGGGAAGCACATGGGCGCGCTGCCGTCGCAGCAGCCGCCCGACTGGTGGAACATCAGGGGTCCGTGAGCCGCCCGCAGCCGCCGCAGCAACTCGGCGGCCGCGGGTGTCAGCTCCACGCGCGCGTGGCCCGTGCCCGCGTCGCCCGTACCCGTATCGCCCGCGGTCCTGTCGGACATGAGGATCACGGCCCTTCGGTCTGCGTGTCGTGCCGGCCCCGCCAGCCAAGCACGGGCGGGGTTGCGGCGACGTTGCGGCGGGGCAGCCTACGCCGGCGCCTGGCGCGGGTGCGGGACCGGAGCAGGGGCGGACACCAGGGACGAAGGTGTCTGCTCGTCGTGCTGGAGCGAGACCGTCCGGGTGGGGGCCGGGATCGCGATGCCCTCGGTGCGGTAACGCTGGTGCAGGCGCTTGATGAACTCGTGCTTGATCCGGTACTGGTCGCTGAACTCGCCCACGCCCAGGATCACGGTGAAGTTGATCCGCGAGTCCGCGAAGGTGTGGAAGCGGACGGCCGCCTCGTGGTGGGGGAGTGCGCCGGTGATGTCGATCATCACGCTGTCGATGACTTCGAGGGTCACCCGCTCGACGTGCTCCAGGTCGCTGTCGTAGCCGACACCCACCTGGACGAGGATCGACAACTCCTGCTCGGGACGGCTGTAGTTGGTCATGTTCGTCCGCGCGAGACGGGCGTTGGGGATGATGACCAGGTTGTTCGACAGGTTGCGCACCACGGTGTTACGCCAGTTGATGTCGACGACGTACCCCTCCTCACCGCTGCTGAGCCGCATGTAGTCACCGGGCTGCACGGTCTTGGAGGCGAGGATGTGCACACCCGCGAAGAGGTTGGCGAGGGTGTCCTGGAGCGCCAGCGCGACCGCGAGTCCGCCCACGCCGAGGGCGGTGAGCAGCGGGGCGATGGAGATGCCGAGGGTGTCGAGGGCGACCAGCGCGCCCATCGCGACCACCACGACCCGGGTGATGTTGACGAAGATGGTGGCCGACCCGGCCACCCCCGTCCGCGACTGCGCCACGGACTGCACCAGACCCGCGATGACACGGGCCGTGGAGAGCGTGGTGATCAGGATGAGCAGGGCGGTCAGCGAGTGGTTGACGATCGCCGCCATCCGCGTGGTCAGCGGCAGCGCCGAGGCCGCCGCCGCGGTGCCCGCGATGACCGCGGCCCAGGGGGCGACGGTGCGCAGCGCGTCGACGATGATGTCGTCCCCGCTCCACCGCGTCCTGAGGGCGTGCTTGCCCAGCCACCGCAGCAGGGCGCGCAGAAGCACCGCGGCGACGAGCCCCGCGGCCACCGCGATGGCGGCGACCACCCAGTCGTGCACGACGAGGCCCCGGGTCAACGGACACCCTCCGAGCCGCATCGGGCCGGAGAAACGCTGCGTGGGGCCGGGGAAACTCCGCGCCGGGCGGGGGAGACTCCGCGTCGGGCCGGGGAGACGCCGTGGGCCGCCACCGGCCGCCGTATGTGAAGTGTCGCCATCTTGTCACCTGTCAGTTCGTCTTGCGTGAAGCCTCGTTCGGGGTCCGCGTACACGCCGAACGGGCTGCCATCCTGCCCCATGGGCAGAGCGATGTCGCAGGTGGGCCGGGGTGACACCGGGCACCCGCTCACCCACGCAGGGTCTCGCCCAGATCCCGGGCCACCGGGTCCTCTGGCGCGGTGAGTCCGGCGCGTTCGGCGAGCACACCGCCCTGGAAGCGGCTTTCGGCGCCCAGCTCCTCCAGCAGCTCCGCGATGTGGCGGCGGCAGGTGCGCAGCGACATGCCCATGCGCCGGGCGATCACCTCGTCCTTGGCGCCCTCGGCGAGCAGCCCCACCAGCGCCCGTCGCAGACTGTGGCCGACCTCCTTGTACGCGGCCTCACTGGTGCCCAGGAACGGGGTCGCGCCGGACCAGTGCTGCTCGAACACCCGGCAGAGGTAGGCGACCACATCGGGATCCCGGACGAGCACCGCGCCCTCGCCCGACCCGCCGTCCGCCCGCCGGGGCAGAAAGGCCACGGCCCGGTCGAACACCACGGCCCGGTCCGGCAGTTCGGCGGCGGTGCGGTACTCGGCACCGGCCTCGGCGAGCGTCTCCACGTACCCCTGGGTGGACAGGCTGGCGCGCGCCGAGTGCTGGTAGAGCGTGCGCATCCGGATGCCGCGGCGGAGCATCGCCAGATCGCGGTCGATGGCGTCCCCGAGGCGGTGGGGCGCGCGGCCGCCGCCCGGCTGGATGCTGAACACCTCCTCCCGGCAGTCCGCCGCCGCCTCGGTGAGCATCGCCGACGCCGCCGACAGGTCGGGCAGCAGGTCGATGCCCTCCCGGTGGCTGCGCCGGCGCCGGGCGGCGCGGTAGTGCGGCATGAGGGAGTGCAGATCGTCGCGTACGGACTGGGCGTGCGCCGCGTCCTGTGCGAGCCGCGCCTCCAGCGGACCCACCACTTCCGCCGCGGCGGCGTCGGGGCTGACCGGTATGAGCTCCTCGGGTCTGCCCGGAGCGGGGCGCAGCAGCCGGAGCAGCAGCAGGGTCCGGCTGGCCGCCTCGACCTCCTCCTGGGTCAGTCCGAGTGCCGGGGGCGCGTCGGGCGGCCACCGCTTGAGGCTGCCCCGTGACAGCACGTACTCGAAGACGGCGACGGCTCTCGCATCCAGCTGCGGCAGCCCGTCCAAGTTTGCCCCGATAGTCATGAGTTTCCCCCGCAATGCGGCCGTACTACTTCCTTGCCATGCAGGCTATTGCCAGGTCAAAGCGCTGGACCAACGGGGCCCGCCGGGATGAACTTTGGGCGTCGGGCCGGGCAAACCCCGCCAGGCCGACATTTTGGGACCCCGTGTGTCCGTGAGTTCGTGATCTCCCGACCCTGGAGCCGTGCCATGCCCAGAGCAGTCCGCTGTCTTCTCGTCCTCACCGTCCTGATGTTCGGGGGCGCGTGCGTCACCGCGGTGAACGGCGGCCCGGGGACGGCGGCCGGAGTGCACGGTGGTGCGACGGCGACGGTCGCCGCGGACATCCTCGACACGAGCTGGGGCGACGACTACGTGCGGCCCGAGCACTAGGGCCTGTCCGGCGGATCTTGTCTGGGACGCGGGGGCCTGGCACGCCCTCCCCCAAGGCCTCAAGGGCCAGGGGCGGGGACCCAGGGGCGTTGTCGTCGGTTGCCGATTCCCCCAAGCTCTCAACCTTCGTTCGAGCAGGGGGGACCCCCATCGCGTCGACGCCCTCCTCCGCCTTGCGGCATTGGGGTCTCCCCTGCTCGAACGAAGTTGAGAGCTTGGGGAAGCACCAGGACCCCGCTCACCAGGACCGAAAGGCGCAGGCACCTCGCGGGCGACCAGATCCGCCGGACAGGCCCCAGCCCCCACCCCTTCATCTGCGAACTGTGAGGCCGAACAGCGTGTCCACCCTGCCCGCGGCACCGCCGCCCGCCCCGCCCCAGGCGCTCCCCGGGCCCCGGCGGGCACGCGCCGAACGCCCGGCGGACCTCGCGCTGTTGCCCGATCTGGTACGCGCGGTCATCGCCCGGTCGGGGACGGAACCGGCGCTCCGAGGCGGAGCGACGGCGAAGGTGTCCGGGCACGACGGGGCGGCGGACTGGGCCGTGGAGCCGGGCGACTTCTGGTGCCACGTCGTCCCCGCCGGGGCCGCCCGCCGCACCCAGGGCTGGAAGCTCCACGTCTCGGCCACCCCGCTCTCCGCGCCGCTGACCCTGGCGCGGTCCGCCGAGGTGCTCGTCGCCCACGGGGCCGCCTTCAAGTTCGCGGGCAGCCCCGCCCGGGTCGCGGCCCTCGTCTCCGGGCGCTACGAGCGCGGTGGGGGCGGCAAGTTCATCACCGTGTACCCGGCCGACGACGACCACTTCCGGCTGCTCGCCGAGGAACTGCACCTCGCCACCGTCGGGCTGCCCGGTCCGGCGGTCCTCTCCGACCGCCGCTATCTGCCCGGCAGCCAGGTCTACTACCGGTACGGCGTGTTCGCCGCCACCCCGGGCCTGACCGCCGACGGCTGCTTCGCCACGCGGCTGACCGACCCCGAGGGGCGCCCCGTCGCCGACGAGCGGAACGCCTGGTTCAGCCCGCCGGCCTGGGCGGGCGACCCGTTCCCCGACCGCCCGGCGGCCCCGGCCCGCAGCAAGGCCACGGCCAAGCCGGTCCTGCTGAACGACCGCTATCTCGTACGCGGCGCGATCCAGCACTCCAACAAGGGCGGGGTGTTCCGGGCCGAGGACACCAGGACCAACGCCCAGGTCGTCGTCAAGCAGGCGCGCCCCCACGTGGGGGCGGGGCTTGAGGGGCTGGACGTCCGTGACCTGCTGCGCCGGGAGGCGGCGCTGCTCGACCGCTTCGGGAGGGTCCGCCCGGACCGGGTCCCCCGCCTGGTCGAGGTGTTCGAGCAGCAGGGCAGCGAGTTCCTGGCAACCGAGTCGGTACCGGGCGCGACCCTGCGGCGCACCGTCGCCGAGCGCCTGATCCAGAACGGGACCGGCTGCCCGGACGACCGTACGGCCGACTCCCTGGTCTGGCAGCTCGTCGAACTGGTGGGCACCGCCCATGAACTGGGCGTCACCCTCCACGACTTCAACCCCAACAACGTGATGGTCACGCCGGACGGCCAACTCCTGCTGATCGACCTGGAGATGGCGGCGAGGGAGGGCGAGCGCTGGGTGCTGGGCGCCACCCCCGGCTACACCGCCCCCGAACTGCGCGCCTTGGACCAGGTGGCGCCCGCGTCGGCCCCGAGCGTCGACCTGTACGCCCTGGGGGCGACGGTTCTGCACGCGCTGAGCGGCGCCGACCCGCTTTTCGCGCCGGACCGGCCGGGCATCGGGGCCCGGCCGGAGGAGGCGCGCCTGGCAGGGCTTGTGGGGCTGCTGGCCCGCGAGAACCCGCTGGTACGCCGCTTCTCGCCGCTGATACGGGGGTTGATGCGGGACGATCCGGCCGACCGCTGGACTCTGGAGCGGGCGCGGCAGTTCGTCACCGGGGCCGCGGCGGGGGACGCGGGCGGCGCCGCGGTTCAGGCGGCGCCCGCGGCCTCGGTGCTGCCGCCCACCGCCCGTACGTCGACCGACGCGGAGCCGGCCGATGCCGCGCGCACCCGGGCGCGGCTGGTGCACGACGGTGTCGCCCACCTCCTCGCCACCATGCGTCCGCACGACACCGAGCGGCTCTGGACCTCGGAGGCGTTCGGCGAGACGTGCGACCCGGTGGCCGTGCAGCACGGTTCGGCGGGCGGCGTGAGCGTACTGGCTCGGGCACTGCGGCACTGGGACGACGATGCCACTGGACCAACGGCCGTACAGGCGGCCCCTGTTGGGCTTACGGCGCTCGTCACGCGGGACGCGCTGCGCGAAGGGCTGCGGTCCGCCGCGTACTGGACCGCGGACCGGCAGGACGCGCTGCCCGGGGACCTGCCCGGCCTGCACTTCGGCCGCTCGGGCACGGCGTGGGCCCTGCTGGACGCCGCCCGGGCGCTGGACGACACCGCGCTCGCCGCTCGCGCCGCCGCCCTCGCCCTGGCACTCCCGGTCGAGTGGCCCAACCCCGACGTCTGTCACGGCGCGGCCGGATCCGGTCTGGCCCAGCTGCACTTCTGGCGCACCACCGGGGACCCGCGCTTCCTCGACCGTGCCACGCGGGCCGCCGAAGGCCTGCTCGCGGCGGCCCGGCGCACCCCGGAGGGGATCTTCTGGCCGGTACCGGAGGACTTCGCGTCCGCCCTCGCGGGAGCCTGGCACTACGGCTTCGCGCACGGCGTGGCCGGCGTCGGTACCTTCCTCCTCCTCGCGGCCGACGCCACGGGGGAGGAGCGCTTCCTCGACGCGGCCGTCGAGGCGGGTGCCACGCTGGTCGCTGCCGCCCGCCGGGGGCCCGCGGGCGCGCTGTGGCCGGTCGACCGCGCCCGCCACCTCTCCGACTCCCCGGAGCTCGCCCGGCACTGGTGCAGCGGCTCGTCCGGAGTGGGCACCTTCCTGGTCCGGCTCTGGTCGGCCACCGGCGCGCACGACGACGCCCTGCGCGAGCTGGTGGAGGGCGCGGCCCTCGCCGTACGGGCAGGCAGGGTGACCGACTCGACCTCGACCTGCCACGGGCTCGCGGGCAACGCCGAATTCCTCCTCGACGCGGCCGAGTTGACGGGCGACGCGTACCACCTCGCCGGAGCGGAGGCGCTCGTCGAGCACCTGGCGGCGCAGGCGGTCCTGCACGACGGCCGTCTGCTGGTCCCCGACGAGAACCGCAAGACGGTGCTCGCCGAGTACGCCACCGGCCTGGGCGGAAGCCTCTCGCTGCTGCTGCGCATACGGTTCGGCGGTCCCCGCGCGTGGCTGCCCGAGGGCGAAGGCGCCCACCCCTGAACGTCCGGTGGCCACCCGGCCACCGGCAGCCGGACCCGCCCGGGCCCGGCCCACCCTCCCGAACGAAGGAGCCCACCATGATGGAGCACGACATCGACGCCCTCCAGGTCCTGCCCGAGGACCTCCGTACCGAGAGCCTGGGCGGCGAGGAGCACGCCGCCGCGCTGATCACCGCCTGCCGCATCCACACCAGCGGCTGCTGACGCGCCGGTGGGGGGGGCCGGGCCCCCGTCCGGCCCCCTCCACCGCGCAATTCCCGGAAAAGAGACTGCCCTTCTGCAACGGGCGCTGCCCTGAGCCGGGCCGCCCCTCGCCCGACTTCTCCCGGCGGGCGCCTGCGCGTTGGGCTGTCCAACACCGCCCGCCCTCTCTACGGTGGTGGTCGACCGGCCCGAAGGGCGGGAGACATGAAGGGGGCCGAGTGGAAGCCGAGTTGACCGCGCTCGCGGCGTCGGGTGCGACGAGCCTGGTCGGGCTCATGGTCTCGGACTCCTGGGCGCAGGCCAGGGAGCGGCTGGGGCGCTTCCTCGCTCGCCGGCGCGGAGACGCGGGCGGGGCGGACGGGACGCGTAGCGCCGGGGACGCGGAGGACGCCGAGGGCGAGCTCCAGGCCGCCAGCGACGAGCTGGAGGCGGCGCGCGGCGTACGGGACGAGCGTGCGGTGGCCGACCTTGAGAACCGCTGGTCGCAGCGACTTCTGGAGATCCTCCGGGAGGACCCGGGCGCGGCCTCGGAGTTGCGGCGGCTGCTCGATGAACTCGCCCCGGCCCAGCCGCACTCGCCCCACCCCCGGCCCGAGGTCCGGCCGGACCAGGTGCCCGCCCTCACCGTCGCGTTCGTCAACCGCACGGCCGACCTCTCGGCCCTGGACCGGTGCTTCGGGGACGGCGGGACCCGCGCCGCCGCACGCATCGGCATCGGCGTGCTCCACGGTCTGCCGGGCGTCGGCAAGACCGCGACCGCCTGCCACTGGGCGGACAGGTCCCGGGAGCTGTTCCCCGACGGCCAGATGTACGTGGACTTCGCGAGCCTGCACGGGCAGACCGGCGGCGACGTCTCCGAGGCCGTCGCCATGTGCCTCAGGTCGCTCGGGGTGAGCGACGAGTGGATGCCGCGCTCGCTCGCCGAGCGCACCGCCCTGTTCCGGTCGCGCTCCGCACAGCGCCGGATGCTGGTCGTCCTCGACGACGTCAGCCACCCCGCGCAGGTCAGACCGCTCGTCCCCAAGGGGCCCGGCAGCGCGGTACTCGTCACCAGCCACGGGAAACTCGGCGAACTGGTCCTGGACGGCGCCCGGTTGATCTCGTTGCACCCATTGGACGGGGACGGCGGGATGCGGCTCCTCGCCGACCGCTGCGGCGAGGACGCCGTGGCCGCCGAACGGGCTGCGGCCGAACGGCTGGTGGAGCTGTGCGGCGGCCTTCCGGTGGCGCTGCACGTGGTGGCGGCCCGGCTGCTCACCGACCGCCGCCTGACCATGACCGGCCTGGCGCAGGAGCTCGCCGACGAGGCCGGACGGCTCGCCGGAATGTCGATGCGAGGGGAGCGCCCGGTGTCCGCCGTACTCGGCCCGTCGTACCGCATGCTGCCGCCCGACGCGGGCCGGCTCTACCGGCTTCTGGGGTGGGCGCCGGTGCGCACCTTCGACGCTGCGACGGCCGCCGTCGCCGCCGGGATCGACGCCCCGCGTGCAGCGGATCTCCTCGACGTGCTGGAGGCCGCGAGCCTCCTCGAAGGCTCCGCGGACGGCCGGTACCGGCTGCACGACCTCGTACGACTGCATGCACGCGAATGCGCGGAGCGGGAGGAAGCGGACGGTGAGCGGGCGGCGCTGACGCGGCGCGTCGTGACGCACTACCTCGCCCTCACCGGCTTGGCGGACCGGGCGATCCGGGCGGACCGCCTGCGCATCGCGGACCTCTCGGAGCTGCTGGCGGACACCCCCGACCCGTTCGCCGCGCCGGGTGGCCCGGCGCCGCTGGACTGGCTGGAGGCCGAGCGTGCGAACATCCTCCAGGTGCTCCGGGCAGCCTCACAGCAACAACTGCACGAGCCGGTATGGCAGTTGGCCGAGGCCTTCACCGTCCTGTTCCTGCACCACCGGCACCTCGCCATGTGGCGGGAGTCCCTGGAGCTGGGCGCGGCCGGCGCGGCGGCGGAGCTGATGCCGGCGGCCGAGGCGCGGCTGCGCAGCCTGCTGTCGCGGCCCCTGCTCGACCTCGGCGAGGACGACCGGGCGCGCGCCGAGCTGGAAGCGGCCGTCAGCTGCGCCGAGATCGCCGACCACGTCGTCCTGCGGGCGTCCGTGCAGGAGTTCCTCGGACGGTACTGGGACCGTGCCGACCCCGCTCGCGCCATCGAGGCGTACCGCCGCTCCCTCGATCTCAACCGCCGGGCGGGAGAGGTGCGCGGGGCGGCCATCGCGGCGTACTTCCTGGGATGCGCGCAGGACGCCCACGGCGACCACGCCGACGCCCTGGCCACGCTGGGCCGGGCGCGGGAGGAACTGCTCGGGTGCTCGGACACGCGGATGGCGGCGCGGGCGACGGCCGCCGTCGGGGCCGTCCACGACCACCTGGGCGCCCCTCAGGAAGCCCTGCGCGCACTACGGGAGGCCGCACGCACCCTCCGGGGCGAGGGCGCCACCCACTACGAGGCCCAGGCCCTGGTCCAGCTGGCCGACATCACCGAGCGGACCGGGGGACCACGCGGCGCCGCCCGCCCGTACCTCACCAGAGCCCTGGAGATCCACGAGGCGGGTGGCAGCCCCTCGGCGCAGGGGCTGCGCGAGCGGTTGGAGCGCTTGGACGGCGAGGGGTAGGGAAGCGGCGCGACGGGGGTCAGTCCGGCGACGCGCTCGTCCGCGCCGAGTGCGGTCGCAGACGTACGTCCGTGTCGGGCAGCCCGCCGACCCTCAGCGTCACCCTGGTGTCGTCCAGCGGGTGGCCCGCGCGCAGACGGCCGTATACGGCGGCCGCCAACAGCCCCGCATCGAGGGACGGGTCGGCGGCCGCCGCTTCGACGACCCGCCCGTCCCGAAGCCCGATCAGCCACCCGGTCCCGGCTCCAGCCTCGCGTACGCCGGTCGCGGCCAGGTGGCTGCCCGGCAGCCGAGTCAGCGAGTCCTGGATCCAGTCCAGGGCCGCGGCCGCTGTCACGGCCGGGCGGGCTCGGACGACGACCGACGCGCTCTCGGCCAGTCGCGGGTCGCGTTCCTCGTCGGTGCACGCCAGATGGACGTACGGGCCCGGGCCCTCGGCCCAGTCGTCGCAGACGGGGGCGGGGAACCGGTGAACGGTGACCACCGGCCGGCCCGCGCCCTCGGAGACGGCGGTGGTCACCCGCCATGAAGTGACTGCCGCCGACGGAAGCTCCGGCGGGAGCAGGGTCAGCGCGGCGGGCGGCCGTGAGGGCGGCTCGGGCAGTTGGAGCAGCCGATACAGGGCGGCACGGAGGCGGGCGAGCGCCTGCCCGGAGTCGCTGAAAGCCCGCCCGGCCACCTCCGCGTACCGCTGCGGCACATGGCCGTGGACGGCGTCCTCGACCTGCCGCCGCAGGTCTCCGGCCGGATCGAGCCGGGGTGCGGTGCGCGCGAGATCGGCGCCCGCGGTCCCCGGCACGGCGTCGCTTCCGAACGCGGCGAGCAGTACGGGCTTGTCCAGGGCGGCCCCGTACAGCGTCACCGAACCGTGGTCGCCGATGACGACGTCGGCCGCGACCAGCGCGGGGCGCCAGCTGTGGACCGGCGGCATCAGCAGCAGACCGGCGTCCAGCGCGGTGGCCTGCGCCGTGCGCACCTGCCAGGGGCCGTGCGCCGACCACACGTTGGGATGGATGATCGCGCCCACGCGGTACTCGTCGCAAGGCAGCGCGGCGAGCAGGCGCGCGGGCAGCCCCGGCTCCCGGCCGATGAGGGAGGTCCGCCCCCAGGTCGAGCTCACCATGACCAGCCGCTGCCCGGCGCCGACGCCCAGCGCCTCCCGGTACGCGTCCCGGTGCCGCGTGCTCACGACCAGCTCGTCGAAGCACGGATCGCCCACCAGCAGGGTGCGACCGGCGGTCTTGGGGTGGCTGGCGAGCAACTGGGCTTCCTGGTCCGGGTGCGACACGGCCAGCCAGGCGCGCCCCGCCTCAAGGAGGGAGTCGGGGACCACGCCGGACAGCCGGCTGCGCTCTGCCCGGGAGTCCGGCACGAACTTCTGGAAGCCGATGCCGTGCGGCAGGACGAGGACCGGGCAGTCGCCTTGCGGTACGTCGATGTTCTCGCTGGCGGAGACGATCAGATCGGGGTCGATCTCGCTCAACTGCCGCCAGGGCATGACCCGGCAGCCGGAGTCGTGAAGCAGCTCCAGGACGCCGTTGTCGAAGGCCGACGTCGGGTCGTACGCGAAGACGACGGCCACGCGGGTGTCGTCGCGGAGGAGGGCGGGCAGCGACTCCAGGACACGGGCGGTCGAGGTGACCGTACGGGCGGCGACGACGAGCGTCCGCCGGGCGTGGAACGTGCTCCACCGCTGGGCGTCGTGCCCTACGGGTACGCGCAGGGGCGGGCTAGGGTGCATGGCCACCCAGAGAAGCTACGCGCCGAATATCCCATTTGGCCGCGCGGCTCGCGGCTCGCGGCTCGCGGCTCGCGGCTCGCGGCTCGCGGCTCGCGGCTCGCGGCTCGCGGCTCGCGGCTCGCGGCTCGCGGTCATCGTCGCTTTATCGCACTTCAAACCGCGGAACAACCCTTCTGGGGACGTGGCCTGACCGGGCTACAGGATACCGGCAGGCCCTGACAGGGGTTCAGCCTCGGTGCGGGAGAGTGAAGTTCGTTCCGGCGGGGGTACGCGCTGGGCGGACGGTGCACATGTATGCGCCATGTGGAAGTTCCCGCGAGCCCGCCGCACCCTGCGGGCGCTGATCCCCGCCGCGCCCCTGGCGCTGACCGTCGGCGTCCTGCCTGCGTACGGTGTCGCCGTCGCAGCCCCGACGCCCGGGAGCGCCCCGCTGAAGTGCTCGACGGCCGACGGCCCGTATCAGCGCGAGGTCGAAGAGCTGATGGGGCTGGAGGCGGACGGCTCGCAGTCGCCCGCCGACTGTCTGGCGATCCAGCGGTACCAGGAGAGCCAGCTCATCGTGCCGGCCGACGGCTCCGCCGGACCGATCACGTACACGGCCCTGTACTGGGAATGGGCCCAGAACTATCCCGAGAAGCTGCGCGGCTGCCCCGAGCGCACGGGCCGGGTCGCCTGCGTCGATCTGGGTCACCAGATCATGTGGGTCGCCCTGGACGGCAAGGTGGCCTTCACGCCCGTCGCCATCAGGTCCGGCCGGGCGGAGCTCCCCACCCGTACCGGCTGGTTCCATGTCGAACGGCGCAAGCAGGACGACTGGTCGACGCTCTACGACTCGCCGATGACGTTCAGCCAGTACTTCAGCGGCGGCCAGGCCATCCACGGCGTCTACAACAACCTCTACGAAGGCTCCGGCTCCCACGGCTGCGTCAACCTGCGCCACGAGGACGCCAAGCGCCTGTGGACCGCTCTGCAGCAGGGGGACGCGGTGTACGTGTGGGGGAGGAAGCCGGGGGCGTGACCCTTCGGCCGTAGTCCGGTGGGGGCGTCCCCGACGGCCTCCCGGCGGCTGCGGCACGGTGCAAAGCACTCACTCACTGTTACGGAGCGTGGCGTTTCAGCCACTTCTGCGGAGCGCATCTTCCAGTCCCGGGCGATCTGCCTGCCGATCGCCCGGGGCCTGTCCGGCGGATCTGGTCGGCGCGCGGGTGTCCGGCACGCCCTTGAGGGCCAGGGGGGACCCCCGGTGGCGTTGTCGCGATCACCGACTTCCCCAAGGTCTCAACTTCGTTCGAGCAGGGGAGACCCCAACGCGTCGCCTCGATCCTCCGCCTTGCAGCCGGACGCACCGGACACCCGCTCACCAGCACCGAAGAGGTGCCCCGGGCCGGAGCCGACCAGATTCACCGGACAGGCCCTGGCCCCACCCTCGTCGGAGTCCGCGCGCTGGGCGGCACCCCTTGAACGGCCGAAGAGGGGTCGGGTTAGCATATGAGCGCCGCCTAGCTCGAAAGATAAACTCGTGACTGTCAATGACGACTCGTTCACCAATTGGAAGAACCGCGAGGAGATCGCGGAGTCGATGATCCCGATCATCGGGAAGCTGCACCGGGAGCGGGACGTCACCGTCCTCCTCCACAGCCGCTCCCTGGTGAACAAGTCGGTGGTCAGCATCCTGAAGACCCACCGATTCGCCCGGCAGATCGCCGGTGAGGAACTCTCGGTCACCGACACGCTTCCGTTCCTGCAGGCTCTCACCACCCTCGATCTCGGCCCCTCGCAGATCGACATCGGCATGCTCGCCGCGACGTACCAGGCAGACGACCGCGGTCTGTCCGTGGCGGAGTTCACCGCCGGGGCCGTCATCGGCGCCACGGGTGACAACAAGATCGAGCGCGGCGAGGGCCGCGACGTCGTCCTCTACGGGTTCGGCCGCATCGGCCGCCTCGTCGCGCGCCTGCTCATCGAGAAGGCCGGTTCCGGCAACGGCCTGCGGCTGCGCGCCATCGTCGTCCGCCAGGGCGGTGACCAGGACATCGTCAAGCGCGCCTCGCTGCTGCGCCGTGACTCCATCCACGGCCAGTTCCAGGGCACGATCACCGTTGACGAGGCGACCAGCACCATCGTCGCCAACGGCAACGAGATCAAGGTGATCTACGCCAACGACCCGTCCGAGGTCGACTACACGGCGTACGGCATCAACGACGCCATCCTCATCGACAACACCGGCAAGTGGCGCGACCGCGAGGGCCTCTCCAAGCACCTGCGCCCCGGTATCGACAAGGTCGTCCTGACCGCCCCCGGCAAGGGCGACGTGCCCAACATCGTGCACGGCGTCAACCACGACACGATCAAGCCGGACGAGCAGATCCTGTCCTGCGCGTCCTGCACCACCAACGCGATCGTCCCGCCGCTGAAGGCGATGGCGGACGAGTACGGCGTGCTGCGCGGCCATGTGGAGACCGTCCACTCGTTCACCAACGACCAGAACCTGCTGGACAACTACCACAAGGCCGACCGCCGCGGCCGTTCGGCGCCGCTGAACATGGTCATCACCGAGACCGGTGCCGCCTCCGCCGTCGCGAAGGCGCTGCCCGACCTCAAGGCGCCGATCACCGGCAGCTCGATCCGCGTCCCGGTGCCGGACGTCTCGATCGCGATCCTCAGCCTGCGGCTCGGTCGCGAGACCACCCGCGAGGAGGTCCTGGAGTACCTCCGCGATGTCTCGCTGAACTCGCCGCTGAAGCGCCAGATCGACTTCACCACCGCCCCCGACGCCGTGTCGATGGACTTCGTCGGCTCGCGCCACGCCTCGATCGTCGACGCGGGCGCCACGAAGGTCGACGGCGACAACGCGATCCTGTACCTCTGGTACGACAACGAGTTCGGCTACTCGTGCCAGGTCATCCGCGTGGTCCAGCACGTCTCCGGCGTGGAGTACCCGACGTACCCGGTGCCGGTGATCTGAGGGTCCTGACCCACGAGAAGAGGTACGAGAAGAGGGGGGGGGGGGGGGGGGGGGGGGGGGGGTGGTTCCGTTTTTTGCTTGTGCCGTTCTCGTCTACGAATGCCAGGATG
>NZ_JBVIHM010000014.1:184087-215400 GCF_055570295.1 Streptomyces sp. NPDC031265
TGTCTGTTCTCCCCCCCCCCCCCCCAACCCACCCCCCCCCCCCCCCCCCCCCCCCCCCCCCCCCCCCCCCCCCCCCCCCCCCCCCCCTCTTCTCGTACCTCAGACGATCACGCGATCAGAGGTGGTCACACGAGGTCGAACCGGTCCAGGTTCATGACCTTCTCCCACGCCGCGACGAAGTCCTTCACGAACTTCTCCTTCGCGTCGTCGCTCGCGTACACCTCCGCGACGGCGCGCAGCTCGGAGTTCGAGCCGAAGACCAGGTCGGCGCGGGTGCCGGTCCACTTGACCTCGCCCGTGGCGGAGTCGCTGCCCTCGAAGGTGGTCGCGTCCTCGGAGGTCGCCTTCCACGTCGTGCCCAGGTCGAGCAGGTTGACGAAGAAGTCGTTGGTCAGCACCCCGGGGGTCTGGGTGAGGACGCCCGCCGACGACTGCTGGTGGTTGGCGCCGAGCACCCGGAGGCCGCCCACCAGGACCGTCAGTTCGGGAGCGCTGAGGTTCAGCAGGTTCGCCTTGTCGAGCAGCAGGTACTCGGCCGGGAGCCGGTTGCCCTTGCCGAGGTAGTTGCGGAACCCGTCGGCCGTCGGCTCCAGCGCGGCGAACGACTCCACGTCGGTCTGCTCCTGCGAGGCGTCCGCGCGGCCCGGCGTGAAGGGGACCTCGATGTCGAGGCCCGCGTCCTTGGCGGCCTTCTCCACGGCGGCGGACCCGCCGAGCACGATCAGGTCGGCCAGGGAGACCTTCTTGGCGCCGGAGTCGAACTCCCGCTGGATCCCCTCCAGGGTGCTCAGCACCACCGCCAGCTGGTCCGGCTCGTTGACCTCCCAGCCGCGCTGCGGCTCCAGGCGGATGCGCGCGCCGTTGGCGCCGCCGCGCTTGTCGCTGCCGCGGAAGGACGAGGCCGACGCCCAGGCGGCGGAGACCAACTGGGACACCGAGAGGCCGGAGCCGAGGATCCGCTCCTTGAGGGAGGCGACGTCCGCGGCGGAGACCAGCTCGTGCGTCACCTCGGGCAGCGGGTCCTGCCACAGCAGCGTCTCGGCCGGGACCTCCGGGCCGAGGTAGCGGACGACGGGGCCCATGTCGCGGTGGGTCAGCTTGAACCAGGCGCGGGCGAACGCGTCCGCGAACTCGGCCGGATTCTCCTTGAAGCGCCGTGAGATCGGCTCGTAGACCGGGTCGTACCGGAGCGAGAGGTCGGTCGTCAGCATGGTCGGGGCGTGGGTCTTGGACGCGTCGTGGGCGTCGGGGACGGTGCCCGCCCCGGCTCCGTCCTTCGGCCGCCACTGGTGCGCGCCCGCGGGGCTGTCGAACAGCTCCCACTCGTAGCCGAAGAGGATCTCGAAGAAGCTGTTGTCCCAGGTGATCGGCGTGGTGGTCCAGATGCCCTCAAGGCCGCTGGTGATCGCGTCGCCGCCCACGCCGGTGCCGTACGAGCTCCGCCAGCCGAGGCCCTGCTGCTCCAGCGGGGAGGCCTCGGGGTCGGGGCCGATGGCGTCCGCCGGGCCCGCGCCGTGGGTCTTGCCGAAGGTGTGGCCGCCGGCGATCAGCGCGACCGTCTCCTCGTCGTTCATCGCCATCCGGCGGAACGTCTCACGGATGTCGCGGGCCGCGGCGATCGGGTCCGGGGTGCCGTTCGGGCCCTCCGGGTTGACGTAGATCAGGCCCATCTGCACCGCGCCGAGGGGGTTCTCCAGCTCCCGGTCGCCGGTGTAGCGCTGGTCTTCGAGCCAGGTGGTCTCGGGGCCCCAGTAGACGTCCTCGTCGGGCTCCCAGACGTCCGGGCGCCCGCCGCCGAAGCCGAAGGTCTTGAAGCCCATCGTCTCCAGAGAAACGTTACCTGCGAGGATCATCAGGTCGGCCCAGGACAGGCTCCGGCCGTACTTCTTCTTGACCGGCCACAGCAGACGGCGGGCCTTGTCGAGGCTCGCGTTGTCCGGCCAGCTGTTGAGGGGGGCGAAGCGCTGCTGACCGGCCCCGGCGCCGCCGCGGCCGTCGCTGATGCGATACGTGCCGGCGCTGTGCCACGCCATACGGATCATCAGCGGGCCGTAGTGGCCGAAGTCGGCGGGCCACCAGTCCTGCGAGGTCGTCAGCACCTCGGCGATGTCCCGCTTCACGGTCGGCAGGTCGAGGGTCCTGAACGCCTCGGCGTAGTCGAACTCCTCGCCGAGCGGGTTGGCCACGGCGGGGTTCTTGGCGAGGATCTTCAGGTTGAGCCGCTCCGGCCACCATTGACGGTTTCCGCCGCCCTGCGTCGGGTGTGGGGCGCGATCGTGCGCGACCGGGCAGCCGCCGCTTCCGTCCTCCGTTTTCGGGTCCGTGACGATCGCGTCGTGGTTCTCAGACATCGGAATCCTTCCGGGCTGGGTGGATCACACTGCTCAGGGGACTTCGGGTGATGGAACGTTTCGATGCGGCGGACGGTCCCGTCGCGGTCAAATGGTGGACGGTTCGACGGTGGTCGGAGCGGGTTCGGAGGGACGGGTGGACTACCGGAGTTGTCCGCTCCCTTGGCCGTCGTTGGGAACCGATCCTACGATGGACGGAGTCCAGGTCAAGAAGCTCACCGGTTTCGTCCTCGGTCGGAAGCTGTACGGGCACCGGTGAACGCGGGGTACCCCATTACTGCCCTACTCGATCTCCACCGAGCCGGAACGGATGGACCACTATGAGTGACCTGCTGGAGCGGCTCCGCGGACATGGCTGGCGGGTGACCTCCCAGCGGCGTGTCGTGGCGGAGGTCCTCGACGGCGACCACGTGCACCTCACGGCCGACGAAGTGCACGCCCGCGCGGCGCGGCGGCTGCCGGAGATCTCCCGGGCGACCGTCTACAACACGCTGGGCGAGATGGTCTCCCTCGGCGAGGTCATGGAGGTGTCCACCGACGGCCGCGCCAAGCGCTACGACCCCAACGCGCACCGCCCCCACCAGCACCTGGTCTGCTCCGGCTGCGGCACCATCCGCGACGTCCACACGACGGGCGACCTGCTCACCCGACTCCCGGCGGAGGAGCGGTTCGGGTTCACGGTGTCGGCGGCGGAGGTCACGTACCGGGGCCTGTGCCCGTCGTGCGCCTAGCGGGTGCTCATCGCGTCCGTCGAGTCAGCGTCCGTCGACTCATCGCCCGTCCAGGAGCGGCCGCAGGGCCGCCGCCAGGCGTTCGTGCTCCGCGGGCGCGTTGTGGATCTGCCGGCTGATACGGATGCCGCCGCCGCCCGGCCAGGGTCAGATCGGCACCCGGAATCCGAGGCGGGCCGCGATCTCCTCGCGCAGGGCGTCGGCCTCGGCCCGGGTGCGGGCGAGCGCGGGAGGCAGGCGCAGGGCCCGCATGGCGAGGCGGTCGTCGGCGGGAAGCGCGGTGATGCCCGGGAGGCGGGCGAGGAGTTCGGCGCCGTGGCCCGCCAGGGGGCGCGGCCAGCCACCTGGCCCTGGGTGCCATCCGGGGCCTGCGGAGGCAGGATCCCTCGGTGCCGGACGACGTCTCGGTGTGTCGGGTACGACGGCTCGTCGATCACCGAGTTCACCGACCGGCCCCTTACCACGGTCCGCAAGTCCGCGGACCGCCTGGCCCTGGAGGTGGGCCGCACCGTGCTGTCCCTGGTGAGCAACCGCGAGGTCCCCACCGGCGAGCTCCTCTTCGACCCGGAACTGGTCATCCGCGCCTCGACGGGGCCGGCACCTCGGTGACGCGGTGGCAGGTGCCGCCGAATAGGGTGAAGTGAACAAGTAGTAGACCTGGTACCGCTTCCATCTGCAGTTGACGGAGGATACTGGTCTGGCCCCGATCACCTAGAGAACGACTCCATGGCCAAGAAGAGCACCTCCTCGACCACCGTCCCCGACACCGCGTGGCTGGGGCGCGCGCGCCACCTCGGGCCCGAGCCCGAACAGGACGTCCGGCGCAACCTGATCGCCCTCAAGGCGGCCGGGGTGCTCGACGGCTTCCTGGACCTCGACCCCGTCGAGGCGGCGCGCTCCACCGTCCTGCACCCGCGCGACGAGTCCGCCGACCCCGGCCCGTCGGCCCGCCGCCTCTTCGAGGCCCGCTGGCGCGTGGCCGACGACGTCACGGTGCGGGCCCAGCTGACCCTGTACGAACCCGAGGGCCGCCGCAAGGAAGGCGAGGGCGTCACCTGGGTCCTGGCCGCCGAGGCGGAGCGGGCGTGGGAGGCGCACTGGCCCTCGCCCGTCACCATGTTCTGGCCCGACAGCGACCGGATCGCCTGGGACCACGACACGGTGCCGGGTGTGCGGCTGCGCACGACGAACCAGCTGCCGAAGGACGACGACGAGCTGCGCCACCGGCTGCGGGACTGCAGCCGGCAGAGCTGGTTCATCCATGTCGTGGTGCACGAGGCGATGACACCGGACGCGGCGGGGCAGCAGCCCGTCTCGGCGTTCCTGCCGCCGAGCCTGCGCCACCGGGTGGTCGAGCACCGGAGCACACCGGAACAGGCGCAGATCGCCGACTTCGCGATGAAACGGGAGCTGGGCGTGCGCATCCCGCGCGGCGGCGCCGTCGTCCTGCCCACGACGCCACAGGGCCCGGGGTACGACGCGGACCGCTTCACGGTGCGCAGTGTCTTCCTCGACGGCTCGGAACCCATCGAACTCCTCGACAGGATCAAGGAGTTCGCCGCACTGCCGCGCCCGCTGCCCGCCGACGCCGAGCGGGCCCTGACACGGCTGCGCCAGGGCTGGCACCTGCTCACCCCGGACGAGGAACTGGTCCACGCCCAGGGCATGGTCACCAAGTACGCCGAGGCGCTCGACGCCATGACGAACTCCCGCGACCTGTACCGGGAGGCCGCCGAGGCGGCCCAGGCCGCGCTGGCCGAGGCGACCGGCGGCGACGGCGTGACCCGGCTGCCCGCGCCGAGACCGGCCAAGACGGACGGCTCACCGCTGGGCGCCCTCACGAAGGCGTTCGGCCGCTTCCGGGACCCGAACAAGTAGGGCGCGGCGGTTCGGGCGGGGCTGACGGGCGACGGCTGTGGGGAGGTGCGCGGAGATGGTTGCGGGTCCGTACATTCGCCGCCCTGGCTGGGTTCAGCGGCGAGCTGAACCGTGGACGTGCCCGGAAGCCGCAGCGCGTCCGCTCACGTGGAGCCCGGCTCCGCGTGGTGCGTCGCCAGGCACTGGTCGGGGTCGTCGGAGAGGTGCAGCGTCCCGAAGTTCCTCAGATGCTCTCGCAGCCACTGCTCGGTGTGGTTCACGTGCATCAGCGCGGCGGCCTGGCTGCGGACCGCGTCACGGGTGGCCAGGGCATCGAAGATCGCCTCGTGTTCCGCGAGGGTTCTCCCTGTGGCCTGGTCGTCGACGAGACCGCCCCAGACGCGGGCGCGCAGCGTACGGCCCGAAATGCCCTCCAGCAGGGTGAGCAGCGTTTCGTTGCCCGTGGCCGAGACCACGGCGCGGTGGAACGCCGCGTCGTGCACGTTCAGCCGTTCGACGTCCCCGCGCGCCGCTCGCATGGCGTCGAGGTGCTGCTTCACCTCTGCCAGCTGGTCGTCGGAGATTCGAGTGGCGGCGAGTGCGGCGGCTACCGGTTCGAGAAGCCGACGCACCTCCATCAGAGCCAGCAGCGCCGCCGAGTCACCCTGCAGCAACTCCACCGTGCCACCGAGGCCTTCGAGCAGCAGGCTCGGCTGGAGACTGGTCACATAGGTGCCGTCGCCTCGTCGCACTTCGAGAACTCGGGCCCGCCGACACCCGGTCGGGGCGTCGAGAGGGAGACCGGATGGCGGCGGGGAGCGCGGGGTCAGTCGTCGAGCGACCGTATCGGGTCATCGGTCAGACTGCCGGCCAGCCACTGCTCCACGGCCGTGATGTGGACGGTCGCCGCAGAGACGGCGAGTAGGGCGTCGCGTGACTGAAGCGCGCTGAGGATCTGCTCGTGGTCCTCGTGCGCGTTGTTCAGGGCGTGACCGGTCTGGCTGCCGCGGACGATGCGGACACGCTGTGTGCGGGTGGAGAGCACTTGCAGCAGCATCGACAGCACGGGGTTGCCGACCGCTTCGACGATCCTGAGGTGGAAGGCGATGTCGTGGGCGACGAACTCCTCCACGGTGGTGACGGTCCGGGACCGTTTGAGGATGTTGCGCAGGTCCTGTAGGTCCTCCGGCTTCAGCAGAGCCGTGGCCAGCCCGGTCGCCTGTGGCTCCAGCAGTCGGCGTACCTGGAGCAGTTGGAGAGCGGTGTGGCCCTGGGAGACGTCGGCGGCGAAGGAGAGGCTTTCCAGCAGCAGATGGGGCTCGAGGCTGGAGACGTACGTGCCGTCGCCCTGACGCGTTATCAGAATTCGCATCGCGGTCAGCGCCCGGACGGCCTCGCGCAGGGAACTCCGGGACAGGCCGAGTTGTCCGGCGAGGATCTCCTCCTTGGGCAGCCGTGAGCCGGGCGCGAGTTCGCCGGCGACGATCATTGCCTTGATCTTGTCGATCGCCTCGTCCGTCAGTGCCACGAGCGTGCCTCTCTGAGTCGGGATGCGCCGGGCGGCGGCTCCGCCGGGCCTGGCTCGGGGCCGGCGGAGCTCCTTGCGGTGCGTGGTTATTCCTGCTTCTCGCCGGAGGCGAAGCGGGAGATGATCAGGGCGACGATGATGATGGCGCCGTTGAGGAACTGGTTCCACAGCGGCGGTACGCCCGCCAGTGTCATGACGTTCACGACCAGTTGGAGGGTGAGGACGCCGGTCAGGGCGCCGAACACGGAGCCTTTGCCGCCGTTGAGGCTGACGCCGCCGATGACGGTCGCGGCGAAGACCTGGAAGATCCAGCCGCTGCCCTGGGTGGCGGAGATGGAGCCGTAGTGGCCGGTGTACAGGATGCCGGCGAAAGCGGCGAGGACGCTGCCGAGGATGAGGACGATCCACACGATGCGTTCGACGCGGATGCCCGCGGTGCGGGCCGCCTCCGCGTTGCCGCCGATCGCGTACAGCGCCCGGCCGTGCCGGAGCCAGGCCAGCGCGCTGCCGCCGATGGCGAAGAGCAGAGCGCACACCCAGATGGCGGCGGGCGCGCCGAGCCAGGATGCCTTGCCCAGGTAGGTGAAGGAGGGGGGAAGGTCGACGATGGACTGGCCCTCGGAGAGGGCGACCTGCAGGCCGCGGAGCATGGTCAGGGCGCCGAGGGTGACGATGAAGCCGTTGAGGCGCAGCTTGAGGATGAGGAAGCCGTTGACGGCGCCGATCAGCGCGCCGACCAGCAGACAGAGGGGGATCGCCGTCCACTGGGGCAGGAGGCCGAGTCCGTTGAACCGGCCGCCGCTGGCGGGCAGGACGAGCCACACGGCGATGACGGGGGCCACGCCGATGGTGGACTCCAGCGACAGGTCCATCCGTCCGGCGATCAGGATGAACGTCGTGGCGAGCACCAGCAGGCTCAGCTCGGTGGACTGCTGAGCCACACCGATCAGGTTGTCGGCGGTGAGGAAGGCCGGCGAGACGATGAACCCGATCAGGCCCAGGACGAGGATCGCCGGGACCAGGGACAGTTCACGGAAGCGACCGAGGTCGACCCGGCGGCGCGTGGCGTCCGCGGCGGTCGGCTCAGCCGCGCTCACTGCGGGCTCGGTGAGATCTGTGGTGGCGGACATGACTACCTTCCGTGCTCGTCTGCGCCGGATGAGGCGGGTACGGCGGATGCGGGGGATGCGGGGGATGCGGTGGCGGGGGCCCTGTCGTGGGCGATGCCCTCGATGGCGGCGACGACGGCCTCGTCCGTCCAGCCGTGGTCGAACTCGGCGACCACGCGCCCGTGGAACATGACGACGACCCGGTCGCAGACCTTGAGGTCGTCCAGTTCGTCGGAGACGATCAGCGCGGCCTTGCCGCCGTCCGCGACCTGGCGGATGCGGCCCAGGAGAAACTCCTTCGATTTGACGTCCACCCCGTTGGTGGGGCGGATGGCCACCAGTACCTGAGGGTCGGTGGCCAGGGCCCGGGCGACGACGACCTTCTGCTGGTTGCCGCCGGAGAGCGCGGAGACCGGGGTGGCGGCTCCCGGGGTCTTGATGTCGAGGTCCCGGATCATGCGCCCGGCGAACGCCTTGGTACGGGCGGGCAGCACCGTGCCGAACGGGCCGAGCTGGTCGGTGACGGTCAGCGTCGCGTTCTCCGCCACGCTGCGGTTGTTCACCAGGCCCTGGAGGTGACGGTCCTCGGGGACCAGCCCGACTCCGGCGGTGAGTGCGGACGGCACACTGCCGGTGCGCACGGTCCTGCCGCCGACCGAGATGCGGCCCGTCCTGGCGCGGTGCAGACCGGCGATCGCCTCGCCCACCTGCACATTGCCGCTGGCCGCGGCGCCGGCGAGCCCGACGACCTCGCCGGAGCGGACCGAGAGGGACATGTCCTCGCAGACGCCGGGCAGTGTCAGGCCGTCGATCGCCAGCAGTTCCGCGGAGTCGGATCGCGAGGCCGGGGGCCGGTCGGCGGTGGCGGTGACCGTGGAGGCCGACTCACCGGTCATGGTCTCCACCAGTGCCTGGTGGCCGAGTTCGGCGACGGGTGCGGTGAGGATGTGGCCCGCGTCGCGGTAGACCGTGACCGTGGTGCAGAGGTCGTACACCTCCTGCAGGTGGTGGGAGATGAAGAGGAAGGCGACACCCTGGTTCTGAAGGTCGCGGAGCTTGTCGAAGAGGCGGCCGATGCCGCGGGCGTCGAGTTTCGCGGTCGGCTCGTCGAGGATGATGAAGCGTGCGCCGAACGACAGGGCCCGTGCGATCTCCACGAACTGCCGCTGCTCGACGGTCAGTTCCTTCGCCCGCGCGGCAGGGTTGACGGCCACGCCGTACTCGCCGAGCAGTTCCTCGGCACGCCGGCGCAGGTGCTTCCAGCGGATGGGCTGCACCGCCCCGGCACTCTGCCGGTTCAGGAAGAGGTTCTCGGCGACGGTCAGGTCGCCGATGATGTTGGAGCGCTGATAGACGCAGGCGACCCGGGAGCGCCAGGCGTCGATGTCGCCGACGGCGGGCGCAGGCTCGCCGGAGAAGCGCAGGGTTCCGGTGTCGGGTTGCTGGAGGCCGGTGAGGATGGACACGAGGGTCGACTTGCCGGCGCCGTTGCGTCCGACCAGGGCGTGCGACTCGCCCGGGGCGACGGTGATACGGGCGTCGCGGAGCGCGACGGTCGCGCCGAATCGTTTGCTGATGCCGGTCGCCTCGGCCACCGGGGCTGGGGTGCCGGGGCCGGTCGCCGGGGCGGTCGCGGTGTCCGCCATGGTGGATACCGTCCTTTGTGTACGAAGGCTGGGGCCGAGGAGCGCGGGCGGGCACCCGGGCCGGCGGGATGGAGTGGGTGTCGGTCGGGGGGCTGTGCTCCCCCGACGCGGCGGGCCGGAACCGACGGTCATCGGCCGACGTTGTTGCCCCACAGGGTCTTGTCTTCGACGTTGTCCTTGGTGATCAGCGGCGCGGGGAGCTGGTCCTCAAGGCCGTTGGGCAGCTTGATGATGGTGGAGTCGTGGTCGGTCGCACCCGGCTTGAAGGTCTTGCCCTCCGCGGCGGCCTGGGCGTAGTACAGCGCGTACTTGGCGTAGAGGTCGGCGGGCTGCGAGATGGTGGCGTCGATCTTGCCCTTGCGGATGGCGTCGAACTCCTGCGGGATGCCGTCGTTGGAGATGATGCTGATGTGGCCCTCCTGCCCGGCGGGCTTGAGCAGGCCCTTCTGCTCCAGCAGGGCCAGGGTCGGCTGCAGGAAGACGCCGCCGGCCTGCATGTAGATGCCGTTCAGGTCGGGGTGCTGGGCGAGCAGGCTCTGCAGCTTGGCGGAGGCGACGTCGCCCTTCCAGTCGGTGGGCAGCTCGAACACGTTGATCTTCGGGAACTTGGTCTTCATGCACGCCGCGAAGGCCTCGGAGCGGTCGCGTCCGTTGATCGAGTCCAGCGCGCCCTGCAACTCGGCGACCTTGCCCTTGCCGCCCAGCTGCTTGCCGAGGAACTCGCAAGCCTTGGTGCCGTACGCCTTGTTGTCGGCACGGACCACCATGTAGACGTCGCCCTTGTCGGGCCTGGTGTCGACGCTGACCACGGGGATCTTCTTCGACGCGAGGGTGTCGAGGGTGGAGGCGATCGCGCCGGTGTCCTGCGGGGCCATGACGACCGCCTTGGCGCCGGTGTTCTGGAACACCTGCACGTTGGCGACCAGCTTGGTGACGTCGTTCTGCGAGTTGCTCAGCGGCAGCGTGTTGGTGCCGTCGGTCGAGATGTCCCTCTTCATGTACTCGGCGTAGGAGTTCCAGAAGTCGGAGTCGGAGCGCGGCAGGTCGATCCCGATGGCGGGCTTGTCACCGCCCGAGTCGGTGCTTTCGCGGTTGCACGCGGTGGCGAGGGCCAGTATCGCGAGGACGGCGGTGGCGGCTGCGGCGGTGGAGCGGGTGCGAGTGAGCTTCATGGCGGGTTCTCTCCTTAGCCAGGGGCGCAGGGCCACAGGGCAACGGTGGGAGGGCGTACCTGCCTGCGGGGAGGGGCGAGGTCGCCGGACGGGCAGCTGCCGATCCGGCGCGGAAAATGCGTGGATCGTGCCCTGAGGGTCGGATGTGAGGGTCAGCCGGGGACCGAGGATGCGGAGGCGGAGCGGCAACACGGATGCGAGCCGAATGGGCGCACTGGATGGTGCAAATTATTCCTCCGATGTATCCCGGACGTCGAGGACGTTACGACGACGTTGCCGACATTGACAAGGGTTCGCCGCCAGAGATCTGCGGGACTTCGCGCCGTAGGGCGCCAAGGCGTCGTCCCGGCCTCGGGATCCGCGCTGACACCCCGTACGACCTGCAGAGTTTTGGCCTCCAGGTGTGACGATCGATGCGCTGCGGTAGTTCACAATTTGGCAACGGGGCTGGCTGGACCGGGTGGGGACGGGTGCAGATGGTGGATCGCCGAGGGGGTGCGGCCCCTCGGGTGGCCGGTGGATGCCTGCCGGTCACGCTCTCACCAGGGGAGGTGGGTCCTGGACCTCGGTGTGGATTCATCGGATGGCGGGTCGCGTGTCGACCTCGTGGCCATACGGGATCGCGGCGAATCTTGCCCTTGTGGGCGCTTGACTGGCGCCGCCGACGAAATACATCCGAGGAATCCATTGTCAGGTGCGATCCCCGCATCTAGAGTCACTGTGCCGCCATACATCCGATGACTGCGCCGCGGATGAGCGAAGCCCGCCGACAGGTCCGGCCCGGCGCACCACAGGCGGCCCGGCCCTACGGCCGACCACCACTCAGACGAAAGCCGCACGGCAAGGGAGCCCCCCAGTGAAACTGCTACGAGTCGGCGCCCCCGGTGAGGAGCGGCCCGCAGTCCGTACCGACGACGGCCGACTGCTGGATCTGTCCTCAGTGACCCGGGACATCGACGGCGTCTTCCTCGCCTCCGGGGGAGTGGACCAAGCCCGCGCGGCCGTCACGGCGGGAGAGCTGGCCGAGCTCGACAGCGACGGCCTGCGGATCGGCGCCCCCGTCGCGCGCCCCGGCAAGGTCATCTGCGTCGGACTGAACTACCGCGACCACGCCGCCGAGACCGGCGCGGCGATCCCGCCCCGCCCCGTGGTCTTCATGAAGGACCCGAGTACGGTCGTCGGTCCGTACGACGAGGTGCTGATCCCGCGCGGCTCGGTCAAGACCGACTGGGAGGTCGAGCTGGCGGTCGTCATCGGACGGCGCGCCCGCTATCTCGACGGCCCCGAGGCCGCGCGGGCCGTGATCGCGGGCTATGCGATCAGCCATGACGTCTCGGAGCGCGAGTTCCAGCTGGAGTACTCGTCGCAGTGGGACCTGGGCAAGTCCTGCGAGACCTTCAACCCGATGGGTCCGTGGCTGGTCACCGCCGACGAGATCGGTGACCAGCAGAACCTCGGCCTGCACCTGAGCGTCAACGGCGTGAAGCGGCAGGACGGCCACACCGGCGACATGATCTTCTCGGTCGACCACATCGTGTCGTACTTGAGCCAGTACTTGGTTCTGGAGCCCGGTGACGTGATCAACACCGGTACGCCCGCAGGCGTGGCCCTCGGGCTTCCCGGCACTCCCTTCCTGCGCCCCGGCGACACTGTCGAGCTTTCCGTCGACGGACTCGGCAGCCAGCGCCAGACCTTCGCCCAAGCGTGAAAGGCAGCACCCCCTTGACTACAACCTCCGCCCGGATCACCGCGGTCGACACCTACGACGTCCGCTTCCCCACCTCGCGGGAACTGGACGGCTCCGACGCGATGAACCCGGATCCCGACTACTCCGCCGCCTATGTCGTGCTGCGCACCGACGCCGGCGACGGACACGAAGGCCACGGCTTCACTTTCACCATCGGACGCGGCAACGACGTCCAGGTCGCCGCGATCGACGCACTGCGGTCCCATCTCGTGGGCCGTGTCGTCCAGGAGCTGTGCGCCGACCCCGGCTCGCTCAGCCGCGACCTGATCGGCGACAGTCAGCTGCGCTGGCTCGGCCCCGAGAAGGGCGTGATGCACATGGCGATCGGTGCCGTGGTCAACGCCGCGTGGGACCTGGCCGCCAAACGGGAGGGCAAGCCGCTGTGGCAGTTGCTCGCCCACGCCTCCCCGGAGTGGCTGGTCTCCCAGGTCGACTTCCGCTACATCGCCGACGCCCTCACCCCCGAGGACGCCCTCACCCTCCTGCGCGAGGGCCGGACGGGTCTTGCGGAGCGTGAGGCGGTCCTGCTGGAGCGTGGCTACCCCGGCTACACCACCTCCCCGGGCTGGCTCGGCTACTCCGACGACAAGCTCACCCGGCTGGCCAAGCAGGCCGTCGCCGACGGCTTCACCCAGATCAAGCTCAAGGTCGGCGCCGACGTCGGCGACGACATCCGGCGGCTGCGCACCGCCCGTGCCGCCGTCGGCGACGACATCCGCATCGCCATCGACGCCAACCAGCGATGGAACGTGGACGAGGCGATCGACTGGACCAACGCGCTCGCCGAGTTCGACCCGTACTGGATCGAGGAGCCCACCAGCCCCGACGACATCCTCGGACACGCCGCCGTACGGCGGGCTGTCGCCCCCGTGAAGGTCGCCACGGGTGAGCACGTCCAGAACCGCATCGTCTTCAAGCAGCTCCTCCAGGCCGGCGCCATCGACGTCCTGCAGATCGACGCGGCCAGGGTCGGCGGGGTCAACGAGAACCTCGCGATCCTGCTGCTCGCCGCGAAGTTCGGGGTGCCGGTCTGCCCGCACGCCGGCGGAGTGGGGCTGTGCGAGCTGGTGCAGCACCTGTCGATGTTCGACTACCTGGCGCTGTCCGGCACCACCGAGAATCGCATGATCGAGTACGTCGACCACCTCCACCAGCACTTCACCGCACCCGTGGTCATCCGCGACGGCCACTACACCGCGCCGCTGACCGCGGGCTTCTCCGCCACCATGCACCCCGAGTCCCTCGCCGAATACCGTTACCCGGACGGCACCTTCTGGGCCGCCGACCTGGCTGGACAGGAGGAGGTGGCATGACCGGTCTGTCAGGCCTCAGGGCCGTCGTCACCGGGGGCGCGTCCGGCATCGGGCTCGCCACGGCTCGCGCACTGGCGGCGCAGGGCGCGGCGGTCGCCGTGCTCGACCTGGATCCGGGCGGCGTCAGCGAGCCGCTGCTCGGCCTCCAGGCCGACGTCAGCGACGACGTCTCCGTGCGCGCCGCCGTGGAACAGGCTGCCGAGCGGCTCGGCGGCATCGACATCCTCGTCAACAACGCGGGCATCGGCGCGGCGGGCACCGTGGAGGACAACCCCGACGACCAATGGCACCGGGTCCTGGACGTCAACGTCCTCGGCATGGTCCGCACGACCCGCGCCGCCCTGCCCCACCTGCGCCGGTCCGCGCACGCCTCCGTGGTCAACACCTGCTCCATCGCCGCCACCGCGGGACTACCGCAGCGGGCCCTGTACTCCGCCAGCAAGGGCGCCGTGCTGTCCCTCACCCTGGCCATGGCCGCCGACCACGTCCGCGAGGGCATCCGCGTCAACTGCGTGAACCCCGGCACCGCCGACACACCCTGGGTGGCCCGGCTACTGGACGCTGCCGACGACCCCGAGGCCGAGCGTGCCGCCCTCAACGCCCGCCAGCCCATGGGACGTCTGGTCACCGCCGACGAGGTCGCGGCCGCCATTGTCTACCTGGCCGGTCCGGCCGCGGCGTCCGTCACCGGCACCGCGCTCGCGGTGGACGGCGGCATGCAGGGACTGCGGCTGCGCCCGGTGGACCGGTCGTGAGGACCACCACGCTGGGCGGCAGCACGGTACCGGTCTCGGAACTGGCGCTGGGCTGTGCCGCCCTCGGCAACCTCTTCGACCCGGTCACCGACGAGGCCGCCCACGCCACGGTGGAGGCGGCCTGGGACGTCGGCGTCCGCACCTTCGACACCGCGCCCCACTACGGGCTCGGCCTGTCGGAACGGCGGCTCGGCGCCGCGCTGCGCCACCGCCCCCGCGACACCTACACCCTCTCCACCAAGGTGGGCCGGCTTCTCGTGCCGCATCCGGGGGGCGGCGCCGGCGACGACCTCGCGAACGGCTTCGCCGTCCCGGCCACCCACCGCAGGGTCTGGGACTTCAGCGCCGACGGAGTGCTGCGCTCCCTGGAGGCCAGCCTGGAACGCCTCGGCCTCGATCACGTCGACGTGGCCCTGCTGCACGACCCCGACGACCACGCCGACCAGGCGCTGGACGAGGCGTACCCGGCGCTGGAGCGGCTGCGTACCGAAGGCGTGATCGGAGCGATCGGCATCGGGATGAACCAGTCCGCGCTGCCCGCCAGGTTCGTGCGCGAGACCGACATCGACGTGGTGCTGCTGGCCGGCCGCTACACCCTCCTGGAACAGGACGGACTCACCGAACTGCTCCCCGAGGCGGCCGCCCGCGGGCGGAGCGTGGTCATCGGCGGGGTGTTCAACTCCGGGCTGCTCACGGCCCCCCGGCCCGGCGCCACATACGACTACGCACCCGCTCCGCAGCCGGTCATCGATCGTGCGCTGCGGCTGCTCGCGGTCTGCGAACGCCATGGCGTGCCGCTGCGTGCCGCCGCGCTGCGCTTCCCGTTCGGCCATCGCGCGGTCGCGAGCGTCCTGACCGGCGCGCGCACTCCCGAGGAGGTGCGCGACACGGTGGAGCAGTTGCGGCGCCCGATTCCGGACGCCCTGTGGGACGAACTGCGCGCCGAGGGCCTGCTCGACCCGGACACCCCCGTCCCCGCCGCCACCCCTATCGGGGAAGCCATGCCGCCTAAGGAGCCGTCATGAAGGTCGCGCTGCACACCAAGGTCCGTGCCGACCGCATAGAGGAGTACGAGGCCGCGCACCGGGAGGTGCCCGAGGAACTCACCGCCGCCATCCGCGCCGCGGGGGTGAGTGACTGGACGATCTGGCGCAGCGGCACGGACCTCTTCCATGTGCTGGAGGTCGAGGACTACCAGGTGATGATCGCCGAACTCGACAAGCTGCCCGTCAACATCGCCTGGCAGGCCCGGATGGCCGACCTGCTCGACGTCGTCCACGACTATTCCGCGCAGGGCGCGGACGCCTCGCTGCCGGTGGTGTGGGAACTGTGACCGGAGCGGAAACCGGGCCCGGCATCGTGGACGCCCACCACCATGTGTGGGACCTGTCCGTCCGCGACCAGGACTGGATCAGCGGAGGCCAACTCGCTCCGCTGCGACGCGACTTCACCCTCGCGGACCTGGCGCCGGAGGCCCGCGCGGCCGGTGTCACCGCCACGGTGCTGGTGCAGACGATCACCGTGCCGGAGGAGACCCCGGAGTTCCTGGCCCTGGCCGCCGACAGCGACCTGGTCGCCGGGGTCGTCGGCTGGACCGACCTGACCGCCCGCGACGTCGCCGAGACCCTGGCGGGGCTGCGGGCGGGCCCCGGAGGGGAGCGCCTGGTGGGCATCCGCCACCAGGTGCAGGGCGAGCCGGACCCGCGCTGGCTCGTACGCCCCGAGGTACTGCGCGGCCTTTCGGCGGTCGCCGAGGCGGGACTCGTCTACGACCTCGTGGTGAAGCCCCACCAACTCGCGGCGGCCGTCGAGGCCGCGGAGCGCTTGCCCGGCCTCACCTTCGTCCTCGACCACCTCGGCAAGCCGCCCATCGCGTCCGGCGAACTCGGCCCCTGGGCGCAGCAGATCCGGCGCCTCGCCGCCCTCCCCAACACCGTCTGCAAACTCTCCGGCATGGTCACCGAAGCCGACTGGGGCTCGTGGACCATCGCGGCCCTCGTGCCGTACGCCGACACCGTGCTCGACGCCTTCGGACCCGGGCGGCTGATGTTCGGCTCGGACTGGCCCGTCTGCCGGCTCGCCGCCACGTACGCCGAGGTGATCGCCGTCGCACGCGAGCTGACGGCCGGGCTCGGCCCGGCCGAGCGCCATGACGTCTTCACCGGTACGGCCGTGCGCACCTACGACCTGTCCGTCACCGCACGGCCGGCCCCGCCTCAGGAAACCCCATGCGCATAGCCCTGTTCATCACCTGCTTCAACGACACGATGTTCCCGCGCACCGGTCGCGCGGTGACCGAACTGCTGGAACGTCTCGGCCACACCGTGGAGTTCCCACAGGGCCAGACCTGCTGCGGCCAGATGCACTTCAACACCGGTTACCGCCCCGAGACCCTGCCCATGGTCCGCCGCTTCGCCGAGGTCTTCGCGGGATACGACGCCGTCGTCGCCCCCTCCGGGTCCTGCGCGGGCATGGTGCGCGACCACCACCGCGTGGTGGCCGCCCAGTACGGGGACTCCGTCCTCGCCGAGGCGGTCGAGCAGGTGGTGCCGACGGTGTACGAGCTGTCGGAACTGCTCGTCGACGTTCTCGGCGTCACCGACGTCGGCGCCTACTTCCCCCACCGCGTGACCTATCACCCGACCTGCCACTCGCTGCGCATGCTCCGCGTCGGCGACCGCCCGCTCACGCTGCTGCGCGCCGTGAAGGGCATCGACCTCGTCGAACTGCCCGACGCGGAGTCCTGCTGCGGCTTCGGCGGCACCTTCGCCCTGAAGAACTCCGACGTGTCCAACGCGATGCTGGCCGACAAGATGCGCCATGTGCAGGACACCGGCGCCGAGATCCTGTGCGCGGGCGACAACTCCTGCCTCACCCACATCGGCGGCGGCCTGTCCCGGCTCCGTACCGGTGTCGGCACGATGCACCTGGCCGAGATCCTGGCCTCCACGGAAGGGGACGTACGGTGAGCGGTGCTGACAATGTCGTATGGCTGGGCACCCCGGCCTTCCCCGAGGCGGCGCGCATCGCGCTCGCCGACACCCGGCTGCGCACGAACCTGCGCCGAGCGACCGGCACCATCCGGGACAAGCGGCTGGCGGTCGCCGCCGAACTGGAGGACTGGGAGGAACTGCGGGAGACGGCCGCCGCGGTCAAACGCCGCACCCTCCGCCACCTCGACCACCACCTGCTGCGCCTGGAGGAGACGGTGACCGCCGCGGGCGGAGTGGTCCACTGGGCGGCGGACGCCGACGAGGCCAACCGCATCGTGACCGCCCTGGTGAAGGCGACCGGCGAGGACGAGGTCGTCAAGGTCAAGTCGATGGCGACCCAGGAGATCGGCCTCAACGAGGCACTCGCGGACGCGGGCATCCGTGCCTACGAGACCGATCTCGCGGAACTCATCGTGCAGCTGGGCGGCGACCGCCCGTCGCACATCCTCGTGCCCGCCATCCACCGGGGCCGCTCCGAGATCCGGGAGATCTTCCGCCGGGAGATGGGGGAGTGGGGCAGGCCCGCCCCCGAGGACCTCACCGACGAGCCCCGCGACCTCGCCGAGGCGGCCCGGCTCCACCTGCGGGAGAAGTTCCTGCGGGCCAAGGTCGCCGTCTCCGGCGCCAACTTCGCGGCCGCCGACACCGGAACGGTGGCGGTGGTGGAGTCGGAGGGCAACGGTCGGATGTGCCTGACCCTGCCGGAGACCCTGATCACCGTCATGGGCATCGAGAAGGTCCTGCCGTCCTTCGCCGACCTGGACGTGTTCCTCCAGCTCCTGCCCCGCTCGTCGACCGGCGAGCGGATGAACCCGTACACCTCGCTGTGGACCGGCGTCACCGAGGGCGACGGTCCCCGGAACTTCCACCTGGTGCTGCTCGACAACGGCCGCACCGCCACTCTCGCCGACGAGGTGGGCCGCCAGGCTCTCGCCTGCATCCGCTGCTCGGCATGCCTCAATGTCTGCCCGGTGTACGAGCGCACGGGGGGCCATGCCTACGGTTCGGTCTACCCGGGGCCGATCGGCGCCGTCCTGACCCCGCAGCTCGTCGGCATCGAGAACGCGGCTTCGCTGCCCTTCGCCTCGACCCTGTGCGGCGCCTGTTACGACGCCTGCCCCGTGAAGATCAACATCCCCGAGGTGCTGGTCCATCTGCGCGCCGAGGCTGTGGAGGCCAAACGCCGGGACCGGCTGCTCCCCACAACCGAGGCACTCGCGATGAAGGCCGCGGGTGCCGTCCTGGGCTCACCGCGGCGGCTGGCCGCCGTACAGCGGCTGGCCGCCATGGGAGCCCGGCTGGTGGCCCGTGACGGCCGGATCGGAGCCCTGCCCGGTCCGTTCGCCCGCTGGTCCGGCACCCGGGACACCCCGGCGCCGGCCCGTGAGTCCCTGCGCGCCTGGTGGCGCCGTACGCGACCACCCACGAGCGAAGACAGCAGTACGACGGCGCACGGGAAGGGACGACGATGAACGGCCGCGAGGTTGTCCTGAGCGCGATTCGGGGAGCGCTGTCCGGTGTTCCCGGTTCCGAGCGCCCCGACGATGTACCCCATTCGCACGGTCGCCGCGCCGACCACGCGGGACCGGACGTCGTCGGGCTGTTCGTCGAGCGGGCCGCCGAGTACCGCGCCACGGTGGTCCGCGTTCCGGCAGCCGGTGCCGCGGCGGCCGTCGCTCGCGCGCTGGCCCGCACCGGAGCACGGTCCCTGGTGGTGCCGCCCGGGTTTCCCGAGGACCGTGTCCCGGAGGGACCCTGGTCCCTGCTGGGGGATGTCCCGCCGCTGACCGTCGGACAGCTCGACGCGGCGGACGCCGTGGTCACCACCGTCGCCATCGCCATCGCCGTCACCGGCACCGTGACCCTCGACCACGGTCCGGGCCAGGGGCGCCGAGCCCTGACCTTGCTTCCGGACCAGCACATCTGCGTGGTCCGGGCGGACCAGATCGCTCCCGATGTACCCGAGGCACTGCGCCTGCTCGATCCCTACCGCCCGCTGACTCTGATCTCCGGACCCTCGGCCACCAGCGACATCGAACTGGACCGTGTCGAGGGCGTGCACGGGCCCAGGACTCTGGACATCGTCGTGGTGGAGGACGCGTAGCCGAGGGCCACCGAGACCGTCCGGCTCTGCAGCGTGGCCCGGTGGCCGCGCTGTGAAGCCGTGCTCTTTTCTACCTGTGACCAGACCTCGATAGAGATCCCATGTCTTCTGCCTCCGAATTCTAGCGGCGAGGTCGTGAACAGGTAATTTCCCGAATCTCTGTCTTCGCTCTAGACACGGGGTGTGGCTGTGTCTGTTAATACATCCGATGTCCCTGGGAGTTGCTTGAGTCCCGGCCGGACACGAGCCGCCGTACTCCGCCGTCTGTGCGCTGCCGCGGACGAGCAGTCACCGACACCATGTGTCCATCACCCTCCAGGAGCCGCACGATGTCCTCCGCTCCCCTCAGCAGGCGCTCCCTCATCAAGGCCGCAGCCCTCGCCGGCGGTACCGTGGCGTTCGGTCTGCCGCAGGTCCTGTGGCCCGCCACGGCCGAGGCCTACTCCGTCAACTCGAAGCTGGACTGGTGGTACCAGGCCCGGTTCGGGATGTTCATCCACTTCGGGTCCTACTCCTACCTCGGCAAGGGCGAGTGGGAGTTCAGCCAGGGCCACTGGTCCAAGGCCGACTGGCAGAACAATGTGACCAAGCAGTTCAACCCGTCCAGCTTCAACGCCGCCCAGATCGCCGAGTTGGCCAAGAACGCCGGCATGAAGTACCTCGTGATCACCTCCAAGCACCACGAGGGCTACGGGATGTGGGACTCCAATGTCGCGGGCTTCACCGACACCACCGGCACCAAGCAGTACAACCTGCACGACTACAACGGCTTCCAGCCCGACCTGCTGGCCCAGTTGAAGACCGAGTGCACGAACCGGGGCGTCAAGTTCGGGCTCTACTACTCGATCATGGACTGGAACCACCCCTCGCAGGCCTGTCGTCCCGGCAACTACGACTCCTCCATCGACCCGGCGGCCCGCACCGGCTACATCAACGACATGAAGGGCCAGCTGCAGGAACTGCTGGACCGCTACGACCCGGCCGTCCTGTGGTTCGACGGCGACTGGTGCGACTGGTGGGCCAAGTCCGACGGCGAGGACCTGTACAACTGGCTGATGCAGCGCAAGCCCGGCCTCGTCGTCAACGAACGTGTCAAGCGGGACCAGGGCCTTGGCGACTTCGCCTGCCCGGAGCAGACGGTGCCCGCCGCGCCGCTGGACCGGCCGTGGGAGACCTGCGCCACCATGAACGGCAACTGGGGCTACACCGACTGGGCGGAGAACCTCTACCGGCCCGTCAAGGACATCATCCAGGAGATGGTCACCGTCATCTCCCGGGACGGCAACTACCTGCTCAACATCGGCCCCAAGGGCGATGGAACCATGACCCCCGGATCCGTGACCGTTCTGAACGGCCTGGCCTCGTGGATGGCCACCCACAGCGACAGCATCCACGGCACCAGCGGCAGCCCCTTCGCCACCGAGCCGTCCTGGGGCAAGATCACCAAGAAGAACGGCAAGCTCTTCGCCCACGTCTTCAACTGGCCCACGGGCGGCACGCTGCAGATTCCGGCGGTGTACAACACGATCAACCGCGTCTACCTGATGAACAACCCCGGCACCAACCTCAACTACTCGGTCAGCGGCGGGCAGATCAACGTCAGCGTGCCGAGCGCAGCGCCCAACGGGAACGACTCCGTGGTCTGTGTGGAGGTCAACGGCATGCCGGCCGTCCTGGCCAACGGTGTCTACCGGCTGGTCTGCGCCCAGAGCGGCAAGGCTCTCGACAACGCCAACTCCGGCAACGAGGGCAGCCAGGTCATCCAGTGGACCGCCAACGGCGGCACGCCGCAGCAGTGGACGGTCACCGACCAGGGCCACGGCTACTACAAGCTGGTCTGCGTCCGCAGCGGCAAGGCCCTGGACGACAACAACAGCACCTCCGACAGTGGAGTGATGGTGCAGCGGACCGACAACGGAGGTCGTCAGCAGCAGTGGGCCATCACCGCGCTGGGCGGCGGCGCGTACCGGCTCATCAACCGGCACAGCGGAAAGGCGCTGGACAACGCCAACAACGCCGCGGACAACACCCAGGTCATCCAATGGACCCCCAACGGCGGCGCCCCGCAGCAGTGGAACATGACCAAAATCGGCTGAGCGGCCCCCGGGGTGACGCGCCCTGAGCCCGCCACCCCGGCTCACACGGCGCCGACGCGATTTTCCCCGGGCGCGCTCCGCCCAGGCGTCCGGGGCCGGGACTCACACCGGCATCTCCCCAGAGACGCTGACTCCCGCCTGCCACACGCTGCCGGCAGAGGGCGGTGGACGTCACGGAGACCGTGCCCAGCGCTTTCATCCGGCTACTCAGGTGCCGGCCCCCGACCCGACCGGAAAATCGGCGGCAACCTTTTCGCCACCTGCGGCCACTGAGTGTGCAGGACCGACACGCTCTTCGGAACGGATGAACATGCAAGACACACGCCAGGCCGCGCGGCAGCGCAGGCGCAGACGCGGGCTGATGGTGGGTACCACCACGGGGCTGGTCGTCACGGGTCTTCTCGTCTGCCTGGTCATGACGTTGCAACCAGACGGCAAGGAGGATGACGGGCGGGCCCCGGCCACGGCCGCCGCCAACTCCCAGGAGACTCACCCGCCGACATCGCCAGGGAAGAAGTCCTCCGCCGCCTCCCCGTCCGCCGCCTCCCCGTCCCCGTCGGCCGGCGCCACGGCGCCGAAGGCTTCCGCGACCCCGTCGGCGGCGCCGTCATCGGCTTCCCCGCGGAAGGCTCCTGCCACGACCTCCCTGGCCGGGCGGATCCGGCCCAAGGTCACGTACCCGGGGGTCGCCACGGTATACAAGGCCGGGGTCGGGGACGGTGCCTGCTCGTATGGCCCGAGCGGCGACATGATGATCGCGGCGATGAACACCACCGACTACGAGACGTCCAGGGCCTGCGGGGCGTACGTGCGCGTCCGCGCAGCCAACGGCGCCTCCGTCACGGTCCGGATCACCAACGAATGCCCACTGCCCTGTGCACCAGGGCAACTCGACCTCAGCGAACAGGCCTTCGCCAAACTGGCCCCCGTCTCGACCGGCCGGCTCGCGATCACCTGGAGCCTGTTGAGCCCCACCACGTCGGGCACGATCTCGATCCGCTACAAGAACGGATCCAGCCCCTACTGGTGCGGCATTCAGGCAAGCGGCCACCGCAACCCGCTCGCCCGGCTGGAGGTCCGCAGCGGCGGCGGCTGGCGCCGACTGACCCGCACCGACTACAACTACTTTCTCTCCCCCGACGGTAGCGGGTGCGGCGGCGCGATCAGGGTCACCGACGTCTACGGCGAACGACTGACCGTCAACGGGATCGCGTTGCGGCCGGACGTCGCGCAGTCGACGGGGGTGCAGTTCGCACGGCACTGACCCGCCGCCGACAGTGGCCCCCTACGAACCAGTTGTTGACCAGGGTCGGCACGGGCGCGAAGCCCGATCCGAGCACGGCGCCGGCTTCGACGGAGGGAGCGAATCACTGTGGAGCCGGGAGCGCTGTGCGGCCTCCGGGTCCCCACCAGTCGGCGTGGAGGGACCAGGCGGGCTCCGGGGGGTGGACATGTGTCACACGCTGGTGCAGGCGGTGCCGTTCAGGCTGAGGCCGGAGGGCTTGGAGAAGGTGCCGCTGGAGGTGCCCTGGAACCAGAAGGCCGCCTGGCCGCCCGCCGCCACCTCTCCGTTGTGGGCCACGTTGCTCGGTGACTGCTTCTGAGGACCCGGACAGGTTCGCGTTCCAGGCATTGGTGATCTGCTGCCCGGAGGGGAGAAGGTGCGTCTCCGGATTCCAGATGCAGCGGTCACGATCGGCGGCGTGTGCGCTGAACACCGGCTCCGTCGAGGCCGCCTTCCGCATCGTCAACGCCTCGTTGTAAGGCGTCGTCATCAGGTCGGACGAATCGCGGAAATCAGGCACGCGTGCGGGAGCGGGGTGCCCAACGCCCCGCTCCCGCAGAGGAATGGAGGGCCAGGGTCAGGAGTGGATGATCTGCCATTGCTGCCGCGCCTGTGACGCGTAGGGCTGCTGCCCGATGGCGGCTCCGTTGGCGGTGCTGCCCTCGTCGACGGCGAGGGAGAACCCGCTGTAGCGGTTGATCAGGAAGTAGTGCCCGTCACCGGTCGGTGTGACGGCCCACTGCTGCTGGGGGGCGCTGGCGTCTCCCCAGATACCGACGGCGCCGCCGTCCGCGCGGGAGAGACCCGCAACCTCCAGGAGCTTGCCGCTGCCCACACCCTTGATCTTGTAGTAGCCGTCGCCGGTCTTGATGAAGGTCCACTTCTGGTTCGTCTGGTCGAGCAAGGGCCACTGCAGGACCTTGGTGCCGTCGGTGGTGCGCTGGCCCTCCACGTCGGCGGCCTTGCCGCTGTGCCGGGCGACCAGCCGGTAGACGGTTCCGTCGCCGGGCAGTGCGGTGGACACCAGTGCCGGCTTGACCGCCCGGCCGCCGATCCTGACGCCGCTGATGTTGGCGTAGCCGCCGGTGGCCGCGTTGACCTGGATCCGTACGAAGCCCACGTTCCGGTTCGGCCACTCGACCAACTTGGTCTTCTTGTCGCCGGCCCAGGTGCCGCTGGCGACCTGGGTGAAGGTGACGCCGTCGGTGCTGGTCAGGATGGTGTATGAGGTGATGTCGCCGTCGGTGGAGTTGTTGCGGGCCCACTGCTTGGGCAGGTACTCCAGGGTGGAGACGTTGCTCCACACGCCGCCCAGGTCGATGGTGATGGACTGCGGCAGCGACAGGCCGTATGTCGACCAGCAGGTCTCGTAGCGGTTGTCGCTGAGTCCGTCGATGGCGTTGAACGGGCCCTCGCCGGTGTGGAAGCCGGTGGCGTACGCGTTGACCGGTGTGACGGGATGCTCGGCGCGCAGCAGCTGGGTGGGCAGCGGCGGCCTGGAGGCGTTGGGGCTCCAGGCCGCGCCGACCTCGGTGAGCCGGTTGACGACGTTGGTGTCCAGCAGGCCGTTGCGGTTGGGCGGGCAGTTGAGGATGAACGAGGTGTACTTCGGTTCCAGGTCGGCCAGGTGCGAGAGAATCGCGGCCTTGCTCAGGAGGCTCTCGGTCGGGGTGGAGGGGTGCCAGAACCAGCCGTTGCTGATGGTCTGTCCCTGCATTCCGGCGTAGGTGTTGCCCGCTGGCGCCGTGACGCCCAGCGGCTCCTCGAAGAAGACGGCGTCGCTGAGGAAGGGCTCCGACAGTGAGCCGATGTCAAGCATGACGCAGTCCGGCTGCAGCTCCTTCACCAGCGAGCGGATCCGCTGGTAGGAGATGGCCTGCTGCCCCATCTGCCATGCGTAACCGTCGGTCATGAACATGTCGATCGTGCCGTAGTTGGTGAGCAACTCGGTGATCTGATTGAGCACGAAGGTCATGTGGCTGGGTTGGACGGCATCGGTGACTTCGAGCCCGGTCACCTTGTGCCGGCTCTCCCATGCCTCGACGCCGAAGGTGCGGTCCCAGATCGAGTAGTACAACCCGACCTTCAGCCCCTTCGCCCGGAAGGCGTCGCAGTACGCCTGGACGACGTCGTGCTTGTAGGAGCTGTTCGCGACGTTCTGGGTGCCATGGGCGCTCGGCCACAGCGCGAAGCCGTCATGGTGCTTGGTGGTCAGGATGCCGTAACTCATCTTCGCGGCGACCGCCGCGTCGGCCCACTGCGCGCAGTTGACGCTCGGGGGAGCGAAGAGGGTGGGGCTCTGCTTGGGTTCCGCCCACTCCTGGTTCGTGAAGGTGCCCAGGCTGAAGTGGTTGAACATGCCGAACCGCATGTCGACCATCTTGCTCAGGTTGCTCTGTGTGTCCGCGGCGGCCGCCTGCGACAGAAGGCCGGAGAAGCCGGGGATGAGCGGCAGGGCGTTCGCGGCGGTCGCCGCACCCGCCGCGCCGAGAAACGTACGGCGAGTCATTCTTGATGAGGACATGGCCGACTCCTGTGGATCGATGGCATTGCTTGCGGTGACGACGTCCTGGGGCACTCGACGCCGGTCTGGGTGGCGGGGTGCGTGCCGGGCGGCAGATCCCCCCGCCAGGGGAGGAATCGTCTAAGGGCTGTGAATAAGGGCTGTGAAGCGGTGTGCCGCTGGAACCTGGTGGCAGAGCGTGCGCCATGTGGACGGTGCGGAGCCGCCTCGCGCGATGTGGCATCACCCGAGGTGGGCCGCGGCTTGGGCGCGCGGAATCTGGCGATAAGCGGTGTGAGCACGCTAAGTAGGGCGCCCGGCACAAGCGTTACGGCGCGCGCTGGGCATCGGGCCTCCCGTTCCGGAGAGGGGCCCGGACGCAAGGGCGGTGCTCGCCGTCGGTGACCGCCATGCCGAGGAGCCCTTCGCAGGTGGTCGGCTCGGACAAGATCTTCTCCTGGCAGTTCGCAGGACAGCGCACGGTGTCACGAGAGAGGCCTTGCACAGTGCGTCTCGGGTTGAGCAACATCGGATGTATTAACGAGCATCGGTCAGTGGTCTGTCTAGGGGATCGACAGAAATCGCCAGATCAGGCGAAAGAACGCTACTGGCGGGGGCGCTCAAGCTCAGGGTAAGTGACCGAGACATAGGATGTGTTCAATCAATAGGTCGAGTGAATGGGGTGAGACTGGGCCTCCGTGGATGCGACTCCAGGACGTCGGCGCGAGCGACCCCAGGACCGCTGCCACACGCCGCCTGTCCGTAATGCGGTAGCCGCCGGTACCGGGCGGCAGTGGCCCGGGCAGGGTGAGGAGGCGCCTTGACCGCCAACTCGCCTACGGACTGGCCCCAGGGTGGATGTGACTGATACCCGTTGGATGCCCAGCCCGTGGCTCCGGCCCGCAACGGGCCGGTCGGCTGCCGGCCCCAGCCCGCTACCGAGATCACCCCGATACCGAAGCGCCGACCATCACTGGCTGTCCAACCCGGACGACACCCCGATCACCGACCTCGTGCGTCTGGCCAAGTCGGATGACGTATCGAGCATGACGACCGCGAACTCAAGCACAGTTTGGGACTTGACGTCCGAGGGCCACTCCTGGCCGGGCCGCGGACACCGCGTCCGGCCGGTCGGTGGTGAGTGTCAGGTCCGCGCTGCCCGACTCCACGCAGAGCAGTGCCTCGGCCGGCGTCCGGGTGACCGTGAACAACTGGATCCGCACGAGTGGCGCGTTCGACGCGGTCGTCGACTTCGACGCCGTCATACGGGACCCGAACAACCCCGCCCGGATACGTCCGGCCTACGACGCCGGCGACCATCTGCACCCCAACGACGCCGGAATGGAGGCCATGGCGAACGCCGTCGATCTGTCCATACTGCGGTAGACGCGAACAACCCGGCCGGCGGACGCAGTCGGGGCGGATCACGGAGCGCGACAGATGCCTGGACGGCCGACAGCGGCTCAACCAGTGCCGTGTGGTGCTCGGTCTCGCGCCGGAGCCGGGTGGCCTCCGCGGGCTGACGGTCGCGTCAGCCCAACGGCCATACGTGGGGGTGTCTAGAAGAAGCCCAGTCTCTTCGCCGAGTACGACACCAGCAAGTTCTTCGTCTGCTGGTGGTACGGGAGGCAAACCCATGCTGACCAGCGGAAACGTCAGTTGATGCGCCCCCTTGGTCTGGGCTGGTCCGGAGCTGGTCCGGATCTTTGCCCGGGCGCTCCTGGCGTGGGGTGGGCCGGGAAGTTCTGGGAATGATTGCTGGGAGGCTTCCGTCGTCCGCCGCGCGGACAACCGCGCGGCGGACCATCGTCTCGTACCAGCCGGAGCCCCACCACTCGCCGATCGACTCGGTGTGGGAGCCGTGCAGGAGAGCAGGCGGAGGGTGGCTTCCGGGCCGAGGTTCTCGTCGACCTGCTGCCAGAGGTCGATCTCCCGGTGGACGGACGTGAGGATCCGCACCCATCCCCGATGCCACGGGCCCGCCGTGGCCGGAACTGCGGCCGCCCAACGTCCTTGCTGCCGACCCAGGTTCACGCGGCCGTCGGTGGGAAAGGGCGGCTACCTGTGGCAGGGCAAGAAGTCGGTCGGCGTGTACGAGCAGCCTGACCCAGTGCTGTGTGACGCCGACTGTCTCGCCACACGTATGGCGCTGAGGTTCCGAACGAACGTCGCGGAGGTTCAAGTACGCGCCGTGTCCGTATTCCTAAGATTCGACGGCAGAAGGGAAACCCGGGCTGTTCCAGGACGGGTACACACCAAGGACAAGAAACGCGTGAAACAAGAGAAGTCCAGCCGGAAGGCCGTCATCGCAGGCACCGGCGCCGGCATGGACATCCCCAACGGGGTGATCGGCAATGGCCGGACCAGGCGCTCCCAGGCCCGTCGGATCAAGGTGATCGTTTGCCGCCGGGCCACCTCGGTGTCCGTCAGCACCAGCAGCGCGCGCGGCCTGCCTGCGGACAGCCCCGCTCCACTGGAGCCCGCTCGCTGCTGATCAGCCGGTTCCACGCCTTCTGCGCGCCGAGCTCGGACTTCTCGGCCCCATTAGTTCGTGCAAGCAATCAGCTCTTTGATCGTCGAGGAGCCTTTTCCTGAAACCCGGTGGTCGGACAGTGCTGCCGTGGGAAGCGGAGACATGATGGGCAAGAGTCCTTATGACTATGTCGTGGTGGGAGCGGGGACGGCGGGGTGCGTGATTGCCTCCCGGCTTTCGGAACGCCCGGGCGTGCGGGTGTTGTTGCTGGAGGCGGGAGCCCGGGACGCAACCGAGGCGATGGCATCTCCTTGGGGGTTCCTGGGGTTTGACCCGTCATCCCTCTGGCTGGGCGCCTCGACCGTGCAGGCCGGTACAGGCAGGGCCGCTGACGTGCTGCGCGGTAAGGCGCTCGGCGGATCGTCGAGCATCAACGGCCTCTACCACCTGCGGGGGCACCGGTCCGGTTACGACGAATGGCCCGGCCTCGGTGCTCCGGGCTGGGGTTTCGACGATCTGCTGCCTTATTTCCGCCGCAGCGAGAGCACTCGCAGTCGTGATGCCTCCGTGCGGGGCACGGACGGGCCGGTCGCGGTCGCCCCGGTCCCGGAACCCCATCCCCTGGCCACGGCGGGCGTCGACGCCGCAGCGGCGGCTGGGTTCGCACGCGCCGATGACATCGGCAGCGGGCTGGAGACCGGGTTCGGGTGGAGTGACATGAATCTGCCCGGCGGCGCCCGCCAGAGCGCGGCCGACGCCTACATCCGTCCGTTCCTCGACCGGCCGAACCTGGACGTCGTCACGGACGCGACCGTGCAGCGGCTGCGCACCACCGCGGGCCGCTGCACCGGCGTCGAGTACACCATCGGTGGGGAGCACCTGTCCATCGACAGCGCCGAGGTCATATTGACCGCGGGAGCCATCGGTTCCGCGCACCTCCTGATGCTGTCAGGGATCGGCCCGGCCCAACACCTTGAGGAACACGGTATCGACGTCGTCGCCGACCTGCCGGGAGTGGGATCCCATCTGCAGGACCATCCGATGGCGGGCGTGGTGTACGAGGCCGACCAGCCCGTACCGTTCGTTCCTGCCAACCCGCCGGCCGAAATGATGGGCCTGCTGTTCAGCGATCCCGCCGCGGCCCGGCCGGACCTTCAGGTCTACATCGTCGCCGCACCGCTCCCGTCGGCTTGGGGCCAGCCGCCGGCCAACGGCTACTCCATAGCCTTCTCCGCGATGGCTCCGCACAGCAGCGGCACCGTGCGACTGGCGGACGCCCATCCCGCCAGTGTTCCCGTCGTCGACCCGGGCTACCTGAGCGACGACCGTGACCTGGAGGTCATGCGCAAGGGCCTGGCAGTGGCACGCCGCATCGGCGAGGCCGACGCGTTCGCCGACTGGCGCAAGCAGGAAGCGGTGCCGGGCTCCGGGACGAGCGGCGAATCTGTGGACGAGTTCATTCGCAAGGCCACCGGCCCCTACTTCCACTTCACCGGCACCTGCCGCATGGGAACCGACGCCGATGCCGTCGTCGACCCTGCGAACCTTCGCGTGCACGGAATAGCCGGACTGCGTGTCGCCGATGCCTCGGTGATGCCGTCCATCCCCTCGGCCAACACCAACGCGACCGTTTACGCCATCGCCGAACGGGCCGCCGAACTGATCGACTGAGCCTTCTTCCGCGCCCACGGCGCTTCCACAACGCGCTTCATCCCCCCGTCGTCCGTCGAACGCGACCCCGACCGGCCTCATCACCCCTCCTCAGACAGGAGCACCACCATGTCCGAAACGCTTCAGACCACTGACGTCGTCACCTCCGACGCCGACCTGCTCGACCGCACCGCGACCGCCGTGCGCGCCGCCGGTGCGGCGCTGCGCGAGCGTTTCGGCGATGTGGTCCGTTACGAGACCCGTGACGAGCTGATGCGTGCGCTCGCCGTCAACGACGACACGGCCCTGGACATCCTGCGCCCCTGCCTCACGAGCCTGCGCCCGGAGGCCGGCTGGGTGGAGGACGAGCTGGACGGCGGGGCGCTGCCGCCCGGCGAGTGGTGGGTCGTGGATCCGGCCGAGGGCAACGTCAACCACCTGCACGCGCTGCCGGAGTGGGCGGTGACCGCGACCCTCGTGCGTGAGAACCAGCCGGTGCTCACCGCGGTCCACCTGCCGCTGACCGGCGAGACCTACACCGCGCTCACCGGCGCCGGCGCCTACCTCGACGGCCGGCCGCTGCGCGTCTCCCCGACCGCGGACCTCGGCCTGAGCATCGTGGCCACCAGCCAGGCCCGGCCGGACGAGGACGAGAGGGTCGTACGGCGCGTCGGCTCCTCGATCACCGCGATGCTCTTCGACGCGCTCGTCGTCCGCACCGCTGTGCCCGCGACCCTGCACCTGCTGAACGTGGCCGCCGGCCGGATCGACGCCTTCTGGCAGTTCGCCGGCGCCCGAGCGGACCTGCTGCCCGGCGCGCTGCTCGTCACCGAGGCCGGCGGACAGATCTCCGACGCCGAGGGCCGCCCCTGGACCCCGCAGAGCGAGAGCTTCCTGGCCGCCGCGCCCGGCGTCCACGCCGAAGCCGTCGCCACGCTCTCCCGCTGACCCCGCACACCACAACCCGCACCCAACGCAAGGACCAGAACATCATGACCACGATCGCAGTTCTCGGAAACGGCCGCGTCGGCGGCAACCTGGCGAAAGCCCTCACCCTGGCAGGGCACGAGGTGACCGTCGCGGACCGCGCGCCGGGCGCCGCCACCGATGCCGCCCGGGCGGCCCGGATCGTCATCAACGCCACCCCGGGCGCCGGCTCCCTGGAACGTCTCGCCGCCCTGCGCGAAGAGCTGCACGGCAAGATCCTCGTGGACGTCTCCAACGCCACCGTCGACGGACCGGACGGACTGCCCGCCGCCCTGATCTACCCCGGTTCAAGCCTCGCCGAGCAACTCCAGGAAGCGCTCCCCGAAACGCGCGTCGTCAAGACGCTCAACACCATGCTCTTCCCGGTGATGACCGCCCCGGCCACGCTCACCCAGACGCCAACCGCCTTCCTCTCCGGCGAGGAACCGGAGGCCAAGCGGACCGTCCTTGAACTGCTCATCGACCTCGGCTGGCGCAAGGACTGGATCACCGACCTCGGCGGGATCCAGACCGCTCGCGCCACGGAGGCCGCGATACTGTTCGTACCGCACGTCATCCGGTCCATCGGATTCACCCCCTTCGCGATCTCGATCGCCCGCTGACCGTCGAGCCGCGCAACCTGCAGGTGACCGGCGCCGGCACCGGCACGGATGGGTTCCCGGTGGGACACGACCGCGACAGGATGATCTTGGCCGACACGGCTTGGCAGGCCGATCGGCATGGCCCGCAGGCCGGAAGACGCCCGGATTCGGCTGCGGCTCGGTGAGTGACCTACCCGGGCAACTACGAGGTCGTGCTCACGGTCCGTTCCGTCGACACCGGGGCTGTGCACTACGAACTCGGTGCCTCCGGGGCAGCACCTGCCTGGGCGTGGCCGACGCCATCGGCCCACACGGCGAACTGCGCGCCGGCCACTACTGAGGTTTTCGGGTTGTCGTCGGGTAGTGACGCTTGATGATCCCTGCGGTATGCCGGTGAGGTGAGGTATCCAGAGGGTGGGGGCCTGACCGCTG
>NZ_JBVIHM010000015.1:0-114592 GCF_055570295.1 Streptomyces sp. NPDC031265
CCGGCGGTTCCGACTCTATCAGATCCTTTCGGGCCTGCTTTCCGGTCTCCCGGGTCAAGTCGGTTTGTCTTCCCGGCCGTTGGGCCGTTCCGACGAGTGAGACTTTAGCGGAATCCTGGCCCCCGATCCAATCGGGGCTGCGTCCTTATCGAACGCGGATTCCTCATTTCGCAAAAGCACACGAAAAACGAAACGGCGGTGACCGCTGTTCGGATCAAGTGGTTGGTGCGGAATGGCTGTCCGGGGACCGACCGGAGTCGGCGCTCACGTCGGACAACTCGGAGAACACTACGTACGGGCCAAGTGCGTGTCAACCCCGGCCCCGAGGGCGTCTGGCTGGTTCTTACGGCCGAGGGAGGGATGGCGGGACGGCCGATCGTCAACCGTGAGACGGGCGGCGAGATCGACCGGCTGCGGCAGTGCGGGGACGAGGTGTCACGAGCCGAGGCGGATCGGCTGGAACGGACTGCTCCGCAACTCGTGTCGGTATGCGGCGCAGTTTCACTCCGTACGGGCGCCGCTCGCCCGGAACGCGGCGGCGCGGGGTGAGGCGGGCCCGTACGGAGTACGGAGTGGGGAGCACGTATCGCGTGGTGGGAGCGGACGCTGTCACATCTGCCGGTGATTCCCTGCGGGCCGCCTGTGAGGTGGCCGAAGGGGCACCCGTCAGGGCCGCCGCGCTGGTGGTGGGGGCGTCCGTCCTGCTCGTGGGCGGGGCGCCGCCGTCGCTTCCGTGCGGTGTCGCCGGCGGGACTAGGGCGTGTTTCGAAAATAGCGTCGTCCGCCCGAAGGGCGGGCCCGGCGGCGTCTGGTGCGTGCGATCGCAAGGCGGAGGGTCGCCCCGATACTGGTTGTATCGGGGTGATCCCGACAACGCGGCGAGCGTGCGTGCCAGACGCCGCCGGGCAGACGGGACTTTCGAAACACGCCCTAGTAGAGAGGGACTGGTGGAGAGAAGGAGATGCGCAGGGAGAGGGAGCGGCTCAGCCGTTGCCCGAGGCCAGCTCCCGGCTGCGGTCGCGGGCTGCTTCCAGGGCGGCGATCAGGGCGGCCCGTACGCCGTGGTTCTCCAGCTCGCGGATCGCGCTGATCGTGGTGCCCGCCGGGGAGGTGACCGCCTCGCGGAGCTTGACCGGGTGTTCGCCGCTGTCGCGGAGCATCACGGCGGCGCCGATGGCCGCCTGCACGATCAGGTCGTGGGCCTGGGCGCGCGGCAGGCCGAGCAGGATGCCGGCGTCGGTCATCGCCTCGACCAGGTAGTAGAAGTACGCCGGGCCCGAGCCGGAGAGTGCGGTGGCCGCGTCCTGCTGGGACTCGGGGACGCGCAGGGTCTTGCCGACGCCGCCGAAGATCTCCTCGGTGTGGGCGAGGTGGGTCGGGGTCGCGTGGCTGCCGGCGCTGATGACGGACATGCCCTCGTCGACGAGCACGGGCGTGTTCGGCATGACGCGGACGACCGGGGTGTTCGGCGCGAGCCGTTCCTCGATGAACGCGGTGGGGATGCCGGCGGCGGCGCTGATGACCAGGCGGTCGGGGGTGACGTGCGGGCTGAGCTCGTCGAGGAGGCGGCCCATGTCCTGGGGCTTCACGGTGAGGATCAGGGTGTCCGCGCGCTTGGCGGCGTCGGCGTTGGTGACGGACTCGACGCCGTAACGGGTGCGGAGTTCCTCGGCGCGTTCCGGGCGGCGGGCGGTGACCAGGAGGTTCGCGGGGTTCCAGCCGGCGCGGATCATCCCGCTCAGGAGGGCTTCGCCGATCTTGCCGGTGCCGAGGACTGCGACGGTGTGGGTCATGCGGTCACCCTCCGGGTGGTGCGGGGTCTGACATCGTCATCCTCGCACCGTGCGGGGTGTGGGGGGTGGGGTGTCCGAGGAGCGGCGACCCCAGCAACGGGCGAGCGGGTGGGCAAGCCCCAGGAGCAGGGGGTCTGGGGGGAACGGAAGCCCCCGGGCAACTACTTCCGCTTCGGTCGCTTCCGGCTCGCCGGGTTCCCCTTGCGGCGTTCGTAGCGCGTCAGGGCGTCCTCGTACTCCTTGCGGTGGAGGGATTCGCCGGGGGCTTCCCGGAGGGCCCGGAAGGCGTACGCCAGGAGGGAGCCGACGAAGCCGATCGCCTTCAGGCCCTGGAGCGAGCGTTCCCGCTCGGGGTCCGTGGGGCGCGCGCCGAAGCCCTCCCAGGTCTTGCGGAACGCCATCGCGCTGCACACCGCGAACATCACCACGACCATGACGGTCACGAAGCTGCCGGTGTCGGCGATCTGGAGGCCCTCGTACGCGAAACGCAGCACGAAGCACGCCGCCACCGCCGCGGCCAGGGCGCCGATCGCCACCCCGGCGCGGCGCAGGCCGTAGCCGTTGTCGTGGCCGACCCACGTCGTGCCGAAGAAACGGATGGGCTCGGGCTCGGGGCCGCCCCCGCCATTGCCGTTCTGGTCGCTCATGGGCTTGATTATCCCCCCGGCATTACCCCCCGGCCGCGAGAAGCGGGTTCAGCCGCAGCGGACCGCCACGTAACCGTCGCTGCCCGTCTTCACGTACGCGTCCGACACGTACTGCCCGTTGGCGATGTTGTCCCAGATGTTCGTCGTCCCGTACGGGCCGGAGACCGTCGTTCCGGGGCACTGGCAGTTGATCGGGACGCTCACCCCGGCGGGCAGCACCTTGACCACCGGGTATCCCGTGCCGGGGCCGCTGCGGACGTTCACCTGGACGCCGGGCGCCACCGGGTACCGCTTCGTCGTCGCCTCGGCCTCCATGCCCGCGAGCTCTTCCGCAGTCATCTCGGACCTCCCCCATCACCGTCACTGTGCGTACGCCGCGTACGCGACCCGCAGGCTAGCAAGCCCCTCGGGTCTCGCACGCATCATCGACTAGGCTCCGAGCGTCGCGCTCGGGGACGAACACACGGGGGTGGGCGATGCCGCCGCTGCGCAGCACGGGGCCGGGCCCAGAAGCAGAGCATCCGGAGTACGCGGGGCAGTACCTGCTGGAGTCGACGCTCGGCACCGGCGGCATGGGCGTGGTCCATCTGGCCGCGTCCGCCTCCGGCCTGCGCCTGGCCGTCAAGGTCGTCCACGCCCAGCACGCCAAGGACCCCGAGTTCAGGGCGCGGTTCCGGCAGGAGGTGTCGGCCGCGCGGCGGGTGAGCGGGGCTTTCACCGCGTCCGTCGTGGATGCCGACCCGACGGCCGCGCGGCCCTGGATGGCCACCCTCTACATCCCCGGGCCCACGCTCGCCGAGGAAGTGAAGCGGAACGGGCCACTCGACCCCTCCCAGATACGGCGGCTCGGCGCCGGGCTCGCGGAGGCCCTGCGCGACATCCACCGCGCCGGGGTCGTGCACCGCGACCTCAAGCCCAGCAACGTCCTGCTCGCCGCCGACGGGCCCAAGGTCATCGACTTCGGCATCTCGCGCCCGTACGACAGCGATCTGCGCACCGAGACCGGCAAGCTCATCGGCACCCCGCCGTTCATGGCGCCGGAGCAGTTCCAGTCGCCGCGCGAGGTCGGGCCCGCCGCCGACGTCTTCGCGATGGGCGCGGTCCTGGTGCACGCGGCGACCGGGAACGGGCCGTTCGACTCCGAGAGCCACTACATCGTGGCGTATCAGGTGGTGCACAACGAGCCCGATCTGACCGGCGTCCCGGACGATCTCGTACCGCTGCTGCGGAGCTGTCTCGCCAAGAAGCCCGAGGACCGGCCCACGCCGGACGAGCTGATGGCGGAGCTGCGCTCGGCGGCGTACGGGACCGAGGCCTTCATCCCGACCCAGCGGTTCCGCAACCCGGTCGAGAAGGTGCCGGGGCGGCCCTGGCCGGGCGGGGAGGAGGACGGTTCCTCCGATGTGCCCACGCACAAGCGGGCCGCCGCCGAGCCGTCCGCGACTCCCCGACGGGGACGCCGGCCGCTGCGGTGGGCCGCCGCCGGTGCCGCCCTGGCGGCTGTGGTCGCGGGTGGGGTGGTGGGTGTACGGATGGCTGCGGGCGGGGACGACAGCGGCCCCCGGGCGACCGGTCCGACCGGTCAAGAGGCCCGCCGGACCGCCGCGTTCACTCCCTGGGCCGTGCCGCTCGCGGGCGCCGGGGACGGCAACCGCACGCCCGCCTGCTCCCTCGCCGGGGCGGGCGGGGCCCTGTACTGCGCCGCACCCGGCGTCACCGCGGCCCGGCTCGATCCGGCGAACGGCCGCGTCCTGTGGTCGGTGAAGGCCAAGGGCGCGACCGGGCGGGTGGCCGACGACGGGCAGCCCCGGGTCTCCGGCGGGCTCGTCCTCGTGGCGCCGCCGGGCTCGGGCCGCCTTGAGGCGCTCGACCCGGCGACCGGCGCCAGGCGCTGGGCCCGCCCGGTCCCGGCGCACGCCGCGCTCGCCTTCGGCGCGACGTCCGTCGTGTTCACCGCCGACAACGGCGAGGTGCGCTGCCTCGACAGCGCGACCGGCAAGGAGCGCTGGCACGGGCGGCCCGCCGCCGCGACGGCGCAGTGGATGGCGGCGCCCGGCGGTACCGCGCTGTACGCCGTGTCGGTGGCCGAGGACGCGGCGACCTCACTGGTCACCGCCGTCGCGCCGGACACCGGCAAGGTGCTCTGGACCAAGCGGCTGCCGGGCTCGCTGGGGCCCGTCGGGGTGGCGGGCGGGGCGCTCGCCCTGCTCGCGGCGGACGCCGACAGCTTCACGACGGCGGTCGTACGCCTGGACACCGCGACCCGTGCCGTACGCCGTACGCCGCTGCCCGCCCCCGTCGACCAGGCTCAGGCGACGGTCGACGGCGACACGGTGTACGTGTTCGGGGCGGGCGGGTCGCTGCTCGCGGTGGACGCGGGGCGCGGCGCGCAGCTCTGGCGGCTGGAGACGGGCGCGGCCCGCGCCTCGCGGCCGGTCGCGGGCGATGGGCGGGTGTACGTGACCGCCTCGGACGGGCGGCTGCTGGCCGTGGACGCGGGGCGGGGCGTGCTGGTCGGGCAGACCGGTCCGCGGATGGCGTCTGGGCGCGACACGTTCACGGCGAGCCTGGGGGCGCCGGCGCTGGGTGGGGGGCGGGTGTTCGGGAGTGCGCCGGACGGGGCGGTGTTCGGAGTGGAGGCGGGGGCGCTGGCAGGAGGGTGAAGGGGAGCGCAGCCCCCTTCACCCTCCGCCGGCGTCAGCCCAGCTTCGACACGTCCCGCACCGCGCCCTTGTCCGCGCTCGTGGCCATCGCCGCGTACGCCCGCAGGGCTGCCGAGACCTTGCGTTCGCGGGACTTCGGGGCGTACACGCCGCCCAGGGCCTCCCGCCGAGTCGTCAGTTCGGGCTCGGGGACGAGGAGTTCGATCGTACGGTTGGGGATGTCGATGCGGATGCGGTCGCCGTCCTCGACCAGGGCGATCGTGCCGCCGGACGCCGCCTCGGGCGAGGCGTGGCCGATGGAGAGGCCCGAAGTGCCGCCGGAGAAGCGGCCGTCCGTGATCAGCGCGCAGGACTTGCCGAGGCCGCGGCCCTTGAGGAACGACGTCGGGTAGAGCATCTCCTGCATACCGGGGCCGCCCTTGGGGCCCTCGTAGCGGATGACGACGACGTCGCCCTCCTTGATCTCCTTGCGGAGGATCTTGTCGACGGCCTCGTCCTGCGACTCGCAGACGACCGCCGGGCCCTCGAACGTCCAGATGGACTCGTCGACGCCGGCCGTCTTCACGACGCAGCCGTCCTCGGCGAGGTTGCCCTTGAGGACGGCCAGGCCGCCGTCCTGCGAGTACGCGTGAGCGGCGTCGCGGATGCAGCCGTTCGCCGCGTCCGTGTCCAGCGTCTCCCAGCGCTTGGACTGGGAGAACGCGGTCGCCGAGCGCTCGCAGCCGGGGGCCGCGTGCCACAGCTCGACCGACTCGGGCGTCGCGGAGCCGCCGCGCACGTCCCACGCGTCGAGCCACTCCTTGATCGAGCGGGAGTGGACGGCGTGGACGTCCTCGTTGAGCAGACCCGCGCGGTAGAGCTCGCCGAGGATGGCGGGGATGCCGCCCGCGCGGTGAACGTCCTCCATGTAGTACGTGGTCGAGGGCGCCACGTTGGGCGCGACCTTGGCCAGGCACGGGACGCGGCGCGAGATCGCGTCCATGTCCGGGAGGCCGTAGTCGAGCTCGGCCTCCTGGGCGGCGGCGAGCAGGTGCAGGATCGTGTTGGTGGAGCCGCCCATGGCGATGTCGAGGGCCATGGCGTTCTCGAACGCCGCGCGCGTGGCGATGCTGCGCGGGAGGACGGAGGCGTCGTCGTCCTCGTAGTACCGCTTGGTGATGTCGACGACCGTACGGGCCGCGTTCTCGTACAGCGCGCGGCGGGCGGTGTGGGTGGCGAGGACCGAGCCGTTGCCGGGCAGGCTCAGGCCGATGGCCTCGGTCAGGCAGTTCATCGAGTTGGCGGTGAACATGCCGGAACAGCTGCCGCAGGTGGGGCAGGCGTTCTCCTCGATACGGAGGATGTCCTCGTCGGAGACGTTCTCGTTGACCGCGTCGCTGATCGCGTTGATCAGGTCGAGCTTGCGGACGGTGCCGTCGACGAGGGTGGCCTGGCCGGCCTCCATCGGGCCGCCGGAGACGAAGACGGTGGGGATGTTGAGGCGCATCGCGGCCATCAGCATGCCCGGGGTGATCTTGTCGCAGTTGGAGATGCAGATCAGGGCGTCGGCGCAGTGGGCCTCGACCATGTACTCCACGCTGTCCGCGATCAGGTCGCGGGAGGGCAGGCTGTAGAGCATGCCGCCGTGGCCCATCGCGATGCCGTCGTCGACCGCGATGGTGTTGAACTCGCGGGGGACGGCGCCGGCGGCCAGGATCGCGTCGGAGACGATGCGGCCGACGGGGGCGAGGTGGGTGTGGCCGGGCACGAACTCGGTGAAGCTGTTCGCCACCGCGATGATCGGCTTGCCGATGTCCGCGCCGGCTACGCCCGAGGCGCGCATCAGGGCGCGGGCGCCGGCCATGTTGCGGCCGTGGGTGACGGTGCGGGACCTCAGCTCGGGCATTGCGGTCGCTCCTCAGCATCCTGAATAGCCAGATCGGGCTGCTTCGAGCGTACGCTCCGGCTCCAAGATCCGGACAGGGTGTCCGGATGGCGGGACGGGTGGCTCGGCATTCGGGCATGCGCGGGGTGTGGCGCCTGCGGCGGGTGGGCTCCCCTGCCCCGCCCCTTTCCGAAACCCTCCGGTGGTGGAGGGGGGAGGTTCCCGGGGACTTCGCCCCGGACCCCGTTGCGGGGCTCCAACCCCGGGCCCCTGTTCGTCTGCGGGCGCGGCCCGTGTGCCCACGCGGCGGCGGGGGGAAGGGGAGGCCGGGGGATCAGCCCGGGTCCGTGACCTCGATGGAGTAGCGGCCCATGCGCTCGCCGACGCCGTCGAGGGAGGCGTCGGCGCCGACCACCGCCGGGCCCGGCTGGACCGGCTGGACCGGCTGGACCGGCTCCAGGGTCATCTCGACCGTCGCCTCGAACAGCTCGCCCTTGGTGGCGAAGTAGTGGTGGACGAGTGCCGCGCCCACGTCGGCCGCCTCGGCGGTGCCGCGTGCGGACGTCTTGTCGTAGCCGCGCCGGGCGAACTCCGCGCGGGCCGCCTCCAGGACCCGCTCGCGCGCCCCGGGGCCGCTGTCGGCCTCGGCGCGCGACGGACGGCCCCGGCCCCGGCAGCACGGGGCGGACGCGGAAGCCGTGCCGGTCACCGGCGCACCTTCGAGGCGAGGTGCAGCCGGGTGAAGGCGAGGGCCTCCGCGAGGTCGGCCTCGCGTTCGGCCGCGGACATGGCCCGGCGGGTGTTGACCTCGATGACGACGTGCCCGTCGAAGCCGGTGCGGGCCAGGCCCTCCAGGAGCTCGGCGCACGGCTGGTTGCCCCGGCCGGGCACCAGGTGCTCGTCCTTGGCCGAGCCCTTGCCGTCGGCGAGGTGGACGTGGGCGAGCCGGTCGCCCATGCGGTCGACGAGGGCCATCGCGTCGGTGCGGGCGGTCGCGGCGTGCGAGAGGTCGACCGTGAAGTGCCGGTAGTCGTCCTTGGTGACGTCCCAGTCAGGTGCGTACGCGAGCATCTCCCGGTCGCGGTAGCGCCACGGGTACATGTTCTCGACGGCGAATCGTACGTCCGTCTCGTCCGCCATCCGCCAGATGCCGGTGACGAAGTCGCGGGCGTACTGGCGCTGCCAGCGGAACGGCGGGTGCACCACCACGGTGGAGGCGCCCAGCTTCTCGGCCGCGGCTCTCGCCCGTTGCAGCTTCACCCAGGGGTCGGTCGACCAGACCCGCTGGGTGATCAGCAGACAGGGGGCGTGAACGGCCAGGATCGGCACCTGGTGGTAGTCGGAGAGGCGGCGCAGGGCGTCGATGTCCTGGCTGACCGGGTCGGTCCAGACCATGACCTCGACGCCGTCGTACCCCAGGCGTGCGGCGATCTCGAAGGCCGTCGCCGTCGACTCCGGATAGACCGAAGCCGTCGACAGGGCGACCTTCGCATCCGGGATGCGCACTACTGGTTCTGCCACGGAGACAGCGTACGGGCACCCACAAGAGGGGCCGCGAGGGGACCGCCCACCTGGCCGGAACCCTTCGCCCGCACCGGGCCCGCCACCCCCGTCAGCACACCGTCATCCCGCCGGCAGCTGATCCAGGTGGCGCAGGATCACGCCCTCGCGCAGCGCCCACGGGCAGATCTCCAGCTCCTCCACCCCGAACAGGTCCATCGCCCCCTCGGCCACCAGCGCCCCCGCGAGCAGCTGGCGCGCCCGGCCCTCGGAGACGCCCGGCAGCGTGGCGCGCTGCTCGGTGGTCATCGCGGCGAGCTTGGGCACCCACTCCTCCAGCGACTTGCGGCTCAGGGTGCGCTGCACGTACACGCCCTCGGTGGAGCGGGCGGCGCCCGCGATCCTGGCGAGCTGCTTGAAGGTCTTGGAGGTGGCGACCACGTGGTCCGGGGAGCCGGTGCGGGCGAACTCGCCGACCGTACGGGCGATCTGCGCGCGTACGTGGCGGCGCAGCGCCCGTACGTCGGAGGGGTCCGGCGGGTCACCGGGCAGCCAGGCCCCCGTCAGCCGGCCGGCGCCCAGCGGCAGCGAGACGGCCGCGACGGGCTCCTCGTCGATCCCGTACGCGACCTCCAGGGAGCCGCCGCCGATGTCCAGGAGCAGCAGTTTCCCGGCGGACCAGCCGTACCAGCGGCGGGCCGCGAGGAAGGTGAGGCGGGCCTCCTCCTCGCCGGAGAGGACACCGAGGTCGACGCCGGTCTCCTCCTTGACCCGGGCGATCACCAGGTCCGCGTTGCTGGCCTCGCGCACCGCGGAGGTGGCGAACGGAAGCATTTCCTCGACGCCCTTGTCCTCGGCCGCGATCAGCGCGCCGCTGACCGTGGTCACCAGCCGGTCGACGCCTTCCGGTCCGATCGCACCGTCCCCGTCGAGGAGTTCGGCGAGCCTCAGCTCGGCCTTGTGCGAGTACGCGGGCAGCGGCGCGGCACCGGCGTGCGCGTCCACCACCAGCAGGTGAACCGTATTCGACCCCACATCGAGGACTCCGAGTCTCATGGGCTGAACGCTACTGCCGTCGCGGACATACGCTGGTCCCGTGCCAAAGACGAAAAAGGCGAAGCCGGGCAAAGCCAAGGCCCCCAGGACCCCCAAGCAGCGAGCGGACGAGCAGGGGGTCGATTTCGCGCGCGCGTGGGTCGAGTTCCCGGACCCCGCCGACGACGAACAGGTCTTCCGCTGCGACCTGACCTGGCTGACCTCGCGGTGGACCTGCATCTTCGGCAGCGGCTGCCAGGGCATCCAGGCGGGCCGCGCCGACGACGGCTGCTGCACGCTCGGCGCGCACTTCTCGGACAAGGACGACGAGAAGCGCGTGGCGGGGCACGTGGCGCGGCTCACGCCGGAGCTGTGGCAGTTCCACGACGAGGGCACGCAGAGCGGCTGGGTCCAGCTCGACGAGGACGGCGAGCGGCAGACCCGCAGGTGGGAAGGTTCCTGCATCTTCCAGAACCGGCCCGGGTTCGCGGGCGGCGCGGGCTGCTCGCTGCACATCCTGGCGCTCAAGGAGGGCAAGGAGCCGCTGGAGACCAAGCCGGACGTCTGCTGGCAGCTGCCGGTGCGGCGTACGTACGACTGGATCGACCGGCCGGACGAGACGCGTGTGCTGCAGATCTCGATCGGTGAGTACGACCGGCGCGGCTGGGGTCCGGGCGGCCACGACCTGCACTGGTGGTGCACCTCGGCGACCTCGGCGCACGGCGCGGGCGAGCCGGTCTATGTGACCTACCGGCCGGAGCTGACCGAGCTGATGGGCAAGAAGGCGTACGACGTGCTCGTGGGCCTGTGCGAGGCGCGGCTCGCGTCCTCGCTGCCGCTGGTGGCACCGCACCCGGCGGACCCGGCCCGCTGACGGCCGTACCGGCGGCGCACTCATGACAGCTGCTCCGACGGCGCCGTGCCGCTCGGGGTGTCCGGCGGCGAGGACGGGGCCGTCGGGGTCGGGGACTGAGCGGTCGGGGTGGGCGTCGGGCTGGTCGGCGTCGGGGAGGCGGGCGGCGTCGTCGGTGTCGTCGGCGGGCTCGGGTCCGGCGAGGACGGCGTGCCGGGGTCGGGCGAGGCGGGCGGGATGGCCCGCGTCCCCTGCCCGGTCCCGGTGATCCGTACGACCGCGCCCGAGGGCCGCAGGCCCACCCGGGCCGACCACGGGCCGCGCGGTTCGCGCGCGTGGTTGACGGAGACGTACACAGATACGTTTCCGCCCGCCTCCAGCGTCCCGCCCGTGCTGCTGAAGACGAGCCAGGGTGCGTCCGTCCACAGCGACCAGCTCACCGGGGCGTCGCCCGTCGCGGTGAGCGTGAGGACCGTGACGCCGCCCTGCGAGCGGGCCGAGACGGTGAGGTCGCCGGGGCTCGTCGGGCTGGCCGAGCCCGGGCTGACGACCTCCACGGAGACGTCGGCGGGGGCGCGGCTGCCCTCGGCGACGCGGGGGTCGGGGTCGGTGCGGGCGTTGCCCGCGTTCTGGTAGCGCTCGTACGGAAGCCCCTCAAGCGCGGAGCTGTCGGCCTCGCTGGCGGTGACCTTGGTGCCGTCGTGGGACTCGCCGGTCGCGGGGGCGCCCCGGTAGGCGGCCCAGAGCGCGAAGGCGGGCGCGGCGACGACCGTGGCCACCACCGTGGTCGTCACGGCACGCGCGCGCAGCCGGTCCCGGCGGGCGGCGCGGTCCTTGGGGTCCATCGGGAAGCCGGACCGGTCGAAGCGGGGCGCGCCGGCGCGGGTCCTGGGCACGTGGAGCATCGCCGCGTACGCGGCCGCGAGCGGCGCCTCGGCCAGCGGCAGCGCGTCCGGGGTGACCGAGGAGCCCGGCCAGGGCCCGGCGGCCCCGGCGCGCTCGGCGGCGCGGCGGCAGCGCGGGCAGTCGTCGACGTGCCGGACCAGCTCGCGGCGCAGGGCCGCCGAGAGCAGCACCTGGTGGTCGCCGGTGAGCCGGGCGACCGACGGGCAGCCGCCGGTCTCGACGACGGCGAGCGCGGCCCGGGTCCGCTCGATTTCGCAGGCGCCCGCGGCGAGCAGTTCGCGGGCGGCCGGGTAGCTCATGCCGAGGACGGAGGCGACCTCGCGGGGGCCCAGCTGGTGGCGGACGGCGAGCTCCAGGGCCTCGCGCTGCTCGGGGGTGGTGCCGGCGGCCTCGGGCCAGGCGAGCAGGGCCAGCTCGCGGCGCCGCCGCTCGGCCTCCTCGGCCGCGACGGGGGCCGAGGTGCTCTGCTCGCACGCCTGCGGGCGGCCGGTGTGGGCGCCCTTGCGGTCGCGTTTGCGCTCGGCGAGCTTGCGCAGACAGGACCAGCGCGCGAGCGCGTACAGCCACGCCTTGCGCTCGGCCTCGGTCTCGGGGCAGCGCGCGTGCTGCCGCTCGGAGACGGCGAGGACCTCACCGAGGACGTGGACGGCCCCCTCGTGGTCGCAGAGCACGGACAGGCAGTACGTGAACAGTCCGTTGAGATACGCCTCGTAGCGCGTCGGCGGCCGCTGGGTCAACGTCCCGGGCGCATGGCGCTGCGCCCGGTGTGCGCCGGTGGTGTGCGTGGGGTGATCCAGACCGCTGCTCTTCACCCGGCGAAGGTAGGCGCAGGATCCCGGGTCCTTAGCGCCCCTTGAGCACATTTACTCCTTACGGGTGAAGGTATCCCTCAAAAGGGGACAGGAACCCGGTCTTCCGTCGCGGAAGCTTGCCTTCCCCGGTGCGGAACGCTGCCTTCCCCTCTGTGGGGGAACGGCTTTCAGCCGTGGACGCGCCGCCGCCCAGCCCCCGAGGGCCCGCCGCCCGGAGGCGCTGTCAGTGGTCGCCGCTACGGTGACGCCATGGCTACCCGTACGAAATCCGCGAAGGACCGGCCGTCCTACCGCTGCACCGAATGCGGCTGGACGACCGCCAAGTGGCTCGGCCGCTGCCCCGAGTGCCAGGCGTGGGGAACGGTCGAGGAGTACGGCGCGCCCGCTGTGCGCACCACGTCGGCGGGCCGGGTCTCCACCGCCGCGGTGCCGATCGGCCAGGTGGACGCCCGCCAGGCCACCGCGCGCTCGACCGGCGTCGACGAGCTGGACCGCGTCCTGGGCGGCGGGCTCGTCCCGGGCGCGGTGGTGCTGCTCGCGGGCGAGCCGGGCGTCGGCAAGTCCACGCTGCTGCTCGACGTCGCCTCCAAGGCGGCCGGCGAGGAGCACCGCACGCTGTATGTGACGGGCGAGGAGTCCGCGAGCCAGGTCCGGCTGCGCGCCGACCGGATCAACGCGCTCAACGACCATCTGTATCTGGCGGCCGAGACGGACCTCTCCGCGGTCCTCGGCCATCTGGACGCGGTCAAGCCGTCCCTGCTCGTCCTCGACTCCGTCCAGACCGTGGCCTCCCCGGAGATCGACGGCGCGCCGGGCGGCATGGCCCAGGTGCGCGAGGTGGCGGGCGCGCTGATCCGCGCCTCCAAGGAGCGCGGGATGGCGACGCTGCTCGTCGGCCACGTCACCAAGGACGGCGCGATCGCGGGACCCCGCCTCCTGGAGCACCTGGTGGACGTCGTCCTGTCCTTCGAGGGCGACCGCCACGCGCGCCTGCGCCTGGTGCGCGGCGTGAAGAACCGGTACGGGGCGACGGACGAGGTCGGCTGCTTCGAACTGCACGACGAGGGCATCACGGGCCTGGCCGACCCGTCGGGCCTGTTCCTCACCCGGCGGGACGAACCGGTGCCGGGCACCTGTCTGACGGTGACCCTGGAGGGCCGCAGGCCCCTGGTGGCCGAGGTCCAGGCCCTCACCGTCGACTCCCAGATCCCCTCCCCCCGCCGCACCACGTCGGGCCTGGAGACCTCCCGGGTCTCGATGATGCTGGCGGTCCTGGAGCAGCGCGGGCGGATCAGCGCGCTGGGCAAGCGCGACATCTACAGCGCGACGGTCGGCGGCGTGAAGCTCTCCGAGCCCGCTGCGGACCTGGCGATCGCCCTCGCGCTGGCGTCGGCGGCGAGCGATACCCCGCTGCCGAAGAACCTGGTGGCGATCGGTGAGGTGGGGCTCGCGGGCGAGGTCAGAAGGGTGACGGGCGTCCAGCGCCGGCTCGCCGAAGCCCACCGCCTGGGCTTCACGCACGCGCTGGTGCCGTCCGACCCGGGGAAGGTCCCGGCCGGTATGAAGGTCACGGAAGTCGCCGACATGGGGGACGCGCTCCGGGTGCTGCCCCGCGGGCGTCGCGCGGACGCCCCACGGGGGGAGGAAGAGCGCCGGTAGACTTTGCCGTCGAACGTCTGCGACCGGAGGAGTGCAGTGGCAGCCAACGACCGGGCAGCGGGATCCGGCAAGTCCGGCACAGGCTCCGGCAACGAAGTACTGATGCGTGCCGCGCTGAGCGCCGTCGCGCCCGGAACCGCACTCCGCGACGGCCTGGAGCGCATCCTCCGGGGCAACACGGGCGGCCTGATCGTCCTCGGCCTCGACAAGACGGTCGACTCGATGTGTACGGGCGGCTTCGTCCTGGACGTCGAGTTCGCCGCGACGCGGCTGCGCGAGCTGTGCAAGCTGGACGGCGCGCTGGTCCTGGACAAGGACATCACCAAGATCCACCGGGCGGGGGTGCAGCTGGTCCCGGACGCGGGCATCCCCACGGACGAGACCGGCACCCGCCACCGCACGGCGGACCGGGTCTCCAAGCAGTGCAACTACCCGGTGGTCTCGGTCTCCCAGTCCATGCGCCTGATCGCGCTGTACGTGAACGGGGAGCGCCGGGTCCTGGAGGAGTCGGCGGCGATCCTCTCGCGCGCGAACCAGGCGCTGGCGACGCTGGAGCGCTACAAGCTCCGCCTGGACGAGGTGGCGGGCACGCTCTCCGCCCTCGAAATCGAGGACCTGGTGACGGTCCGGGACGTGACGGCGGTGGCCCAGCGCCTGGAGATGGTGAGACGTATCGCCACGGAAATCGCCGAGTACGTGGTGGAGTTGGGCACGGACGGCCGGCTGCTCTCGCTCCAGCTGGACGAGCTGATCGCGGGCGTCGAGCCCGAGCGCGAGCTGGTGGTCCGGGACTACGTGCCCGAGCCCACGGCGAAGCGCTCGCGCACGGTGCCGGAGGCGCTGACGGAGCTGAACGAGCTCACCCACGCGGAGCTCCTGGAACTCCCCATAGTGGCGCGGGCGTTGGGCTACAGCGGCTCCCCCGAGACGCTGGACTCCGCGGTCTCCCCCCGCGGCTACCGCCTCCTGGCCAAGGTCCCCCGCCTCCCCGGCGCGATCATCGAACGCCTGGTGGAACACTTCGGCGGCCTCCAGAAACTCCTGGCCGCGTCGGTGGACGACCTCCAGGCGGTGGACGGCGTCGGCGAGGCGCGGGCGCGGAGCGTCCGGGAAGGGCTGTCCCGCTTGGCGGAGTCGTCGATCCTGGAGCGTTACGTCTAGCTCCGCCGGGGTGCGGTGATCTCGGCTGCGGGCTGTGTGTGGCTGGTCGCGCCGTTCCCCGCGCTCCTTCTTGCCCGGTGTTCGCCCGCGGGCCGGTGGGGGCTGAGCGCGCCGTTCCCCGCGCCCCCTCTCGGCCCGGTGTTCATCTGCGGGCCGGTGGGAGCTGAGCGCGCCGTTCCCCGCGCCCCTTAGGGGGATGGGGGTGTCCAGCGCGGACGGGTCAGGTTCAGGGGGCCCGGCCAAGATTCAGCCCCTCCGGCGTTTGAGGAGCGGGGGGGCAGGGAGCGAAGCTCCCGCCCCTTCAGGGGCGCGGGGAACTGCGCGACCAGCCACAGGCTGCCTGCAGACGAAGGGGGTCCGGGGCAAAGCCCCGAAGCGGGGGCGGGGGCGAAGCCCCGGCGGGGGTATCGGGGGCGGAGCCCCCGTGAGCGGGGTGCAGGGGCCGCAGGCCCCGCGAAGGGATGCAGGCCCCCGCAAGCGGGCCCAGGGGCACAGCCCCGCCCGAGGTCCAGGGGCGCAGGCCCGCCCGAGGTCCACGGGCACAGCCCCGCCCGAGGTCCACGGCCACAACCCCGCCCGAGGTCCAGGGGCGGAGCCCCCGGGAGATCACCTCAACCCCCCACCCACCCCCGGAGGGTTTAGGTGAAGGGGCGGGGTGGGGCTAGTCCTTCGTCAAAGAGAACGGCGCTCGCCCCACCGGCAGCCCCGTCGCCTGCACCTCGAAGAGATACGTCCCGGGGGCCGGCCCCCCCGGCGCCGGCGTCGCGCACCGCGCCGCGCTCCGCGTCCGGTCCCACGCCACGATGTGCGTGATCGTCGCATTGCCCGGCACCTGGTACAGCGCGCTCCCCGACCCGCTCGGGCAGTCGTCCGACGCCCACACCTTGCTGTCGCCGGAGTCCGTCACCACGAGCACCGCGCCCTTGGGCCCGAGGTCCGCCTTGCAGGTGGAGGCCGTCGTGTTCTGGACGGAGATCTCGACCCGCGGCTTCTCCCCGGGCGCGTACACGTTCTTCATGCTCCGGACCGTCAGCTTCAGCTGACCCGGCGCGCAGACCGGCAGCGAGGACCCCGCGGGTACCTGTCGCGCCGTACCGCCGTCGGAGGAGCCGCCGCCGACGGCGCCCGCGCCGCCTCCGGACGCCGAGCCCCCGCCGTCCGCGCCCCCGTTGCCCGCGCCGTCGGACGAACCGCCCGCACCGCCGCCGGACGACGAACCGGCGGTCGAGCCGGAGGAGGACGAGGCGGGGGAGGACGAGGCGGAGCCACCGGGGGACTCGTCACGGCCGCCCGGCGCCGTACTGATCGCCGGCCCCGAGCTCCCGGGTCCCGGCGTGATCGAGGGGGCCGGGTGGGCGCCCTTGTCGTTGCCGCTGCCCTTACTGCCGCCTCCGCCACCGGAACTGACGGCCCATAGGATCACCACCGCGAGCAGCGCGAGCAAGGACAGCGCGACTGCCCTCCGTCGCCAGTAGATGGAGGAGGGAAGCGGCCCGACCGGATTGCGCAGAGATCCCACGGGCGAAACTCTACGAGAGTTCCGCACCAACTCCCGCCCCACCCGCCGCTCGCCTTCCGCAACTTTTCCGGATCATCATTCCGGAGGGCGATGTTCCATACTGTCCGTCACCATGGATAGCGATCTCTACCGCGACATCACCGACTTCGCCCACGACAACCCCTCGTGGCTGCAGCACCTCGTCGAGCTCTGGACGGAGGTGGGGCTGATCCTGTTCGGCGTGCTGTTCGTCGTCTGCTGGTGGCGGGCGCGCCGGGCCGGTCCGACGGCGATGGCGCTGGCCCTGCTCGCCCCGCTGGCGACCGCCGCCGCGTACATCGCCAGCGAGGTGGTCAAGTCGCTGGTGGACGAGGAGCGCCCGTGCCGCGCGGTCAAGGGCGCCGCCGCCTCCCTGATCACCTGCCCGGCCAACGGTGACTGGTCCTTCCCGTCCAACCACGCCACCATCGCGGGCGGCGCGGCCGTCGCGCTCGCGCTGGCCTGGCCGCGCATCTGGGCGCTGACCGTGCCGATGGCGCTGCTCATGGCGTTCTCGCGGGTGTACGTGGGCGTGCACTACCCGCACGACGTGGCGGTGGGCCTGCTGCTCGGCACGGCCGTCGCGTTCTTCATGGCCAAGGCCGGTACGCGCCCGGTGCGCTCGCTGGTCGAGTCGATGCGGGCGAGCGGCAACGGCGCCGCGGTCTGGCTGACCGGGCCGGGCGCGCCCCTGCACGCCCGCCGCTGAGCGGCCCGCCGTGCCCGTCGCACCCCCGTTCCGTGCCAGGATCGGGGGTGCGATGACGACGATGCCGACGACCGACCCCGACACGGTCTCCCCCGACGCTCTCCACACCCCCGTCCTCGGGTGGTTCGACCAGCACGCGCGCGACCTGCCCTGGCGCCGCCCCGAGGCCGGTGCCTGGGGGGTGATGGTGAGCGAGTTCATGCTCCAGCAGACGCCCGTGAGCCGGGTGCTCCCGGTGTACGAGCAGTGGCTGGCCCGCTGGCCGCGCCCGGCCGACCTGGCCGCCGACGCGCCGGGCGAGGCCGTGCGCGCCTGGGGGCGGCTCGGCTACCCGCGCCGCGCGCTGCGGCTGCACGGGGCCGCCGTGGCGATAACGGAACGGCACGGCGGTGACGTCCCCAGCGACCACGCCCGGCTGCTCGCGCTGCCCGGGATCGGCGAGTACACGGCGGCGGCCGTCGCCTCCTTCGCGTACGGGCAGCGCCACGCGGTCCTGGACACCAACGTCCGCCGGGTCCTCGCGCGGGCCGTCACCGGCGTCCAGTACCCGCCGAACGCCACCACCGCCGCCGAGCGGCGCCTCGCCCGCGCGCTGCTGCCCGACGACGAGGCCCGCGCGGCCCGCTGGGCGGCCGCCTCGATGGAGCTGGGCGCGCTGGTGTGCACGGCCAGGAACGAGGACTGCGGGCGGTGCCCGATCGCCGCGCGCTGCGCCTGGCACATGGCCGGGAAGCCCGCGCACGACGGGCCGCCGCGCCGCGGCCAGACGTACGCCGGGACCGACCGCCAGGTGCGCGGCAAGCTGCTCGCGGTGCTGCGGGAGGCGGTGGATCCCGTACCGCAGGCGGCGCTGGACGCGGTGTGGCACGAACCGGTGCAGCGGGCCCGCGCACTGGACGGGCTGGTCGCGGACGGACTGGTGGAGCCGCTCGCGGGCGGGGTGTACCGGCTGCCGCTGACCTGACCGGACTCCCGCCCCGCCCGAGTGTCACGGCCGACCGTCACAGCTGACTGTCATGACCGACCGTCACGGGGCGGGAACACCCGGTCCAGCGACCCCAGTTGACCAGGCCCGCCCCTCTTCGGGATAGCTCTCCGTCACCGCGGGGACACGCCCGTACCCCTTGAAAACACGGGTCAAACCTCTGTTGTTACACAACCGATGGCTCACCGTGCGCCCCCCGACGGCTGCTCCGCACAGGCCCGTGACAACGGCTCCGTAGCTTCAGTCAGGTAAGTGGGACAGGCAGGGAAGTCACGGGGACGGAGGCGGTTGGGTATGGCGCACGGCGAGGTGCTCGAGTTCGAAGAGTACGTACGCACCCGGCAGGAGGCCCTGCTGCGCAGCGCCCGGCGGCTGGTTCCGGACCCGGTGGACGCGCAGGACCTGCTGCAGACCGCCCTGGCCCGTACGTACGGCCGCTGGGACGGCATCGCCGACAAGGCGCTCGCCGACGCGTACCTGCGCCGCGTGATGATCAACACGCGGACCGAGTGGTGGCGCGCACGCAAGCTCGAAGAGGTGCCCACCGAGCAGCTGCCGGACGCGCGCATCGAGGACGGCTCCGAGCAGCGCGCCGACCGCGCCCTCCTGATGGACGTACTGAAAGTCCTGGCGCCCAAGCAGCGCAGCGTCGTGGTGCTGCGACACTGGGAGCAGATGAGCACGGAGGAGACCGCCGCGGCCCTCGGGATGTCGGCGGGTACCGTCAAGAGCACGCTGCACCGGGCACTGGCCCGGCTCCGGCAGGAGCTGGAGAGCCGCGAGCTGGACTTCCACGCCCTCGGCAACGCCGAGGGACGTGACGGCCGGGTGGGCCGTCAGGCCGACCGCCGGGTCGGCCGCAACGAGCGCGACGAAAAGGGGCGGGAGCGGTGCGCGGCCTAGGCAGGGGCAGAGGGGGCGTACTGGCGGCGGGAACCACGGCGATGGCCGGGCTCGCCGCCTTCGGCCTGCTCGCGGCGGGATGCTCGACGGGCGGCACGGGGACGCGCGACGAGGGCGAGGCGCACACCGACAAGGTCGCGGGCCACGCCTCGCCGACGCCGACCGCGACGGCCGCGGCACCCTTCAAGAAGGTCAACGCCGTACGGCTGCTCAAGGCCGACCCCAAGGTCAGCGAGCGCGTGAAGGCGGATCTGAAGCCCTGTGTGAAGGACGAGTACCCGATCGACGTCTCGTACGGCCATATCACCGGCGCCACCGGCCAGGACGTCGTGGTGAACGTGATGACCTGCGGAGATGCCGTGGGGCTCGGCTCCTATGTGTACCGCGAGGACGGCTCCTCGTACGACAATGTCTTCACCTCCGAGGAAGCGCCGGTCTACGCGGAGATCGACCGGGGCGACCTGGTGGTGACCCGTCAGATGTACGCCAAGGGCGACAAGCCGGCGTTCGCCTCCAGTGAGATCGTGACGACCTACCGCTGGTCGGGCACGAAGTTCGCCAAGCACGACCAGGTGGAGAACGACTTCAGCAAGGCGGTCGGCAACGACGAGGGCACCGAGGCGCCCGTGCCGGCCTCGCCCTGACCGCCCGCCGCATCCGTACGTAACAGCGCAAGCGCACGCCGAGGAACTGAGAGCAGCACGATGGCCGAGACCCATGTCCTGTTCGTCGAGGACGACGACGTCATCCGTGAAGCCACCCAGCTCGCGCTGGAGCGCGACGGCTTCACCGTGACCGCCATGCCCGACGGACTCTCCGGCCTGGAGGCGTTCCGCGCCGACCAGCCGGACATCGCGCTGCTCGACGTGATGCTCCCGGGCCTGGACGGCGTCAGCCTGTGCCGCCGTATCCGCGACGAGTCGACCGTCCCCGTGATCATGCTGTCCGCGCGCGCGGACTCGATCGACGTGGTCCTCGGCCTGGAGGCGGGCGCGGACGACTATGTGACCAAGCCGTTCGACGGGGCCGTGCTCGTCGCCCGGATCCGTGCCGTGCTGCGGCGCTTCGGGCACGCGGGCGGGCCCGGCGCGGGCGCGGCCGAGACGGACGGGGACCCCGAGGGCGGGATGCTCGCCTTCGGCGACCTGGAGGTCGACACCGAGGGCATGGAGGTCCGCAAGGGCGGTGAGACCGTCGCCCTCACCCCGACCGAGATGCGGCTGCTCCTGGAGTTCTCGTCGGCGCCCGGTACCGTGCTCTCCCGCGACAAGCTCCTTGAGCGGGTGTGGGACTACGGGTGGGGCGGTGACACGCGCGTGGTGGACGTCCATGTGCAGCGGCTGCGGACGAAGATCGGGCAGGACCGGATCGAGACCGTGCGTGGCTTCGGCTACAAACTGAAGGCGTGAGCGTGGGCGCGGGCGTGGGGGTGGGCACGGGTTCGGGCGTGGGCACGGGTTCGGGTGCGCCTGCGGGTACGGGTGAGGGTTCGGGTGCGGGTGAGGCGTGGGTGAGGGGCGCGTGAGGCGGCCCACCCTGCGGACGGGCGTCCGCTGGAAGATCAGTATCGCCATCACCGCCGTCGGTGCGCTGACCGTGATGGCGCTCAGCCTCGTCGTGCACAACGCGGCGCGCGTCTCGATGCTCGACAACGCGCGCGACCTCCAGCTCGACCGCGTGCTGTTCGCGCAGCGCATCTACGAGACGAGCAAGCAGACGCGGTTCGGCGCGAAGCTCAACGACCCGGCGCTGCCGGCCGATCTGAAGGCCAAGACGGACCGGGGCCGCAAGGCCACGTCCGTCCAGGAGCCGAAGGGCGGCGTGCCGGACATCTGGGCGGCCGTGCCGGTGGGCAACGGCGACATCCTGTCCCTGCACAGCACGTTCACCGACCGCAGCTCCAATGTGATCTCGGACCTGGACCGGGCCCTGGTCATCGGCTCTGTGGCGGTCGTGTTCGGTGGGTGCGCGCTCGGCATCCTGATCGGCGGGCAGATCTCGCGGCGGCTGCGGAAGGCCGCGGCGGCTGCGACGAAGGTGGCCGAGGGGCATACGGACGTACGCGTACGAGACGCGATCGGCGGGGTCGTACGCGACGAGACGGATGAGCTGGCGCGGGCGGTCGACGCGCTGACGGACGCATTGCAGGAGCGGCTGGAGGCGGAGCGCCGGGTCACGGCGGACATCGCGCACGAGTTGCGTACGCCGGTGACGGGGCTGCTGACGGCGGCCGAGCTGCTGCCGCCGGGGCGGCCGACGGAGCTCGTACGCAACCGGGCGCAGGCGATGCGGACGCTGGTGGAGGACGTACTGGAGGTCGCCCGGCTGGACAGCGCGTCCGAGCGGGCGGAGCTCCAGGAGATCGCGCTCGGCGAGTTCGTGAGCCGGCGGGTGGCGGTGCTGGATCCCGAGGTGACGGTACGGGTCGTCCACGAGTCGTGGGTGAACACGGATCCGCGCCGTCTTGAGCGGATCCTGGGGAATCTGCTGGGGAACGCGGCGAAGCACGGGGCGGGGCCGGTGGAGGTCACTGTGGAGGGCCGCGTGGTGCGCGTCCGCGACCACGGCCCCGGCTTCCCGGAGGCGTTGCTGCGGGAGGGGCCGAGCCGCTTCCGCACGGGCAGCAGCGACCGGGCGGGCCACGGCCACGGCCTGGGCCTGACGATCGCGGCGGGCCAGGCGCGGGTACTGGGCGCGCGCCTGACGTTCCGGAACGCGGCGGGTTCCCCCTCGACGCCGGGCGGAGCAATCGCGGTCCTCTGGCTCCCGGAGCACGCCCCTACGGCGACGGGGAGCTTCCCGGTTCTGCCGCCTCAGGGGTAGGGGCTGAGGTCGGGGCTGGGGTAGGGGTAGGGGCTGGGGGCGGTGCCGGTGGCGGGTGGCTCGGGTGCAGGGGGCGCAGCCCCCGCTCGGGGGTCGGGGCGCAGCCCCCTGTAATGCCCCCACCTCGGTAAACCCCACCCACCCAGGGGTGCAGGAGCGCGGCCCGCCGGGGCGCAGGGGGCGCAGCCCCCTGTAATGGCCACCCCGATAGACCCCGCCCACCCGGGAGCGCAGCCCCGCCAGGGGTGCAGGGGGCGGAGCCCCCGCTTGGGGGTCTGGGGGCGTAGCCCCCAGTAGACCTTCCTCCTCCCCCCCACCTCAGCCCACCACCCGGCCGCCCGCCCAGGGCTTTCGGGAAGGGGTGGGGTGGGGAATCAACCCCCGGGCACCACGAAGGCCCCCAGGGGACAGGGTCCGGGGGCCTTCGGGCTAAGGAGGGAGGGGGTCAGACGCGTTCGCGTACCGTCGGCGGCGCAGCCGTCTCCGTGTCGGTCGGAGCCGAGCCATCAGCCACCTCCGCCGGAGCGGGAGCCGAGGCGTCAGCCGGGGCCGTGCCAGGCGCCGCGTCCGGCTTCGGGCCCGCCCCCCGCAGCGGCACCTCCTTCACGAACAGCGAAGCCACCACCGCGCCGAGCGCGACCGCCGCACCCAGGACGAACGCCCCGTGCGTACCGGACGACACCGCGTGCTGGTACGCCTCCCGCAGCTGCACCGGCAGCTTCGCCAGGCTCGCCGCGTCGAGCTGGGCGGACTGCTGGGTGACCCCGGCCCCGCCCTGCGCGGTCATCCCGTCCTGGACCCGGCTGTTGAAGAGCGCGCCCATGATGGCCACGCCGAAGGAGGAGCCGAGCGTACGGGCCAGCGTGCTCGTGGAGGAGCCGACGCCGATGTCCTTCATCTCGACGCTGTTCTGCGCCACCAGCATCGTGATCTGGAGCAGGCAGCCCATGCCCGCGCCGAGGACCGCCATGTACAGGCCGGAGGTCAGCCGCGTGGTGCCCGTGTCCATCGTGGAGAGGAGGTAGAGGCCGGTGACCATGAGGATGCTGCCGACGATCGGGAACGCCTTGTAGCGGCCCGTGGAGGTCGTGACGCGGCCCGCGAAGAGGGAGACGACCGTCATCGACAGCAGCATCGGGAGCAGGAGCAGGCCCGAGTTGGTGGCCGAGGCGCCCTGTACCGACTGCTGGTAGAGGGGGAGGAAGAGGACCGCGCCGAACATCACGAAGCCCGTGATGAACGCGATCGCCGCCATCAGCGAGAAGTTGCGGCTGCGGAAGATGTGCAGCGGCACGATCGGCTCGGCCGCCTTCGTCTCGACGAAGAGGAAGCCGACCAGGGACGCGACGCCCAGCGCGATCAGCTCCATGATCCGGGCCGAGCCCCAGGCGTACTCCGTCCCGCCCCAAGTGGTGACCAGCACGATCGACGTGATGCCGATGGTCAGCAGCACCGTACCGAGGTAGTCGATCTTCGGCTTGGACTTCTTCTTCGGGAGGTGCAGGACGGCCGTGACCATCACGAGCGCGACCACGCCGAGCGGCAGGTTGATGTAGAAGGACCAGCGCCAGCCGAGGTGGTCGGTGATGGAGCCGCCGACCAGCGGGCCGCCGATCATGGCGATGCCCATGACACCGGCCATCATGCCCTGGTACTTGCCGCGCTCCCGGGGCGGGATCAGCTCACCGATGATCGCCATGACGCCGACGATCAGACCGCCCGCGCCCAGGCCCTGGATCGCCCGGAAGCCGATCAGCTGGCCCATGCCCTGGGCCATGCCGCTGAGCGCGGAGCCCGCCAGGAAGACGACTATGGAGCTGAGGAAGGCGCCCTTGCGGCCGTACATGTCGCCGAGCTTGCCCCAGATGGGCGTGGAGGCGGCGGTGGCCAGGGTGTACGCGGTGACCACCCAGGACAGATGGGCCATACCGCCCAGGTCACCGACGATGGTGGGCATCGCGGTGCCGACGATCATGTTGTCGAGCATCGCGAGGAGCATCGCGATCATCAGGGCCAGCAGGACCACTCGGACGCTGCGCTGCTTCGGCCCGGCCTCTGGAGCCGCGGCCGAACCGGCCTCCGGCTGAGTTTGTTGTGCCATCTCTCCCACTCCCTGCCCCACACTTACTTGCCGCCCGGCTAGTTACTACTACACTGGGGAAAGTAGACCCCCTACTAGCCGGGCGTCAAGTAAGTTTTCAGGAGAGCTCGATGGCCAGAGGCAACACCCGCCAGCGCATCCAGGATGTGGCCCTGGAGCTCTTCGGCGAGCAGGGGTACGAGAAGACCTCGCTGCGTGAGATCGCGGAGCGGCTCGACGTCACCAAGGCGGCGCTCTACTACCACTTCAAAACCAAGGAAGACATCCTGGTGAGCCTCTTTGAGGACCTCACCCGACCGATGGATGAACTTCTCGAATGGGGCAGGAAGCAGCCTCAGACCTTGGAATCCAAGATCGAGGTTCTGCGACGTTACAGCGACGCCCTGACCGACGCCGCCCCGCTCTTCCGCTTCATGCAGGAGAACCAGGCCACCGTCCGCGAGCTGTCCATCGGGGAGAACTTCAAGGACCGCGTCCTCGCGATGGTCGAACTGATCAAGGACCCGGGCGCGCCCCTGACCGACCAGATCCGCTGTTTCACGGCGCTCTTCTCCATGCACGTCGGCATGCACGCCCTCAAGGACCTCGAAGGCGACCCCGAGGAGAGGCGCAAGGCCATCCTCGAAGTCGCCATCGATCTTGTTACTCAGGCGCACAGCGGCGCGCGATAGTCCCTACGTCGCGGTCGTCAGACCGTGACGCCCGCCGTGCGGAGGAACGCGACCGGGTTCACGGCCGAGCCGTAGTTCGCCGTCGTACGGATCTCGAAGTGCAGGTGCGGGCCGCTGGAGTTGCCGGTGTTGCCGGAGAGCGCGATCCGCTGGTCGGTGGAGATCGTCTGCCCGATGTGGACGTCGATCCGCGACAGGTGCGCGTACTGGGAGTACGTGTTGTCGGCGTGCCGGATCACTATGGCGTTGCCGTACGCCGGGCCGTCGCCGCCGCCGCCCGGGCCCGCCTTGACGACGGTGCCCGCGTGCACGGCCTTGACCGGGGTGCCGATCGGCACCGCGAAGTCCTGGCCGGAGTGCTTGTGCGCCCACATCGAGCCGCCGGTGCCGAAGGTGGCGCTGAGCTTGTACGTGTCCACCGGGTCCACCCACGCCACGGCCTTCTTGGCCGCAGCCTTCTTGGCCACAGCCTTCTTGGCGTGCGTCGCCGCCTTGGCGTGCGTCGCCGCCTTGGCCTGCGCGTCGGCCTGCGCGGCGACGGAAGCGGCCGCACCGGCCAGCGCCGGGGCCCCCGCCTTGTCGGCGGCGACGGCTGTCCCGGCACCCAGCAGGGCCGTCGCTCCCAGGCCCGCGCCCACGGCGGCGGCGCAGAGACGGAGGACGGTCGGGCGGGGGGTGCGGGAAGCGGAGCGCTGGAACATGCGGGGACATCCTCCGGGTGGACGACAGGGGCGGGGCAGGAACAGGCCCGGCACACGAGTGGCGCGCCGGGCTGCATCCCTTGGTAACCCACACCCCCATCCCGCCACAAAACACCCATCTACTAATGAAAGCCGTATCGATCACCGGTGGAATTCGGCCCATGCATGGCTCATGCGCCGCTATCGGCGGTAGTAGGCCCCCGGGAGCCTGTGCCCCTTGTCACCGTGCGCCCCCTTTCGGCGGGACCCAAGTCCTTCCTTTTCGGGACCGAGGTCCCGTGTCCACGGCTACGCTGGCGCGTCGTGGAACCCGGACTCCTAACCGCCAAAGTCGCGTCCGCCGCCGTCACCCCACTGATCCGCAAGCTGTTCACCGCCGAACCGGCCGGCGCCGGCCTGGCCGACCAGCCGGTCCGGATCTCGTCGTACGTCTCCTTCCGGGGCGAGAAGCGCACGCTCGGCCAGACGGATCTGCGCGCCCTCGCCGCCAAGCTGGTCAGGGCCGCCCTGCGGTCCGGCGAGCGGCCGGTCCCGGCGGACGAGGAGCGGGCCGTGGCCGACGCCCTCGCCCGGACCCTCTACGCACTGGGCGAGCTCACCCTCAGCGACGCCGAGGCGGTCGCCCTGGGCCACCGGGAACTCGCCCGCGAGCTGAGCCGCGCGGGCGACCACCCCGAGCGCCACCTCTCCGCCGACGCCACCCACTTCTACGTGCGCCTGCTCGACACCGCCTGTCTGCACATCCTGAACTTCTTCACCCAGCGCTCCACCTTCGTGCCCGCCACCCTCGTCGAGCAGAGCCGTCGCCAGAGCGAACTCATCGCCCGTATGGACGAGTTGATCGCGCGGACGCCGCGCCCCGGCGCACAGGACGGGAAGTTCGAGGCGCGCTATCTGGCGCATCTGGCGAAGAAACACGGCAAGTTGACGATCTACGGCATCGACCTCGCCAACTCGCCGCGCAAGTGGCCCCTGGACACCGCGTATCTGAGGCTGGAGGTGGTGGGGCGCGCCGCCAGGCCGTGGCGCACGCGCGAGGAGCGCGCGCCGGTGCCGGGCGCCGTGAGCGCCGGGGAGGACTTCGCTCCCCGCCCCGCCGACCGTGTACTCGCCGACCACGAGCGCGTACTGCTGCGCGGTGAGGCCGGATCCGGCAAGACCACGCTCGTCCAGTGGCTCGCCCTGTCCGCCGCGCGCGACGACCTCGACCACTCGACCGCGTACCTCTACGACCGCATCCCCTACGTCCTGCCGCTGCGCACCCTCACCCGCCACGGCGCGCGGCTGCCCGCGCCCAAGGACTTCCTGGCCGCCGTCGGCTCCCCGCTGGCGGGCGAGCAGCCGCCCGGCTGGGAGTCCAGGGTCCTGGAGGAGGGGCGCGGCCTGATCCTGGTCGACGGCATCGACGAGATCCCGGACGCCGAACGCGCCCACGCCCGGGCGTGGCTGAGCGATCTGGTCGAGGCCTACCCCGGCAACCGCTGGCTGGTCACCTCGCGCCCCTCGGCGGTGGGTGAGGACTGGCTCGGCGAGGAGAGCTTCACCGAGCTCACGCTCTGCCCGATGGGCCCGGCGGACGTGGCCGCGTTCATCCGGCGCTGGCACACGGCGGCGCGGACCGGGGCGGACGACGACGGCGAGCTCACCGCGTACGAGAGCCAGCTCCTCGCAGCCGTGCGCGCCAAGCCGGACCTCGGGCGCCTGGCCACCAACCCGCTGATGTGCGGCCTGATCTGCGCCCTCCACCGCGACCGGCGCGGCTTCCTGCCGTACGGCCGCAAGGACCTGTACGACGCGGCGCTCTCCATGCTGCTGATCCGCCGCGACCGCGAGCGCGACATGCGGGTGCCCGAGCGCCGCCAGGAGCCGCAGATCCAGCTGCTCCAGCAGCTCGCGTACTGGCTGATCCGCAACGGCCGCACCGAGATGGACCGCACCCGCGCCGAGACGGTCATCGCGGAGCTGCTCCCCTCCGTACCGGAGCTGGCCGAGCTCGGCGACGCGCGGGCCGTCTTCGAGCACTTCCTGCACCGCAGCGGCCTGCTGCGCGAACCCGCCCCCGGGACCGTCGACTTCATCCACCGCACCTTCCAGGACTACCTGGGCGCGCGGGCCGCCGTGGAGGCCGGCGACCTCGGGCTGCTCGTCGCCCACTCCGCCGACGACCAGTGGGAGGACGTCATCCGCATGGCCGTCGCCCACGCGCGCCCGCGCGAGCGCGTGGAGCTGTTCGGGGAGCTCCTGAGGTACGGCGACGAACACGCCTCTCCGGGTGTGCGCACCCGCGTCCATCTGCTCGCGGCGACCGGCCTGGAGCACGCGCCCGAGCTCGCCTCGGAGGTGCGGGCGGAGGTCGAGCGGCGTACGGCCGCGCTGATCCCGCCGCGCGACCTGGTGGCCGCGCGGGCGCTCGCGGCGGCGGGTCCGATGATCCTCGACCTGCTGCCGGGCCCCGAGGGGCTGGACAAGTACACGGCCGAGCTGGCCGTCATCGCCGCCTCGCACGTGGAGTCGGAGCGCGCGATCGCCTTCCTGGCCCGCTTCGGCCACCACCCCTCACGGCAGGTGAGGGCCCAGCTCGTCTGGTCCTGGAGCCGGTTCGACACCCAGCAGTACGCGGACGAGGTCATCGCCGGGATCGACCCCGAGGACATCCTCTTCACGGTCACCTGCGACGAGCAGCTGCGCGCCCTGCGGGCACTCGGCACCCGGCCGCAGCTGGAGGCGCGCGGCGACGTCTCGGCCCAGGCGCTGAGCGCGTACGCGGCCGAGGCCTCGCTCACCCGGGTGCGGCTGCGGGAGAACCCGACCCTGGAGGACCTGTCCTTCCTGAGGGGACCGCACCCGCTCACGGACCTCGGCGTGGCCGACTGCCCCCGGCTGACCGACCTCGCGGGCCTGCGTGGCAAGCCGCTCACCGAACTCTCGCTGAGCGGAATCGGCAACGCGGACCTGAGCCCGCTCACCTCACTGCGCCACCTCCGCTCGCTCGGCCTGACCGGCGACCGGCTGAGCTGGTCGCCGGCCGCGCTCCCGGCGGCGGCCCCGCTGGAGTCGCTCGACATCAGCGGGTCGGCGGCGGGCGACCTGCGTGGCCTGGCCCGGTCCACCACGGCCCTGACCGGTCTCTACCTGGGGCCGTGGAGCAGCCCCGAGAGCGCCGAGGAGTGGGAGGAGGTGGCTCGTATCCCCCGGCTGCGCACCTTGCAGGTGACGGGCACATCACTGTCCGCCGCCCCCGCCGGGCTCGCCCTGCCGTCCGTGTTCCAGGTCTATCTGATCGACCAGGTGCCATCGGCCGCCCTCGCCCGGCTCGCGGACGTCTTCCCGCGCCTGCACGTCCTGAACCTCTGGGCGTACCAGCGGGAGTACGACGTGAGCCGGCTCGCGGCTCCGCCGACGCTGCTCCAGATCCACGTCCAGTCCAGCCATACGGTGACCGGAATGGACCGGCTTCCGGAGGGCGTCGAGGTGTTCGACGGCGGGGTGGCGCTGCCGTGAACGGCTTCCAGGGCTCCCGCCACGTCGTGGCCGTGTTCGGCGCCATGCAGGGCACGGGCGTACTGATCGGCCCCGGGCTGGTGCTGACCTGTGCGCACCTCGGGCTCGACGCCGTGCCGAGGGTCGCGCTGCCGGACGGGCCCGGGAAAAAGATCGCGTGCCATGTGGTCTGGCAGGACACCGATCTCGACGCCGCACTGCTGTGGTGCGGCCCGGGGCGGCGGCTGCACGATGCCGCCGGTGCCCGGCTCGGCGCGGTCGCCACCGAACGGCCGCTCCCCTACTGCGAGATCATCGGGTTCCCGGACGTCCAGCGGTACGACGGCGACCGGCTGGACCTCGACCAGTTCACCGGAACCGTGCTGCCGGTCGCGGGCCGCTTCCGTCAGACGCTGACCTTCGAGTTCGACCGCCCGCCCGCGAGGGAGCGGCGCGACGGCACCTCCCCGCTCGCCGGGCTCTCCGGCGCGCCCGTGTACGTGGGCGCGACGGTGGTCGGCCTGGTGAGGAAGGTGCCGAAGGGGCGCGGTCACCGGCGCGTGGAGTGCGTACCAGTAGCCGCACTCGCCGCGAACGAGGGCTTCCGCACCTGGTGCGCCGACTACAGCGCGCCCATGACGCCCCTGCCCGAGGTCACCGCCGAGTACGGGGACGACGTGGCGTACGAGGAGGAGTACGCGAAGGCCCTGCGCGCCCAGTACCGCCGCACCCGGATCTTCGGGCTCGACGAGCTGAACCGGCACGACGCGGAGTGGGACCTGGACACCGCGTATCTGAGTCTGGAGGCGCAGCCGAAGGGGCCCGGGGCGCCCGGCCTTCCCGATGCGGGGGCGCCCCAGCGCATCGACGCGCTGCTCGCCTGCCGCCCGCGCGTCCTGCTGCGGGGCGAGGCGGGCGCGGGCAAGACGACCCTCGTGTGGTGGCTGGCGGCGCACGCGGCGGCGGGCACGCTCGGGCCCCAACTGGCCGATCTGAACGGCCTGGTGCCGTTCGTCGTACCCCTGCGCACCCTCCGCGCCCAGGGCGGCGCCTACCCGCAGCCCGGCCGGCTCCCGTACGCGGCCCGCCTGATGATCGACGAGGCGCCGGACGGCTGGGCGGCGCGGGTCCTGGAGACCGGGCGGGCGATGCTGCTCGTGGACGGGCTCGACGAGGTCCCCCAGGAGGACCGCGAGGAGGCCCACCGATGGCTCTCGCTCCTCCTGGAGCGCTATCCGCAGGTGCGGTGCGTGGCGACCGTACGCCCGCTCGCGGTGGAGCCGGGGTGGCTGCGGCGCGCCGAGTTCGAGGAGCTGCGGCTGCTGCCGATGCGGGACGAGGACATCCAGGCGTTCGTGGCCGCCTGGCACCGGGCGGCCCGGCTGGACAGCGACCCGCACGAGCCGCTGGACGAGCTGGAGCGGGACCTGGCCCACCAGTTCCGCACCAACGCGGCACTGGCCGCGCTCGCGCGTACGCCCTTGCTCTGCGCGGTCATCTGCGCCCTGCACCGCCTGCGCCAGGGCTTCCTGCCGAAGACCCGCTGGGACCTGTACCAGTCGGCCCTGCGCATGCTCCTCGGCAACCGCGACGAGCGCCGCAAGGTGGGCGCGGCGGAACGGATCACCCTCACTGTGGAGGAGTCCACGCAGCTCCTCCAGCGGATCGCGGTGTGGCTGGTGCGGGAGGGGCAGACGGAGTTCACGGCGGAACAGGCCGAGCTGCAGATCCAGCGGGCCCTGCCGGGGATGCCGCGCGTACGGGAACAGGGCACCCCGGAGGCGGTCCTGCGCCACCTCCTCAACCGCAGCGGCCTGCTCCAGGAGCGCGGCCACGATGTCTACCAGTTCACACACCGCACGTTCCAGGACTTCCTGGCGGCGAAGGAGCTGGTGGAGGACGACCACATCAAGGAACTGGTCCGCCATGCGAGCGACGAACAGTGGCAGGACGTCATTCTGCTCGCGGCCGGGCATTGCGGGCGGAGTCAACTGCCTGGGCTGCTCAATGGATTGCTGAAGGCGAAGGGAAAACGAGCGTACGAAGCCCATGTACTGGCCGCGCTCTGCGCCCAGCACGCGGCGTGGCTCGATGAACAGACCAGCGAACGCGTGAAGCGGAGCATCGCGGCGCTGTTACCGCCGGTGAGTTCGCACACGATCGCCTTGCTGGCCCGTCTCGGCCCTGCTCTGCTGCCGCAGTTGCCCATGCCGGATGACAGCGGGGTCGATTCATCGGGGGCGCCCGGCATTACCGCGCTGATCAACAGGATTGGCGGGGCCGAAGCCATCCCCTATGCGCGCGCCTGGGCCTCTCACAGCCGTGCGGCGGCGTACGAGTTCGCGACCGCATGGGATCACTACCCCACCACCGCCTACGCGCGCGAGGTGCTCTCGCAGATCTCATGGCCGGGCATCACAGTGCGCGTCACATCGAAGGAACAGTTGGAAGAGCTTCGCGGTCTCCCCGCCGTCCAAGAGGTCGTCATCGTGGGGAACTTCACCGCCCAGGAGCTGACGGGCTCCCTGGGCAATTTGCCTCTGCGCTCCTTACGCCTGGCGTCCAACGGCGTCCTGTCCAGCCTTTCCTTCCTCCGTGGTGTCCATGGACTCCATCGGCTGGCCCTGGCCGACGATTGCCCCCAGCTCGAAGACTTCTCCGCTCTTACGGGGCTGACGGCCCTCAAATCCCTCAGTCTCGGCAGGATGAGAGGCCGCGGCCTGGCAGCGGTACCGGCGCATGCCGGAGTCACGAGCATGTACGTGGATGCGATGGCGGATGCGAGCGGGCTGGAGGAGTGGCGGGGACTGTCGCACTTGACGGTGTACCGGTCATCGGACCTGCGCGGTCTCCTGGCCCAGGTGGCGAGAATGCCGAGACTCACTTCCTTGGGCCTCCGGGGCAGCCGTCCCCGCGAACTCCTCGGCGGGCCGCCCTGCCCACAGATCCGCAAGGTCCACCTGAACGTGTTGAACGACGTCGGCGATTGCCGGCTACTCCCCCAAGTGTTTCCCTCGCTGGAGGCGCTGAGCCTCAATCTCCTCGCCAGACCGGAGCTGAGCCGTGAAGAGCGCAGGGACCTCCGCACACTGTCCGGAGTCGCCGTCACCGTGAATGGCCGCCCCCTCTGACCGTACGCACGAAAAAGGGGCTGCCCCGGCCCGTACGCAAAACCTCTGCATACAGCCGGGGCAGCCCCTCAAGGCGAGCCCGCGGAGGCTACGCCTCCTTGCTCAGGTTCGGGCCGGCGCCGCCTGCCGCCTGCTCGATCGGGGGGACGTCCGGCAGCGCGGACTTCTCCTCGCCGCGGAAGGTGAACTTCTTCGCCTCGCCCTCGCCCTCCGTGTCGACGACCACGATGTGGCCCGGGCGCAGCTCGCCGAAGAGGATCTTCTCCGAGAGGATGTCCTCGATCTCGCGCTGGATCGTCCGGCGCAGCGGGCGCGCACCCATGATCGGGTCGTAGCCCTTCTTCGCCAGGAGCGACTTCGCCTCCGCGCTGAGCTCGATGCCCATGTCGCGGTCCTTCAGGCGCTCGTCCACCTTGTCGACCATGAGGTCGACGATCTGGATGATGTCTTCCTCGGTGAGCTGGTGGAAGACCACCGTGTCGTCGACACGGTTCAGGAACTCGGGGCGGAAGTGCTGCTTCAGCTCCTCGTTGACCTTGGCCTTCATCCGCTCGTAGCCGGTCTTCACATCGCCCTGGGCGGCGAAGCCCAGGTTGAAGCCCTTGGAGATGTCCCGGGTGCCGAGGTTCGTGGTCATGATGATGACCGTGTTCTTGAAGTCGACGACCCGGCCCTGGGAGTCGGTCAGGCGACCGTCCTCCAGGATCTGGAGCAGGGAATTGAAGATGTCCGGGTGGGCCTTTTCGACCTCGTCGAAGAGGACGACGGAGAACGGCTTCCGGCGGACCTTCTCGGTCAGCTGGCCGCCCTCTTCGTAACCCACGTATCCGGGCGGGGAACCGAAGAGGCGCGAGACCGTGTGCTTCTCGCTGAACTCCGACATGTCGAGGGAGATCAGCGCGTCCTCGTCGCCGAAGAGGAATTCGGCGAGCGTCTTGGAGAGCTCGGTCTTACCGACGCCGGACGGGCCGGCGAAGATGAACGAGCCACCGGGGCGCTTCGGGTCCTTCAGACCCGCACGGGTGCGCCGGATCGCCTGGGAGAGCGCCTTGATGGCGTCCTTCTGGCCGATGACGCGCTTGTGGAGCTCGTCCTCCATGCGCAGCAGACGGGAGGACTCCTCCTCCGTCAGCTTGAAGACGGGAATGCCGGTCGCGGTCGCGAGGACCTCGGCGATGAGCTCGCCGTCGACCTCGGCGACGACGTCCATGTCGCCGGCCTTCCACTCCTTCTCGCGCTTGGCCTTCGCGGCGAGCAGCTGCTTCTCCTTGTCGCGGAGAGAGGCCGCCTTCTCGAAGTCCTGGGAGTCGATGGCCGACTCCTTGTCGCGGCGCACGCCCGCGATCTTCTCGTCGAACTCGCGGAGGTCCGGCGGCGCGGTCATCCGGCGGATGCGCATCCGGGAGCCGGCCTCGTCGATCAGGTCGATCGCCTTGTCCGGGAGGAAGCGGTCCGAGATGTACCGGTCGGCCAGCGTCGCGGCCTGGACCAGCGCCTCGTCCGTGATGGAGACCCGGTGGTGGGCCTCGTAACGGTCGCGCAGCCCCTTGAGGATCTCGATGGTGTGCGGCAGCGACGGCTCGGCGACCTGGATGGGCTGGAAGCGGCGCTCAAGGGCCGCGTCCTTCTCCAGGTGCTTGCGGTACTCGTCGAGCGTGGTGGCACCGATGGTCTGGAGTTCACCGCGGGCGAGCATCGGCTTCAGGATGCTGGCGGCGTCGATCGCGCCCTCGGCGGCGCCCGCACCCACCAGGGTGTGGAGCTCGTCGATGAACAGGATGATGTCGCCGCGGGTGCGGATCTCCTTGAGGACCTTCTTCAGGCGCTCCTCGAAGTCACCGCGGTAGCGGGAGCCGGCGACAAGCGCGCCCAGGTCCAGGGTGTAGAGGTGCTTGTCCTTGAGGGTCTCGGGCACCTCGCCCTTGACGATGGCCTGCGCCAGGCCCTCGACGACCGCCGTCTTGCCGACGCCGGGCTCGCCGATGAGCACCGGGTTGTTCTTGGTACGGCGGGACAGCACCTGCATGACCCGCTCGATCTCCTTCTCGCGCCCGATGACCGGGTCGAGCTTGGACTCACGAGCGGCCTGGGTGAGGTTCCGGCCGAACTGGTCGAGGACGAGGGAGGTCGAAGGCGTGCCCTCGGCCGGGCCGCCCGCGGTGGCGGCTTCCTTGCCCTGGTAGCCGGAGAGCAGCTGGATGACCTGCTGCCGGACCCGGTTGAGATCGGCGCCCAGCTTCACGAGGACCTGGGCGGCGACGCCCTCGCCCTCGCGGATCAGGCCGAGCAGGATGTGCTCGGTGCCGATGTAGTTGTGGCCGAGCTGGAGGGCCTCGCGGAGCGACAGCTCCAGGACCTTCTTGGCACGCGGAGTGAAGGGGATGTGACCGGACGGGGCCTGCTGGCCCTGGCCGATGATCTCCTCCACCTGCTGGCGGACCGCCTCAAGAGAAATCCCGAGGCTCTCCAGGGCCTTAGCGGCGACACCCTCACCCTCATGGATCAGGCCCAGGAGAATGTGCTCGGTGCCGATGTAGTTGTGGTTGAGCATCCGGGCTTCTTCCTGAGCCAGGACGACAACCCGCCGCGCGCGGTCGGTGAACCTCTCGAACATCGTTAATCGCTCCTCAGAGCGGTCGGGCAGTAAGGGGTCGGTCCCCTCCCTGTCCTTCCGCATGCTAGTCCCGTGGGACGGGACAGCTCATTCCAACTGCCGACATCCGACCCGATCACCCCCGCCCAGGCGGGGAAACTTGCTGCCGAACAGTCGACAACTGCTCCAACTCGATGGTGCGAGACGATGTTCCCGCAGGCCAAGCAGATACCCCTGTCTCCAGTACGCCGATGGCGAACGCGAGACGGCCCGGCGAGCTTCTCGCCCCTCCCCACTAGGAATGTCTTACCCGTAAGCACTGACAGTCCATGCGGCGCGCCCCGGTTCCCTCAGCTACGGGCGAACACACTTGCGCCGCCGAATGCTTCCGCGCACCCCCGATGCACCTACGGAACGCATCCGTCCGGAAACTCTGCGTAACTCCGGGGCGTTTCAGGAGTTGCTCCGGACATGGCCCTCACCGTGCCCTGCCCCCGCACCCCGCTCGGCCGCCCGCTCGTCCAGTGGTACGAGCGGGAGCTCGGCTGGGCCGTGGCGGCGGGACCGCCGGTGCGGCTCCTGACGGGGCTGCGCTTCGACGTGCTCGACCTCCCGGCGCCCGCCGGTGCCGCCCTGCTGAGACGGTACGGGCACACGGGCCCTGTCGCCCTCGTGGGGCGCCGGATGCGGCTCCTGGTGGCCGCGGGCAGCGCGGAGGAGCTGCCGGGGCTGCTCGACTGGCTGGAGTGGGGCGGGGTCGCCCTGGACCTGTCGGCCATCGGCGCCGGCGGCCGGATCACCGCTCCCGTACCGCCCGGCTGGAGCGTGCCGCCCGATCGGGACGGCTCGCGGGAGACCGCCGTGTGGCTGCGGCCTCCCGAGCCGGGGTGCGAGGTAGAGGCAACCCTTCCGGCTTTCACCGGATTCGCCGGACCGAAGGGCGACGGGGGCGGTGAGGGCACCCCCGACCTCGTCCGGCTGGTGGACGCGGCGGCGACGGAATGCCACCGGGCCCTGTTGTTCCCCACGAAATCGGTAACCGGCTCCGCGCATGCCCTGGAGAGGGCCGGCGCGAAGGGGTCGGCTAACGCGGGAACTCAGCCGTTGGCCTTCTCGTAGGCCTCGCGGATATCGGCCGGGACGCGTCCGCGGTCGTTCACGCTGTAGCCCTGCTCCTTGGCCCACTTGCGGATCTGGGCGGTGTCCTGGCCGCCGGTCGCGACAGCGCGGCTCTTGCCCCGGCCGCCGGCAGCGCGGCCACCGGTGCGCCGCCCGCTCTTCGTGTACGGGTCGAGCAGACCCCGCAGCTTGTCCGCGTTGGCGGTGGTGAGGTCGATCTCGTAGGTCTTGCCATCGAGAGCGAACGTCACGGTCTCGTCCGCCTCGCCGCCGTCGAGGTCATCGACAAGAAGGACCTGAACCTTCTGTGCCACCGGATTTCCTTTCATCGAAAATGCAGTACGCGGAAAGGAAACCGCTTTTGCCTGGAAAACACAAACCCCCGGCAGAGGTTCAGGGACCTTACAGAGCGGGAAACGTGCGCGATTCGGACATAGGGCTCTGCCGGGTTCCACCGGGTTCCCGCGATCACAGGTGCAGAAGCATCCGGCTGTTGCCCAAGGTGTTCGGCTTCACTCGTTCGAGACCCAGGAACTCGGCGACACCCTCGTCATACGAGCGCAGCAGCTCGCTGTAGACATCTGTGTCGACCGGAGTCTCCCCGATCTCGGTGAAGCCGTGCTTCGCGAAGAAGTCCACTTCGAAGGTGAGACAGAAAACCCTGCGGATCCCGAGCCAGCGGGCGGTCTGCAGCAGCTTGTCGAGCACCAGATGCCCCACTCCGGCGCCCTTGAACTCGCGGTCCACCGCGAGAGTGCGCACTTCGGCGAGGTCTTCCCACATCACGTGCAGCGCGCCGCAGCCGACCACCCGGGCATCGGAGTCGCGTTCCGCGACCCAGAACTCCTGGATGTCCTCGTAAAGCGTCACGGTCGCTTTGTCGAGCAGGATCCCCGCGCCGACGTACGCGTCGAGAAGGCGGCGGACCGCCGGGACATCGCTGGTCCTGGCCCGGCGGACGCTGACGGCATTTGCGGGGGCATAAGACATGACCGGACGCTATCGCCCCGTGCCGTCTCCGGTCCCATCGGGTTCTGCGGGTTCCGCGGGTTGTGCGCTCTCTTGCGGGGACTCGGCTTCCGTCGACCGTGGCGGATCGGCCGGATCCGCGTAGCCCTCGGGCGGTCCGACCATCCGTACGGCATCGCGCAGGGACTCGCGCTGCTCCGGAGACATCATGCCGAAGAAGGCGACCAGTGCGGCGGCCGGGTTGTCACTCTGCGACCACGCTTCGTTCATCAGTGCGGCCGCGTAGGCGGCCCGGGTGGAGACCGCGGTATATCGATAGGCGCGTCCGTCGACTTCCCGGCGCACCCAGCCCTTCTGATGGAGATTGTCCATTACGGTCATCACGGTCGTGTACGCGATGGACCGTTCCTGCTGAAGGTCTTCCAGTACTTCCCGGACGGTGACCGGACGGTTCCACTGCCAGACGCGCGTCATGACGGCGTCTTCCAGCTCTCCCAATTGGCGAGGCACATCTGCACCATAGTGGGAGATGTCGTGAATGGCTGGTTATTTACGGTGGTGAACAGCAAAAAGGGCGCGCGCCCTTGATAAGGGTCGCGCGCCCTTGACGCGTGAAACGCGCCGTGCGGCCGGGAGGGGCCGCAGGCCTTTCGCGGTCAGACCTGGCCGGTGCTCGGCCGCTGCTGTGCGGCCTCGGCGCGGGCGAGCGCGGCGTCCACGGCCGCGTCCTCCTTGCCCTTGTTGGGGCCGCCCTGGCTCTTGACGATCGTCACGATGAGCCCGATGAAGAAGACGGCCATCACCACGGGGGGAACGAGCGCGGAAACGTAGTCCATGCCGACCAGAGTAGCTACCCGGCGGCGCGGGCGGCGGACGGGGGCAGGGGCTTGCGGCGCGGCGGGAACACCTCGCCGGGGGTGGGGATGGGCCGGTCCGGGCGGGGCGCCTTGGGCTGCGGCGGGGCGGGCTCGGACGTGGGCTGGGGTCGGGGCTGCTTCGGATCCTGCGCGGCGGCGCGCCCGCCGGGCAGGGCGAGGAGCCGGGTGCGCGGTCCCGGGGCCACGGCGGCGAGCCGCGCCCGTACGGAGTGCTCGGACAGCCGTCGGCACCGTTCGAGCAGTGCGGCGGCCGCGGGCTGCGCGCGCAACCCGCGCAGCGCTGCCAGGTCGTCCGGGGTCGGGGCGTAACCGGCCGCCAGGGCGTCCTGGAGGAGCTCCAGATAGCCCGGGGCGGAGCCGGGCAGGGCAGTGCGGTAGCGGGCGAGATCGGCCAGCAGAAAGGCGCGCAGCCGGTTCGCCTCGCGCACGGCCTCGTCCACGGATCCGGCTAGCCGGAGGCAGTCCTGGACGTCCGTGTCCGCGAGGGGGGCAGGGTGGAGGGCGACGGCGAGGGCGCGTCGGAGCACACGCAGCTCGTCTGCGCTGAACACCATTCCGCCGCGGGATCCGTAAGGCGTGGGCATGAACCGACAATACGTCCTAAATGGACAAAATCCGTTTAATGGGGGGTGGTGGGCGCGTTGTGTCCGGGTGGGGGTCGAATTCCCCGCCCCGCCGTAACCCTCCGGGGGTGGGTGGGGGCTGAGGACGGTTTCCCGGGGGCGGGGCCTGCGGGGCCCCCGGGCGGGGCCTACGGGGCCCTGCACCCCATTGCGGGGCCTGCGGCCCCCGCACCCCGCTTACGGGGGACTCCGCCCCCGGTACCCCGCTGGGGCTGCGCCCCCGCCCCCGCTTCGGGGCTCCACCCCGGACCCCGCTCCTCAAACGCCGATGGGGCTGAATGTGCCCGGACCGCGCTCCTCGCACGCCGGTGGGGCTGAAATTCGGCCGAGCCCCCATTTGCCTCCAGGGGCGCGGGGAACTGCGCGACCAGCCACACACAGCCCGCAGACGAACACGGGGTTCCAGGGGTGCTGGGGCCGCAGGCCCCGCGAAGGGGTCCGGGGGGAGCTCCCGGGAAACCCCACCTCCGCCCCCTCCCACCCCCGGAGGCCACGCGGCGGAGCCTCATATGACAGCGGGAAGGAGCGGGGTGGGGCTGAGCTACATGCGGGAAATGTTGCGTTCGTACACCAGCCGCAAGCCGATCAGCGTCAGCCACGGCTCGTGTTCGTCGATCACATGCGCCTCGCCCAGGACCATCGGGGCCAGCCCGCCCGTGGCGATCACCGTGACGTCGGACGGGTCGCCGCCCGGGCCCACCAGCTCGCGGGCCATGCGGGTCACGACCCCGTCGACCTGCCCGGCGAACCCGTACACGATCCCCGCCTGCATCGCCTCGACCGTGTTCTTGCCGATCACCGCCCGCGGCCGGGCCAGTTCGATCTTGCGGAGCTGGGCGCCCTTGACCCCGAGGGCCTCGACCGAGATCTCGATGCCGGGGGCGATCACCCCGCCCGCGTACTCGCCGCGCGCGCTCACCGCGTCGAACGTCGTGGCCGTGCCGAAGTCGACGACGATCGCCGGGCCCCCGTACAGCTCGACCGCCGCGACCGCGTTGATGATGCGGTCCGCGCCGACCTCCTTGGGGTTGTCCATCAGGATCGGGACGCCGGTCTTGATGCCGGGCTCGACCAGGACCGCAGGGACGTCGCCGTAGTAGCGGCGGGTCACTTCGCGCAGCTCGTGCAGGACCGACGGCACCGTCGAGCAGATCGCGATGCCCTCGATGTTGTCGCCGAGCTCCGCCCCGAGCAGCGGGTGCATGCCCATCAGACCGTTGAGCAGGACCGCCATCTCGTCGGCGGTGCGGCGCGGGTCGGTGGAGATCCGCCAGTGCTCGACGACCTCCTCGCCGTCGAAGAGGCCGAGGACCGTTTGCGTGTTGCCTACGTCGATCGTCAGCAGCATCGGTTACGCCGCCTCGCGCAGATCGAGTCCGATGTCGAGGATCGGCGAGGAGTGGGTGAGCGCGCCGACCGCCAGGTAGTCGACACCCGTCGCCGCGTACTGCGCCGCGGTCTCCAGGGTGAGGCGGCCCGAGGACTCCAGGAACGCCCGGCCGGCCACGATCTCCACCGCGCGCGCGGTCTGCTCCGGCGTGAAGTTGTCCAGCAGGATCAGGTCGGCGCCCGCCTCCAGGACCTCGCCGACCTGGTCGAGCGTGTCGACCTCGACCTCGATCGCCACCTCCGGGAACATCTCCCGTACGGCCTTGAAGGCCTCGGCGACGCCGCCCGCGGCCACCACGTGGTTGTCCTTGACCAGCGCCGCGTCGGAGAGCGACATGCGGTGGTTGACGCCGCCGCCGCAGCGCACCGCGTACTTCTCCAGGGCGCGCAGCCCCGGCGTCGTCTTGCGGGTGTCGCGCACCTTCGCGCGCGTGCCCTCCAGGGCGTCCGCCCACGCGCGCGTGGCGGTCGCGATGCCGGACAGGCGGCACAGCAGGTTGAGCGCGCTGCGCTCGGCGGTGAGCAGGTCGCGGGTGCGCGTGGTGACGCTCAGCAGCTTCTGGCCCGCCTCCACCCGGTCGCCGTCCGCGACGTGCCGCTCGACCTCGAACTCCTCGGTGCACACGATCGACAGGATCGCCTCGGCGACCCGCAGGCCCGCGACCGTGCCGGCCTCGCGCGCGGTGAAGTCGCCGGTGGCGACGGCGTCCTCGGGGACGGTCGCGGCGGTCGTCACGTCCACGCCGCCGTCGAGGTCCTCCTCGATGGCGAGGTGCGCGATGTCCTCGACCTGTACGGGGTCCAGGCCCGCCTCGGCCAGCAGCGCGGCCAGCGTGGGGTCGAGGCCGCACTCGTACACGTCCTCGTCGCCGCAGCCGCAGTCGTCGCCGCAGCCTCCGCTCGCGGGGACGCCGATCTGGATCAGCGGTACGTCCACCGGCTCGGGACGGTGTTCGTCGGGGGTGCTCACGGTTACGGCTCCCTGGGGGCGTCGGCGACTGTCGGGGGGAAGTCTGCGGAATCGGTGCGGCGGACGTCGAGCGTACGGTCCGGCGTCACCCGTACGACGAGGTGGCGGTGCCAGTCCTCGTCGTCCCGGTCGGGCCGGTCCTCGCGCCAGTGGCAGCCGCGGGTCTCCTCGCGGGCGGCGGCGGCGGCGACCAGCACGCGCGCGACGAGCAGCAGGTTGGTGGTCTCCCACGCGTCCACGCCGGGCTCGGCGGCCTTGCGCTCACCGGCTCCGTCGGCGTCGGCCCGGATCTCCTCCAGGCGGGCGGCGGCCCCGGCGAGGCTGTCGGCGGAGCGGAGCACGCCCGCGCCGTTGGTCATGATCCGCTGGATCTGGATGCGGGTCTCGGGGGCCAGCAGCGGGGAGGTGGGGGCGGACCCGGGGACGCGATGGGCGTCGTCCTGGGGGGCCGCCACGCGCGCGTGGCCGCCCGCCGCGATGTCGGCCGCGATGCGCTCGGCGAAGACCAGGCCCTCAAGCAGGGAGTTGGAGGCGAGCCGGTTGGCGCCGTGGACGCCGGTGCAGGCGACCTCGCCGCACGCGTAGAGCCCCGGGACCGTGGTGCGGCCGTGCAGGTCGGTGCGGACGCCCCCGGAGGCGTAGTGGGCGGCCGGGGCGACCGGGATGGGCTCGGTGACCGGGTCGATGCCGTGGGCGCGGCAGGCGGCGAGGATGGTGGGGAAACGCTGCTCCCACATCTCGGCGCCGAAGTGCCGTGCGTCCAGGTACATGTGCTCGGTGCCCCGCGCCTGCATCTGGCGCGTGATCGCCTTGGCCACGATGTCGCGGGGCGCCAGCTCGGCCAGCTCGTGCTGCCCGAGCATGAAGCGGGTGCCGGAGGCGTCGACGAGGTGGGCGCCCTCTCCCCGTACCGCCTCGGAGACCAGCGGCTGCTGGCCCTCGGAGTCGGCGCCGAGGAAGAGCACGGTCGGGTGGAACTGGACGAACTCCAGGTCGGAGATCTCGGCGCCGGCCCGCAGCGCCAGGGCGACGCCGTCGCCGGTGGAGACCGGCGGGTTGGTGGTGGCCGAGAAGACCTGGCCCATGCCGCCGGTGGCGAGCACCACGGCGGGGGCGTGGACGGCCCCCACGCCGTCGTGCTGGCCCTCGCCCATGACGTGCAGGGTGATGCCCGCCGTACGCCCGTCGTCGTCCCTCAGCAGGTCGAGTACGAGCGCGTTCTCGATGGTCCGTACGGCCTGCTCGCGGACGGCCTCGACCAGCGCGCGCGAGATCTCGGCGCCCGTGGCGTCGCCGCCCGCGTGGGCGATGCGGCGGCGGTGGTGGCCGCCCTCGCGGGTCAGCGAGATGGCGCCGGAGTCGTCGGTGTCGAAGGCGGCGCCGGTGGCGATCAGCCGCCGCACCGCGTCCGGGCCCTCGGTGACCAGGGTGCGCACCGCGGTCTCGTCACACAGGCCCGCGCCCGCCACCAGCGTGTCGTCCAGGTGCTGTTCGGGGGTGTCGCCCTCGCCGAGGGCCGCCGCGATGCCGCCCTGCGCCCAGCGCGTCGAGCCGTCGTCGAGCCGCGCCTTGGTCACCACCACGGTGGTGAGCCCGGCGGCGGTGCAGCGCAGGGCTGCGGTGAGGCCCGCCACGCCCGAGCCGACGACCACGACGTCCGCGTCGATGGACCAGCCGGGTGCGGGCGCGTCCAGCCGTATGCCGGTCCGGGCCGGACCGTCGTTCGTCCTGGTCATGCGGGGGCTCCGAAGTTCAGCGGGATGTTGTCGATGAGGCGGGTGGTGCCGACGCGCGCGGCGATCGCGAGGACCGCCTCACCGGCGAAGCCGTCCACGGCCTCGTCGAACGTCGCCGGGTCGACCAGCGCCAGATAGTCCAGGGCCAGCGGCGGTTCCGCCTTGGCGGCCTCGTCCAGGACGCTCTGGGCGGCGGCGCGCACGACCGCGGGGGACGGGCCCGCCGCCTCCACCGCGTACGCGTCGGCGGCCGCGCGGGCCTCGCCGATCCGGGAGAGCGCCAGGGCGCGCCCGGAGGAGGCGTGGGTGGCTGCGGCGCGCGCGTGGAGCGCGTGCTCGGCCGTCAGCCGGTCGCGGGCCGCGAACAGCGCGCGCGACAGCGCCAGCGCGGTGGTGCGGTCGGCCTGCGAGAGGTAGCGGTTGCGGCTGGAGAGGGCGAGCCCGTCGGCCTCGCGGACCGTGGGCACGCCGACGATCTCCACGGGGAAGTTGAGGTCGCGCGCCATGCGTCGGATCAGGGCCAGCTGCTGGGCGTCCTTCTCCCCGAACAGCGCGAGGTCGGGGGCGGTGAGGTGGAGCAGCTTGGCGACGACGGTGAGCATGCCGTCGAAGTGGCCGGGGCGGGAGGCGCCTTCGAGCCGCTCGCCCATCGGCCCCGCGGTGATGCGCACTTGCGGCTCGCCACCGGGGTAGACCTCGTCCACGGAGGGCGCGAACACGGCGTCGGCGCCCGCGTGCCCGGCCAGTTCGATGTCGGCGTCCAGGGTGCGCGGATAGCGGTCGAGGTCCTCGCCCGCGCCGAACTGCAGCGGGTTCACGAAGACCGTGACGACGACCTGGCCGCCGGGGCCGACGCTCTCGCGCGCGGTGCGCACCAGGGTGGCGTGCCCCTCGTGCAGGGCGCCCATGGTCATGACGACGGCGCGGCGGCCGGTGCGCTCCAGGGCTGCCAGCTCGGCGGCGGTGCGGACCAGAAGGGTCATCGGTTCTCTCCGTCCGCGAGCACGCCCAGCAGATCCTCGGCGAGCTCGGGCTTCAGCAGGCCGTGGGCGAGCGCCCGGTCGGCGGTCGTACGGGCCATGGCGAGGTATCCGGCGACCGTGCCGGGGGCGTGCTTGCGCAGCTCGGCGATGTGCGCCGCGACCGTGCCCGCGTCGCCGCGCGCGACGGGGCCGGTCAGGGCCGCGTCGCCGGAGCGCAGCGCGTTGTCGAGCGCCGCTCCCAGGAGCGGGCCGAGCATCCGGTCGGGGGCGGAGACTCCGGCCAGCCGCAGCAGCTCCATGGACTGGGCCACCAGGGTGACGAGGTGGTTCGCGCCGAGGGCGAGGGCCGCGTGGTAGAGCGGCCGGTTCTGCTCCTCGATCCACTCGGGCTCGCCGCCCATCTCGATGACCAGCGCTTCCGCGGCGAGCCGCAGTTCCTCCGGCGCGGTGACGCCGAACGAGCACCCGGCCAGGCGCTGGACGTCGACGCCGGTCCCGGTGAACGTCATCGCGGGGTGCAGGGCCAGCGGCAGCGCCCCCGCGCGCGTGGCGGGCGCGAGCACGTCCGTCCCGTACCGCCCGGAGGTGTGCACGAGCAGTTGGCCGGGGCGGATCGCGCCTGTCTCGGCGAGGCCCTCCACCAGGCCCGGCAGGGCGTCGTCGGGGACGGTGAGCAGCACCAGGTCCGCGGCGGCCAGCACTTCGGCGGGCGGCACCAGGGGCACGTCCGGCAGCAGGGCGGCGGCCCGGCGCACGGAGGCGTCCGACACGCCGGAGACCGCGACCGGGCGGTGCCCGGCGAGCTTCAGCGCGGCGGCGAGGGCGGGGCCGACCCGGCCGGCACCGACGACACCGACGGTGAGGCGGGCTGGGCGGGTTTCTGGTTGTGCGTTCACGCGGCGGGCCTTCCGTTCCAGTCCGCGAGGGGTACCGGACGATTTCCCCGTCATGCTACGCCCAGGTTTCGAGACGTCCGCGGCTGTCCACAGGCTGTGGGCGATGATCTGATCATGACTGACGAGGTGGATGGGAACGGCCGGGCCGAGCAGGAGCTGCGCCTGCGCAGACTGGCGGCCTGGCGCAATGCGGAGCGGACCCTGTGGCGGGCGCCCGGCGAGACGGGCATGGGCGAGCGGCTGACGGCACTGGCGGCCGACGCGCGCGCGGTCTACGACATGGCCGAGGTGCCGGACTTCTACGGCGACGGGCCGGTCGCCGAGCTGGAACGGCGCACCGCCGACCTGCTCGGTTTCCCGGCGGCCGCCTTCTTCCCGACCGGCACCATGGCCCAGCAGGTCGCTCTGCGCTGCTGGGCGGGGCGCACCGGCGACAGCACGGTGGCGCTGCACCCGCTGGCCCATCCAGAGGTGCACGAGCGGCGCGCCTTCGGTGCGGTGAGCGGGCTGCGCACGGTCCACCCGACGACCGCGCCCCGGCTTCCCACGGCCGAGGAGGTACGGGACTTCGAGGAGCCGTTCGGCACGCTGATGCTGGAGCTGCCGCTGCGCGACGCCGGGTTCGTCCTGCCCACCTGGGACGAGCTGACCGCCGTGGTGGAGGCGGCCCGGGAACGCGATGCGGTGGTGCACTTCGACGGCGCGCGGCTGTGGGAGTGCGCCGTGCACTTCGACCGCCCGCTCCAGGAGATCGCGCAGCTCGCGGACAGCGTCTACGTGTCGTACTACAAGACCCTGGAGGGCATGTCGGGCGCGGTGCTCGCCGGTCCGGAGTCCCTGATCGAGGAGGCGCGCACCTGGCGCCATCGTTACGGGGGCCAGGTCTTCCAGCAGTATCCGGCGGCCCTGTCCGCGCTCGTCGGGCTCGACCGGGTGCTGCCCGAGCTGCCGTCGTACGTCGCCCACGCGCGCGTGGTGGCCGGCGCGCTGGCGGAGGGGTTCGCCAAGGCGGGGGTGCCATGGTTCCGGATCAACCCGGAGGTCCCGCACACCCACCAGTTCCACGTCTGGCTGCCGTACGGGGCGGACGCCCTGTCCGACGCCGCGCTCGTACAGGCCGAGGAGACCGGAGTGGCCCTCTTCCGCCGCTGGTTCCCGGCGCCCGCGGGGCCGCCCGGGCTCTCGTACACGGAGCTGACGGTGGCGGAGCCGGGCCTGCGGTGGTCGGCGGAGGACGTACGGGACGCGGTGGCGGAGTTCGTGCGGAGGCTGGGCGAGGGGAGCAAGGGGTGAGCGGGCGCCCCCGCCCCTGACGCCGCCCCTCAGCGGCAGGCCGGCGGCCGGTGCGGGGCGAAGAGGCGGCCCAGGGCGGCGCGCAGCCGGCCGCCCGCGAGGCGGCCGGAGAGGACCGCTTCGAAGCGCCGGTAGTCCCGTATTTCGCGCAGGGTGCGCACGTCGTGCGTGCCCGGCAGCGGGGGCGGCGGCTCCTGGAGCCGGGCCGTGCGATAGGTGTCGAGCATGTGCTGCTGGATGGCGTCCATGCATCCAGGCTGCGCCGGTCGGGGCCGTCCGTCGCGCCGATTGACCAGGGGCGTCAAACGACGGGGGCGCTGTCAGTGGGGCAGTGCACCATGGGCGCATGAGCGTGTGCATCGACATCACGGGTTTGCCGCAGGAGCGGATCGTCTTCGGACCCTCTCCGCTGGCCGAGCTGGGCGCCGCCCTGCACGCGCTCTCCGAGCCCGCGCACCACGCCCGGCTGCACGGCTGGACCACCACCACGGCGGCCGGGCTCAAGCCGGAGCTGGCCGACCGGCTGCACGAGGCGGACTTCCTGTGGCGGTCCACCCGCTCGGACATCCTGCTGCCGCCGCGGCCCCGCGAGACGCTGGCCGAGGAGCTGGACGACCTCGACCGCATGGACGACGAGAAGTACGTGGCGGCGGCGCTGGAGATCTCCTGCGCGAGCCTCTACAACGCGGGGGCGCCGTCCCCGCTGGTCGACGCGCGGATGCGGGACCGCGCCCTGGACCTCGCCGCCGCGCGCGGCCCGCGCCAGGCCGCCTTCGTGAAGCGGATGCTGCTCGACCCGCCGGGGGCGCGCGCGTGGATACGCAGGCTGTTGGAGGACTGCGACGCCGCGTTCTTCGGGGAGACCTGGCAGCGCGTCCGGGTCCAACTGGCCGCCGACGCACGGCACAAGACGGAGCTCCTGAAGCACAAGGGCCTGGCGGAGGCGGTCGCGGCGGTCTCCCCCGCCGTCGCCCTCGAACAGGACGAGCGGGGCAGCCGTATCGTCGTGGACAAGCTGACCCACGGGCGTACGAGCGCGGCGGGCACCGGCCTGACGTTCATCCCCACCGCGTTCGGCTGGCCGCACCTGTTCGCGCTGCACGCGCCGGGCTGGCAGCCGGTCGTCCAGTATCCGGTCCCGACGGGCGAGTTGGGCGGCGCCGCGCCCGTCGACGTGGTGAAGGCACGCCTTGAGGCGGTCGCGCACCCGATGCGGATGCGGCTGTGCCGCAGCCTCGCCCGGGGCGCGTACACGACGAGCGAGCTGGCCGACGCGTACGGGATCAGCGCCCCGGAGGTGTCGCGCCACCTCGCGGTGATGAAGAAGGCGGGCCTGCTCACCACCCAGCGCCGCGGCCGCTATGTGCTGCACCAGCTGGACGTGGCGGTGGTGGCCCGCCTCGGCAGCGATTTCCTGGAGGGGGTGCTGCGGTAGCGCGTCGTGTTCCGGGTGCGGGTTGTCCGTGGCTGAGCGCGCAGTTCCCCGCGCCCCTTGGGGGTTGGGGGTCGCTGCACCAGCTCCCTGCACCAGTAGGTGTCTGAAAGGGCGCGGGGAACTGCGCGATCAGCCCCCACCGCCTGCAGACAAACACCGGCCCACCCCTCCTCAGCCACTGACCCGCAGCAGCAGCTTCCCCGTCGACGTGCGGCCCTCCATCAGGCGGTGGGCCTCCGGCGCCTGCCCCAAGGGGAACTCCGCGGTCACCGGCAGCTTCACGCTGCCGTCCGCCGCGAGCGCGAACGAACGTCCGGCCAGCTCGCGCAGCGCGTCCGGGGCGCCGGCCGCCAGGCCCAGGATGGAGAAGCCCGCGACCGAGCGGGCACCCGGGTAGAGCTCGGGCTGCCCGACGCGCCACGGCTCCCCGCCGCCCGCGTTCCCGTACGAGACGAGCCGCCCGAACAAGGTCAGCGCGTCCAGCCCCTGACGCAGCGTCTCGCCGCCGACCGGGTCAAGGACGAGGTCCACGCCCCGGCCGCCGGTCGCCCGGCGCACGTCCTGGGCGAAGGAGCCGGTGAGGAACGCGTCGTCGTACCCGTGCTCGCGCGCGTACGCGGCCTTGGCCTCGCTGGACACCACGCCGTAGACGGCGCCCGCGCCCGCGAGCCGGGCGATCTGCCCCACGACCGTGCCGACGCCGCCCGCCGCGCCCTGGACCAGGACGCTCTCGCCGGGCTGCAGCCGCCCCACCTCGTGGACGAGGGCGTGCGCGGTGGGCAGGACCGTGGGGAGCGTGGCGGCGGTGCGCAGGCCGACGCCCTCCGGCACCGGGAAGACGGCGGCGGCCGCGACGACGGCGACGTCCGCGTAGCCGCCGCCCTCGGCCATCGCCGCGACCTCCTGGCCGACGACGAGCCCTTCGACGCCCGCGCCGAGCTCCCGTACGCGCCCGGAGACCTCAAGGCCCGGCACGAACGGCAGGGACCGCACCCGGTAGCCCTCCGAACGGGCCTTCACCTCGGCGAAGTTGACCCCGGCGTAGGCGACGTCGATGGCGACCTCGCCGGGACCGGGCCTGGGCACCTCGGTCTCGACCAGCCGCAGTACTTCCGGACCGCCCAGCTCGCTGACCTGAATCGCACGCATGACGTGAGTCCCCCTCGGCACGTAAAGTGTTCAATGAATGTCGAACACTCAGGAGTGTACGACCCACATCGAACACTCGGCAAGAGCAGCTCGCCGGGCCCGGGCAGGAGGAAGGACACCGATGACCCATCGCGCGGCACCCGAACACACCCACCCCGACAAGGTCCCCCTGATCACGGCCCTGGACGCCCTCGGCGACCCGGTCCGCCTCCAGCTCGTGCGCGAGCTCGCCGAGTCCCAGGAGTGGACGCGCAGCTGCGGCTCGTTCGACGTGCCCGTACGCAAGGCGGCGCTGAGCCACCACTTCTCGGTGCTGCGCGCGGCCGGGCTGGTCGAGCAGCGCGACGACGGGTCCAAGCGGGTCAACCGCCTGCGCCGCGAGGAGTTCGACGAGCGCTTCCCGGGGCTGCTCGCACTGGTCCTGCGCGGCGACTGAGGACGTACGGGCCGCTGAGGACCGTACGGGCCAAGAGAGCCGGCCGGCTCAGAGCCCTCCGGCCCGCACCAGCCCCGACTCGTAGGCGAGGACGACCACCTGGACCCGGTCCCGCAGCCCCAGCTTCGTCAGGATCCGGCCGACATGGGTCTTCACGGTGGCCTCCGAGAGGACCAGACGCGCCGCGATCTCGCCATTCGAGAGGCCCTGCGCGACCAGCAGCATGACCTCGCGCTCGCGCTCGGTCAGCCTGTCCATGGCGCCGCCGGGTCCCTTCTCCTTGCCGGTCGTCGGCAGCATCGGGGCGAACCGGTCGAGCAGGCGCCGGGTGGTGGACGGCGCGACGACCGCGTCACCGCTGTGCACCGAACGGATGGCGGCCAGCAGTTCGCCCGGCGGCACGTCCTTCAGCATGAAGCCGCTGGCGCCCGCCTTCAGACCGGAGAACGCGTACTCGTCCAGGTCGAAGGTGGTCAGGATCAGCACCTTGGGGGGCGTCTCGGCCGAGCAGATCCGGCGCGTCGCCTCCACCCCGTCGAGCCGCGGCATGCGCACGTCCATCAGCACCACGTCCACGGCGGTCGCGCGGAGGATCTCGATCGCCTCCGCGCCGTCGCCCGCCTCCGCGACGACCTCCATGTCCGGCTGGGCGGCGAGCACCATCCGGAAGCCGGTGCGCAGCAGCACCTGGTCGTCGACGAGCATCACGCGGATCGTCATCGGGTCCCTCTCCATCACGACGTACGAGAAATTCGGGCGTACGGGAAAACTAGTGCGCGTACGGGAACTAGTGGGCGGGCTTCAGCGGCAGCAGGGCGCTGATGCGGAAGCCGCCGCCCGGCCGCGGCCCCGCGTCCAGGGTGCCGCCCACCATGCCGACGCGCTCGCGCATGCCGATCAGACCATGCCCCCGGCCGTCGGCGCCGCCGTCCTCGTACATCTCGTGCGCCGCCCCGCGCCCGTCGTCCTCGACCAGCAGGCCGAGCCCGTCGTCGAAGTAGACCAGGCGGACGCTGGCGCCCGCCTCCGGGCCGCCGTGCTTGCGCGTGTTGGTGAGCGCCTCCTGCACGATCCGGTACGCCGTGAGCTCGACGCCGCTGGGCAGCGGGCGCGGGGTGCCCTCGATCTTGAAGTCCACGGTGAGCCCGGCCGTACGCACCTGCTCGACCAGCTCCTCGATCTGCTCGACGTCCGGCTGCGGCACATACTCCCCCGCCTCCCGGTGCTCGCCCGTGCGCAGCACGCCGAGCAGGCGGCGCATCTCGGCGAGCGCCTGGCGGCCGGTCATCGAGATGGTCTCCAGGGCGATCTTCGCCTGGTCGGGCGCGCTGTCCATCACATACGCGGCGCCGTCCGCCTGGACCACCATCACCGAGACGTTGTGGGCGACGACGTCGTGCAGCTCGCGGGCGATCCGGGCGCGCTCGGCGGCGACGGCGACCTTCGCCTGCGCCTCGCGCTCCTTCTCCAGGCGGGCGGCGCGCTCCTCCAGCTCGGCGAAGTACGCCCGTCGGGTGCGCATCGAATCGCCGAGGACCCAGGCGAGGATGAACGGGACCGTCATCACGATGACGAAGAAGACGGTCTGGCCCGGGCTCATGCCGCCGTCGCTGCCGTTGTAGTCGGGCCAGCGCACCATCGCGATCACAGCGGCGAGCAGCGAGCCCACCAGGGCGAACCGCGAGGCCCAGCGCTCGCCGACGGCGGCCGCCGTGTAGATCGCGACCAGCATGGCGAAGTCCGACACGTTCGGGCTGACGTTCAGCGCCAGCTGGACCAGCCCCATTCCGGCCGCGAGCACCAACGTCTTCTCGGGTGCGCGGCGGCGCAGCGCCACGACGACGCTCAGTCCGACGGCGATCAGCAGGGCCGCCGGGGTCGAGCCGTGGCCGGTACCGCCGGAGACGAGCGACATGCCGGAGATCCCGAAGAGGAAGACCGCCCAGAGGGTGTCGACCGCGGTCGGGTGTCTGCGGATGAAGTCGTAGAGGAGCTGCACGTAACCCAGCGTAGGGAAGCCGGATCGGTGCAAGGGTCAACCGGAGGGTCGATCCGGGTCGCCGGGGCGTACTCCCCAAGGTGGAGGGCGCCTAGCCTTCTGCTGTGAAACACGAGGTGAGGGACGACACAGCGAGGGGTTCGCAGGCCTGGTCCGGCTGGCGGGCGGCGACCGAACAGGCCCTGTACGGCCCCGGCGGCTTCTACCTCCGCCCCGAGGGCCCCGCAGGCCACTTCCGTACCTCCGTCCACGCCTCGCCGCTCTTCGCCCAGGCCGTGGCGCGGCTCCTGGAGGAGGTCGCGCAGGAGCTCGGGGGCGGCGAGGTCGCGTTCGTCGACATGGGCGCGGGGCGCGGGGAGCTCGTCACGGGCGTACTGGCCGCGCTGCCCGCCGGATTCCCCGTACGGGCGTACGCCGTGGAGCGCGCGGCGCGTCCGCCGGGGCTCGATGAGCGGGTGACGTGGCTCGCTCGGCCTCCCACTGGCGTCCGGGGCCTCCTGTTCGCCAACGAGTGGCTGGACAACGTCCCGGCGGACGTGGCCGAGGCCGACGCGGACGGCGTCCCGCGCGAGGTCCTGGTCCGCCCCGACGGGGGCGAACACCTCGGCGCGCCCGTCTCCGGCGAGGACGCGCGCTGGCTGGAGCGGTGGTGGCCCCTGCGGGAGCCCGGCGACCGGGCGGAGATCGGCCGCACGCGGGACGAGGCGTGGGCGGGGGCGGTCGGCACGTTGTCTGCGGGGCTGGCGGTGGCGGTGGACTACGGGCACGTGGCTGGGGGGCGCCCGCGGTACGGAACCCTCACGGGCTTCCGGGGCGGCCGCGAGGTGGCCCCCGTGCCGGACGGCACGTGCGACATCACGTCCCATGTGGCGCTGGACGCGTGCGCGGGCCGGTCCGGGGAGCTGATGCTTCAGCGCGAGGCCCTGGCCAGGCTGGGCGTCACGGGCGAACGCCCGCCCCTGTCCCTGGCGTCGACGGACCCGGCCGCTTACGTACGGGCGCTGGCGCGCGCGGGGGAGGCGGCGGAGCTGGTGGCTCGGGGCGGGCTGGGGGACTTTTTGTGGCTGCGGGAGCGGGTGTGAGGGATGCGTCTGCGGATGGGTGGGGCTGGCCCTCCGGGGGTGCGGGTCTCGGTCTGCGGGCCGGTGGGGGCTGATCGCGCAGTTCCCCGCGGCCCTTCTGGGCCCGGTGTTTGACTGCGGGCCGGTGGGGGCTGGTCGCGCAGTTCCCTGCGGCCCTGAGGGGGACGGGGCTGAGGCGCTAGCCCCTTGGCGGGGTGCAGGGGGCGGAGCCCCGCCAAGGGTGCAGGGGGCGCAGCCGGCCCCCGCCAGTGCAACGGGCGGAGCCCCCGCCAGGGGTCCGGGGGCGTGGCCGCCGGGGAAACCCACCCACCCTGACCCCCACCCACCCCCCGGAGGCCACGCGGCGGAGCCGCACATGTCACTGCGGGGAGGGGCGGGGTGGGGGAAACCAACCCCCGCCGGGGATACTGTCGCCCATGACGGAGACCACGGTCGGCATCGGCGGGGCGGCGGAGAGCACCGACATGGTGCTCAACATCGGCCCCCAGCACCCCTCCACCCACGGCGTGCTCCGCCTCCGCCTCGTCCTCGACGGCGAGCGCATCCGGCACGCCGAGCCGGTCGTCGGCTATATGCACCGCGGCGCCGAGAAGCTCTTCGAGGCGCGCGACTACCGCCAGATCGTCATGCTCGCCAACCGCCACGACTGGCTCTCCGCCTTCTCCAACGAGCTCGGCGTCGTCATGGCCGTCGAGCGCATGCTCGGCATGGAGGTCCCGGAGCGCGCCGTCTGGACCCGCACGCTCCTCGCCGAGCTGAACCGCGTGCTCAACCACCTGATGTTCCTCGGCTCGTACCCCCTCGAACTGGGCGGAATCACCCCGATCTTCCACGCCTTCCGTGAGCGCGAGGAGCTCCAGCACGTGATGGAGGAGGTCTCCGGCGGACGTATGCACTACATGTTCAACCGCGTCGGCGGCCTCAAGGAGGACCTCCCGCTGGGCTGGCTGGGCCGCGCCCGGGAGGCCGTCGCCGCCGCCAACTCGCGGATGGACGTGTACGACCGGCTCGTGCTCGGCAACGAGATCTTCCGGGGCCGCACCCGCGGCGTCGGCGTCCTGTCCCAGGAGGCCGTGCACGCGTACGGCGTCAGCGGGCCCATCGCCCGCGGCTCGGGCGTCGACTTCGACCTGCGCCGCGACGAGCCGTACCTCGCGTACGGCGAACTCCAGGACACCCTGCGGGTCGTCACCCGCACCGAGGGCGACTGCCTGGCCCGCTTCGAGGTGCTCCTGGAGCAGACGCACAACGCCCTCGAACTCGCCGACGCCTGCCTCGACCGGCTCGCCGAGCTGCCGCCCGGCCCGATCAACCAGCGCCTCCCGAAGGTCCTGAAGGCCCCCGAGGGCCACACCTACGCGTGGACCGAGAACCCGCTGGGCATCAACGGGTACTACCTCGTCAGCAAGGGCGAGAAGACCCCGTACCGGCTCAAGCTCCGCTCGGCCTCGTACAACAACATCCAGGCCCTCACCGAGCTCCTCCCGGGCACGCTGGTCGCCGACATGGTCGCCATCCTGGGCTCGCTCTTCTTCGTCGTCGGCGACATCGACAAGTAGCCGCACCCCCAGACATACGACGGGGCCCCGGCGCATCAAGCGCCGGGGCCCCGTTCCGTTCCGTACCGTCTACGAGATCGCCGTCCGCAGCACCGCCACGTCCAGCTGCTCCGTCTCGTCGTGCGCGGTCAGGTCGATGACCTTGCCGACGACCCGCTCGGGGCGGGTGTGCGGCCGCTCGGCCAGGACCTCCTCGCCGACCACGTCGGCCAGGTCCTCCTCCGCGGCCGCCGCTATCGCGGCCTCTACCGCCTCCCTCTCGGCGGCCTCCTTCTCGGCCGCGGTGCCGAAGAAGTCGAAGCTGCCCTCGGGCCGTACGGCGGGACGGGAGACATACGGAACCACCGCCGCCGCGACCGGCTTCGGGGCCCCGGGCAGCGCGGGAAGGGCGGCGGACGACGGGCGGACGTGTTCCCCGCTCCCGGCGGCCGCCGAGCGCTTCCCCTGCGGCTCGTCCGCCTTCCGGTCCGCCGGTGCGGGCAGGGCGGCCGGGACGGCCGACGGGCGCACGGCCTGCGGGGTTCTGCGCGCCGCCGCACGGGCCTCCTCCACCGCCGCGGCCGCGCTGCGCGCCTCCTGCGCGCGGCGCGCGTACGGCAGGTTCTCCAGTGCCCTGGAGGCGGACGCGTACGCGGCGGGCGTCGGCGTACTGGCCGCGGCGGGCAGCGCCTTGGGGGCGGCGGCCTCCAGGGCGAGCCTGCGGCGGCCCTCCAGCGCGCTGGCCCGCTCGGTCTCCGCCGTCGCGTACCGCCGCAGCAGGGCCGCGTGTTCGCCGCGCAGCCCGGCCAGCTCCATGCGCTTGGCACGGAGCTTGGCGTCCAGGCGGCCGCGCAGCTCGCGCGACTCCTCCAGGTCCGCCTCCAGTTCGGCGATCCGCTCCTCGGTGCGCCACTGGTCGGCGGCGCGCGAGCGGGTCAGCTCGGCGACCCGGCGACCGGCCGCCCGGTCCCAGCCGCGCATCAGCACCGAGCCGGTGACGGCGGCCACCGCGGCGGCCGCGGCCAGGCCCCGCAGTGCCATGGGCTGATCGAACAGCCAGGCGCCACCGGCGCAGAAGACAGCGGCGCCGGCGACGGCCGACGGTGAGAGGAGCCTGTGCAGAGGAGGGGAATGGCGGTGGCGTCCACGTGGCATGGCCTGAAATTTACCGTGCGTAGACGCCCAATGGAGCCCCTGCCCGTCAATCTCCCGAATCTTCTCCCAACCGTCTTCTCCGGGCCCCGGTTTTCGCTACTTCTTGATCAGTCCCTTCGACTGGAGATAGTCCTTCGCGACGTCGGCCGCCTTCGCCCGCTCGGCGTCCACCTTGCGGTTCAGTTCGACGAGATCGCCGGTCGTCAGCGTGTGGGTGAGCTTCGCGAGCGCGCCGGCTATCTCCTGGGCGCCCGCTTCCTTCGCATTGACCACGGGAAGGACGTTGTCCGCGTTCTGGAGCTTCTTGTCGTCTTCGAGGAGCACCAGGCCGTACTGGTCCAGGGTGGCGTCGGTCGTGGTGGTCAGCACCAGCTGGTCGACGCCGTCCTTGACGGCCTGCTTGGCCTGCGGGGTGCCGACGCCCTTGGGGTCGATCCCGCCGACCTCGATGCCGTACTTGGTCTTCAGGCCGGGGGCGCAGAAGACGCGGACGGGGCACTCGGGGCCCGCCGCGATCTTGACCTTGAGCTTCGACTTCCCCAGATCCGAAAGGGTCTTGAGGTTGTTCTTGGTGGCGAATTCCTTGGTCACCGCGAACGCGTTCTGGTCGACCGCCGCGCCCGCCGGGAGCACCTTGAGACCGCGCGGGGTGGCGAGCTTGGTGAGCTCGGCGACGGTCGCCGCGGCGTCGCTGGAGGCGAGCGGCTTGTCCTTCGCCTTCTCGCCGTTGACCTTGGCGTTGAGGAATTCGGTAAGCGTAGCCGCGTATTCCGGAACGACGTCGATCTCGCCCTTCTCCAGGGCGGGCTCATACAGCTCGCGGTTCTTCACCGTGGTGATCGAGGTTCCGTACCCGGCGTCGTGCAGGATCTGGGCGTAGAGCTCGGCGAGGACGGCGGACTCGGTGAAGCCGGCGGCGCCGACGGTGAGCGAGCCCTTCTTGCCGCCCCCGCCACCACTGCCCTTGTCCTTCTCCAGGCTGTCGCCGCCGCACGCGGCCAGCGACCCGGCCAGCGCCAGCGTGCCCAGCACCGCACCGGCCGTGCGCAGGATCTTGCTCATGAACGTTCACCATCCGAGAGTTCGTAAGTCCGACGTGTTCGGGGTCCGGGGTGTTACGGGGCCGTGCTGCGCCCGCGCACCGCGCGCAGGGGGCTGAACAGCCGGTCGGCCACCACCAGCACGCCCTCGACCAGCAACGCGAGCAGCGCGGCGAGGATCGCCCCCGCGACCACCTGCGGTGTGTTGTACGTGGCGAACCCGGCCGTGATGATCCGGCCGAGGCCGCCGAGCCCCACCATCGAGGCGATCGTCGCCGTGGCCACCACCTGCACCGCGGCCGACCGCACCCCGATCATGATCAGCGGGTAGGCGAGCGGCAGCTCCACCCGGGCGAACAGCTGGCCGCCCGACATCCCCATCCCGCGCGCGGCCTCCACCACCGACCGGTCCACCTCGCGCATTCCCACGTACGCGTTGGTCAGCAGCGGCGGCACCGCGAAGAGCACCAGCGCGATGATCGTCGGCGCGTACCCGGCCTTGCGCAGCGGGGTGAGCATCAGCAGGGCGAGCACCGCGAAGACGGGCACCGCCCGGCCCACGTTGGAGATGTTGACCGCGAGCGCCCCGCCCCGCCCTATGTGCCCGAGCCACAGCGCGAGCGGCAGCGCAATGGCGCACGCCACCAGGAGCGAGGCCCCGCTCACATACGCGTGCTCGGCCAGACGGTGCCAGGCGCCGTCGTCGCCGGACCAGTTGGACCCCGTCGTCAGCCAGGTCCAGGCGTCGGCCATGACCCCCATCAGCGCGCCCCCGCCGTCGTCCGTATGCGTGTCCACGGGGTGAGCAGGCGCTGGAGGCCGAGCAGCAGCAGGTCCGCCACGAGGGCGAGCAGCACGCACAGCACCGAGGCGGTGAGCACCTGCGCCTTGAACGTGGACTGCACGCCGTCGCCTATGAGGTTGCCGAGGCCGCCCTTGCCGACCACCGAGCCGACCGTGGTCAGCGCCACCGTGGACACCGTCGCGATGCGCACGCCGGCCAGCAGTGCGGGCAGCGCGAGCGGCAGCTCGACCTCGAACAGCAGCCGTATCCGTCCGTACCCCATCCCCCGGGCCGCCTCGCGCACTTCGGCCGGGACGGCTTCGAGGCCCGCCAGGATGTTCCGTACGAGGATCGTCAGCGAGTAGAGCACCAGGCCGGTGACCACCAGCGACGCGGAGAGCCCGAACACCGGCAGCAGCAGCGAGAACATCGCCAGCGACGGCACCGTGTAGAGCACGGTCGTCAGGGTCAGGACCGCGCCCGCGACCGATCGGCGGCCACGCGCGAGCAGCGCCAGCGGAAACGCGATCAGCAGCCCGACCAGCACCGAGACCACCGTGATCCAGACGTGCTGGACCGTGGCGTCGGTCAGCTCCTGGCTGCGGGAGCGCACGTACTCCCAGCAGATCCAGTCGTTGCGCACCAAACAATTCTGCGCAGTCACCCGTCCCCCACCTCCCCCGCCGGATCCCGTGAATCCCCCGACCGAACGTCTGTCTGGCGACCCTAACCCCCGCCACTGACAATCACCGAGGGCCGGTGGGGGGATCCCCGCATCGAACACAGAGCGGCAACATGGGGTTCACACAGCCACGGTCACCACCGGCGACAATGGGGAACCATGATCCGATTCGAGCACGTCACCAAGCGGTACGCCGACGGCACCAGCGCCGTCGACGACCTCTCCTTCGAAGTGGCCGAGGGCGAACTGGTCACGCTCGTCGGGCCGTCCGGCTGCGGCAAGACCACCACGATGAAGATGGTGAACCGGCTGATCGAGCCCACCGAGGGCCGGATATTCCTGGACGGGGAGGACATATCCACCGTCGATCCGGTGCAACTGCGGCGCCGTATCGGCTATGTCATCCAGCAGGTCGGGCTCTTCCCGCACAAGACGGTCCTGGAGAACACCGCGACCGTCCCGCACCTGCTCGGCGTCAAGCGCGCCAAGGCCCGTGAGCGCGCGGCCGAACTGCTCGACCTGGTCGGCCTCGACCCGAAGGTCCACGGGGCGCGCTACCCCGAGCAGCTCTCCGGCGGCCAGCGCCAACGCGTGGGCGTGGCACGGGCGTTGGCGGCCGACCCGCCGGTGCTCCTGATGGACGAGCCGTTCGGCGCGGTCGACCCGGTGGTGCGCGAACGGCTGCAGAACGAGTTCCTCAGGCTCCAGTCGCAGGTCCGCAAGACCGTGCTGTTCGTCACCCACGACATCGAGGAGGCGGTCCGCCTCGGCGACCGCATCGCGGTGTACGGGCAGGGGCGCATCGAGCAGCTGGACGCCCCGGCGGCCGTCCTCGGCACCCCCGCGACCCCCTATGTCGCGGACTTCGTCGGCGCCGACCGGGGCCTGAAGCGGCTCTCGGTGACACCCATCGAGGAGAGCGACCTGGAACAGCCGCCGGTGGTCCGGCTCGACGACCCGCTCCCCCGCGACCTCGGCGCCCCCTGGGCGGTGGTCCTGGACGCCTCCGGGGACCTGCACGGCTGGATCTCCGCCGAGAAGGCCGCCCTGGCCGGCGAAGGGACCCGTAAGGCGACCGTGCGCGAGCACGCCCGCCGGATGGAGGCCTGGCTGCCGCTCGGCGCCTCCCTGAAGCAGGCGTTCGCGACGATGCTCCAGCACGACGCGGGGTGGATCGCGGTCATCGACCACGAGGGGACGGGCCGCTTCCTCGGCGTCCTCACCCCGGCCCGGCTGCACGAGGCGCTGCGCCGCTCGATCGACGCGGACGCCCAGGCCGTCCCCCGTACGGAAGTGGAAGTGGAATCGATCAGTTCGCGCTGAGGCGGCTGCTGATCCACTCCAGGACCGGCGGGATCTCCCGCCGCCAGGTGTTGAAGTTGTGCCCGCCGCTGTCGAGCGTGATCGACGAGACGCGCGCGGGCGACTTCACCTTCTCGATGAACTTCAGCGTCGGCTTGAGGTTGTCCTCGCCGGACTTGGAGCTGGTGACCAGGAACGACGACTTGGCCGGCGCCACGTGGTCGAGCGCCCACAGCAGGTTGGAACGATTCTTCGCGGCCTTGTCGCCGTGGAAGAGATCACCGGTGGTCGGGTCGCTGGCGGCCTTGTAGTACGCCGAGAGGCCGGCGCTGGCGCCGAAGGTCTCCGGGTGGTGGATGCCGATCTTCAACGCGCAGTAGCCGCCGGTCGAGTTCCCGATGAAGCCCCAGTTCTGCGGCTTGGTGCCGACCCGGTACGTCTGCGAGACGGCCTTCGGGAGGTCCTTGGCGAAGAAGGTCTCGGTCTGCGGGCCGCCCGGGACGTCCACGCACTCGGTGTCCCTCGGCGGCGCCACCGTCGGGCGCATCATCACGAGGATCATCGGCTGCGCCTTCTTCTGCTTGACCTGCGCCCATGCCGTCTTCGGGTACCTCAGCCCCTTGATCAGGTTCTCCGCGGTGCCCGGATAGCCGGTCAGCACCACGGCGGCCGGGAACTTCTGGTTCTCGTACTTCTTCTGGAAGTACTCGGGGGGCAGATAGACGTAGGCGGGGCTGGCTATTCTGGAGCGTTGGCCCTGGACGACCACCTTCTGTATCTCACCCCCCGCCGCGGGGCTGCCGGCACCGGGGGTGTCGGGCTTCTGCTTCCCCGTGACCTTGATGTCCTTGCTTCCGGCGGAGTGGTCGACCACCACGCCCATGCCGTTCTCCTGGCCGAAGAGGTCCGCCCACGAGCCGTAGAAGAGGAAGGAGTTGTTGGCCGCGAGGCCCACCGAGGCGAAGAGCATCAGCTGTGTGCCGAGGAGCAGGCCGACCCGGCCCAGGACGGCTCGCCAGCTGCGGTTGGCCAGCTTCGGCCAGAGCCAGATGGTGAGCGCGAACAGCACCACCGCCAGTACGACGGCGAGCGCCAGAACCTTGTTGCTCGTGAGACCCATGAGTCGTCGAAACTTTCTGACTGAGATTTTCCTGAGGCCGAGGGAACCCGCCCCCGGGAAGTGCCGTCCTAGAGGGCGCAAATTGTCCAAAACACAGCGGCGACCTAGTCACTGTGGCGGACAACAGAATCTCTCGCGGAGTCACGGGAAGCGATGTCTGTCAGGATAGATGGGGACAAAAAGGGTTCGGTTCCGGCCGGCGCGCGCAAAGTCCTCCGTGGACCGCGCCCCGAGACGGTACCTTCACTGGTCGGCACGGCCGCGACGTTCGTCGGCCTGCTCAACATCGCCGCCGGCATCTTCCCGCGCTTCCGCGCCAGCCGGATGCACGCCGTCAGCGAGGTCCTGCCCGGCACGACGGGCCCCTTCGCGGCGGCCCTGGCGCTGAGCACCGGCGTCCTGCTGCTGCTCCTGGCCCACGGTCTGAAGCGGCGCAAGCGGCGGGCCTGGCGGGCCGCGGTCGCCCTGCTGCCGATCGGCGCGGTGGCCCAGTTCCTCTACCGCCACTCGATCGTCGGCGTACTGATCTCGATCGCCCTGCTGGTGCTGCTGGTCAGGCACCGCAGCGAGTTCACCGCACTGCCCGACCCGCGCAGCCGCTGGAAGGCGCTGGCCAACTTCATCCTGCTCGGCTCCGGTTCGCTGGGCCTGGGACTGGTGATCGTCTCGGTCCACCCGGGCCGGGTCGTCGGCAACCCGTCGATCGCCGACCGGATCCAGCATGTGATGTACGGCCTGTTCGGCTTCGAGGGGCCCGTCGAGTACGCGGGCGACACCAGCTGGACCGTTGCCTATTCGCTGGGCGCGCTCGGCCTGCTGACCGCGATCACCACCATCTACCTGGCCTTCCGCCCCGAGCACCCGGCCGCCCGGCTCACCGAGGACGACGAGCGCCAGCTGCGCGACCTGCTCGCCAAGCACGGCGCCCGCGACTCGCTCGGCCACTTCGCGCTCCGCCGCGACAAGGCGGTCGTCTTCTCCCCCAGCGGCAAGGCGGCCGTCACCTACCGCGTGGTCTCCGGTGTGATGCTCGCGTCGGGCGACCCCATCGGCGACGTCGAGGCCTGGCCCGGCGCCATCGAGCGGTTCATGGACGAGGCCAAGGCCCACTCCTGGACCCCGGCCGTGGTCGGCTGCTCGGAGACGGGCGGCGAGGTGTGGACCCGCGAGACCGGGCTCGACGCCCTGGAACTGGGCGACGAGGCGGTGGTGGACGCCGCGGATTTCTCCCTTTCCGGGCGCGCCATGCGGAACGTACGCCAGATGGTCAAGCGCATCGAGCGCAATGGCTACGAAACCCGCGTACGGCGCGTCCGTGATCTCTCCGTAGGTGAGCTGGAACGGATCCGGCGGGCCGCCGAGGACTGGCGCGGCACCGACACCGAGCGCGGCTTCTCCATGGCGCTGGGGCGGATCGGCGACCCGGGCGACGGCGACTGCGTGATCGCCACCGCCCACAAGGCCGACGACGACGGCTCGGGCGAGCCGGGCCCGTACGGCGACCTCAAGGCAATGATTCACTTCGTCCCCTGGGGCGCCGACGGAATGTCGCTTGAGCTGATGCGCCGCGACCGCTCCGCCGACCCGGGTATGAACGAGCTGCTGATCGTCGCCGCACTGCAGGCGGCGCCCAAGATCGGCATCGAACACGTCTCCCTGAACTTCGCGATGTTCCGTTCCGCGCTGGCGCGGGGCGAGAAGATCGGCGCCGGCCCGGTGCTGCGGCTCTGGCGCGGACTGCTGGTCTTCCTGTCCCGCTGGTTCCAGATTGAGTCGCTGTACAAGTTCAATGCGAAGTTCCAGCCACGCTGGGAGCCGCGCTTCATGGTCTACCGGGCCCACGGCGACCTGCCGCGCATCGGCTTCGCGGTGATGCAGGCCGAGGGCTTCGTGAACTTCGCCCTGCCGCGCCCGTTCACCCGCTTCAGCCGCGCCCACCGCAAGCGCCCGTGCGCACACCTGACGGCGCCGGAGGGCGAGAGAGCGGTACGGGCGGCGTAGCGCCTTAAGGGGGGCGGAGCCGCCCTTCGAGGGGGGCGCGGGGGTGTGACATCTGCGGCTACGCCGCGTGGCGCGAGCAACCCCCACGGTCCGCAGCCGAGCAGACAGCCCGAAAGGGGCCCGGGAGAAATCCCGGGCCCCTTTTCGTCTTACGCGGACGCCGTCTCCGCCGCCTTCTCGGTCACGGCAGCCTCCGGCTGCTCCGGCTGCTCCGGCTGCTCGGGCTGCTCCGGCTGCTCTGGCTGCTCCGGCCGACGGTCGGAGTGGAGCCCCACCAGAGCCACCACCACGACCAGCAGGAACGCCGCCCCCGCGAGCGCGAAGCTCAGCGTGAACTGGCTCTCCTGCGGCAGCGGCGGCACCCCGGCCGGCAGGTGCTCGATCGTCTTGGACGCGAGCAGCGAGGTGATCACCGCACTGGCGATGGCGCTGCCGACCGACCGGGAGATCGAGTTGATGCCGTTGGCGATACCGGTCTGGTGGTGCGGGACGCTCGCCACGATCAGGGCGGGCATCGCCGCGTAACCGAAGCTGATGGCGACACCGATCACCATGCCGGCCAGGATCACCGAGGCGCCGGAGTCGTGCGCGCCGGTCAGCCAGGCGAAGCCGATGACACCGAACGCGGCACCGGCCGTCAGCGTGAAGCGGGCGCCGATGCGGCGGACCAGCACGCCGCCGATCTGGGCCGCGAGCAGCGACATGATCGTGGTGGGCAGCAGGTACTCGACGGAGGCGCGCAGCACCGACGCGGTGAAGCCGTAACCGGTGACCTTCTCCGGCATCTGCACCAGGTACGAGACGCCGATGAACTGCGAGAACATCGCGAAGCCGAGCAGCAGACCGGCCAGGTTGGTGAAGAGCACCGGGCGGTGGGCGAACATCTTCATGTCCACCATGGGCGACTTGACCTTGCGCTCGACCAGGACCCAGACCCCGGCCATGACGACGGCGGCGACGAACAGGCCGAGGGTACGGACCGAGGTCCAGCCCCACTCGTGGCCCTGCGAGATCGGCAGCAGCAGGAGGACCAGAAGGGCGGCCAGCGTGCCCGCGCCGAGCCAGTCGGTGCGCCCGCCGGGCTTGTGGCGCGAGGCCGGGACGCCCGCGACGACGGCGACCAGGGCGACGACGGCCAGCACGGCGGCCAGCCAGAAGACGCGGTGGTAGTCGGGGTGGTCGCCCTGGGTCAGCAGGCCGGCGCCCACCAGGGCGAGGCCGCTGCCGAACGCCAGGGTGCCGCTGACCAGCGCCATCGCGCCGTGCAGCTTCTCCGGGCGGATCTCCTCGCGCAGCACCGAGAGGGCCAGCGGGAAGATCGCGGTGGCGGCGCCCTGCATGACCCGGCCGATGATCAGCCAGAGCAGCGAGCTGGTGGTGGCCGCGAGCACCGAGCCCGCCACCATCAGCACCAGGACGCCTATGAGCGTGGGCTTCTTGCCGTGCATGTCGCCGAAGCGGCCGAGCAGCGGGGTGAAGACGGCGGCGGAGAGGAGGGTCGCGGTGGTGACCCAGCTGACGTTGGCGGTGGAGGTGCCGAGGTCGTTCTGGATGATGCCGAGGATCGGCACGACCAGGGTCTGCATCATCGAGACGACCATGGCGGCCAGCCCGAGGACCAGGACGAGCGCGGGGCCGCCGGTGGGGCGCGTGGGCGCCGCGTGATGTGTGGGAGTCACGGTTTCTTCCGTAGGAGTACGTAGGGAGGGGGTCGTTTGAGGTCTTCGATGCTCTTGGATGCTTCTCTCAGATGCTTGACTACCTCAAGTTCTTGATTACCCCAAGCAACTAGAGTGACGGTAAACCTCAAAGGTTGAGATCGTCAAGTTTCTCGCGGTAAGGTGGCGTCATGTCTGGAACCAGCCGCCCGGCCGCCGTGACCGACGCCGTCACGAACGACGCGCTCATGGACGCCCTCTGGGACTCCCTGGCGGACTACTACGGCGACTTCACCGCGGCCGCCTCCGAGGCCGGCCTCACCGCCAGCCAGGCCAAGGCCCTCACCGTCCTGCGCCGCGGCCCCGCCGCCATGCGCTCGCTCGCCACCACGCTGCACTGCGACGCCTCCAACATCACGGGCATCGTCGACCGCCTCGAAACCAGGGGCCTGGTCCGCCGCGAGCCCAGCCCCACCGACCGCCGCGTCAAGAACGTCCTCCTCACCGACGACGGCCTCCGCGCCGTCGAATCGATCCGGGCGGGCATGCACGGCACCCACAGCGCCCTGGACGCGCTGGCCGACGCCGACCGCGGCGCCCTCCACGAACTGCTGCGGTGCCTGTTCGCAGGCCCCGGCACCCGCCCGCGCACCGTCGGCTGAGGTCCGGCCGACGTCTGGTCCGAGTACCACCGGCTGACGCCTACGCTGGACGTATGAGTACGTTGCGCCGACGGGGCACGGTGACCGGGCTGCCCGAATGGGACCGCTGTGCGGTCATGGGCGTGGTCAACGTCACGCCCGACTCCTTCTCCGACGGCGGCCGCTGGTTCGACACCGCCGCCGCCGTCAAGCACGGCCTCGACCTCGTCGCCGAGGGCGCCGACCTGGTGGACGTCGGCGGCGAGTCGACCCGCCCCGGCGCCTCCCGCGTCGACGAGGACGAGGAGCTGCGCCGGGTCGTCCCCGTAGTGCGCGGCCTCGCCTCCGAGGGCGTCACCGTCTCCGTCGACACCATGCGCGCCCGCGTCGCCGAACAGGCCGTCGCGGCGGGCGCGTTGCTGGTCAACGACGTCAGCGGCGGCCTCGCCGACCCGGACATGATCCCCGTGGTGGCCGCCGCCGGAGCCCCCTTCGTCGTCATGCACTGGCGCGGCTTCAGCCAGGACATGAACAGCCGCGCGGTGTACGCGGACGTGGTCGCCGAAGTCGTCGCCGAGCTCCACGCACGCGTGGAGGCCGTCGTCGCCGGCGGTATCGCCCCCGAGCGGATCGTCGTCGACCCCGGCCTCGGCTTCGCCAAGCAGGCCGAGCACGACCTGGCGCTCGTCGCCCACCTGGCCGAGCTGCGCGCCCTGGGCCACCCCCTGCTCGTCGCCGCCTCCCGCAAGCGCTTCCTCGGCCGCGTACTCGCCGGGGACGGCTCCGGCCCGCCCCCCGCCCGCGAACGGGACGCCGCCACGGCCGCCGTCTCCGCCATCGCCGCCCACGAGGGCGCCTGGGCGGTCCGGGTCCACGAGGTCCGCGCCACGGCCGACGCCGTACGCGTCGCGCGCGCGGTCGAAGGAGCGGCAGGCCACGCGGCCGGGCCCAACGAGGGAACCGCGTGACGGCCCGCACCGACGTGGAGGCCGTCGAGCTGGCCAACACCGCGTTCTACGAGACGCTGGAGCGCGGCGACTTCGACGAGCTCTCCGAGCTCTGGCTGAGTGCCACCGACGCCGGGGACACCTCGATCTCCTGCGTCCACCCCGGCTGGCCGGTCCTCTCCGGCCGCGGCGAGGTGCTCCGCTCGTACGCGCTGATCATGGCGAACACCGAGTACATCCAGTTCTTCCTCACCGATGTGAAGATCGTCGTCCTCACCGACACCGCCCTGGTCACCTGCACCGAGAACATCCTCAGCGGCGGCCCCGCGCAGGAGAGCGGCGAGCTCGGGCCGCTGGTGGGCCAGCTCGTGGTCGCCACCAATGTGTTCCGCCGCACATCCGAGGGCTGGAAGCTCTGGTCCCACCACGGCTCCCCCGTCCTGGCGGAAACGGGCGAGGACGAGGGTTCCGAGGACTGAGCCCGGGCTTCCGTTCGTTGAAGACGGGGATTCCGAGGATTGAAACAGGGGGCTCGGGGTAGGGGCGGGTACCAGTCCCGACGCCGTCTGTCCATAGCCCCCGTGGGCGAGCGTTGTCAGTGCCCGCAGGTAGATTCGATGGTGGGTACGGAGCCGCCCGCACGCGGCCGTGCCCGACCGACCAACGACAGCAGGAGTGATTCGCGTGGATCGTGTCGCGCTGCGCGGCCTCAAGGCCCGTGGGCACCATGGCGTCTTCCCCCGGGAGCGCGAAGAGGGCCAGACCTTCATCGTGGACCTGGTACTCGGCCTCGACACCCGCCCTGCGGCGGAGGACGACGACCTGGCGAAGACCGTGCACTACGGAGTGGTGGCCGAGGAAGTCGTGGACGTGGTCCAGGGCGAGCCGGTCGACCTGATCGAGACGCTGGCCGAGCGCATCGCCCAGCAGTGCCTGAAGCACGCGGGGGTCCAGCAGGTGGAGGTGTGCGTCCACAAGCCGGACGCGCCGATCACCGTCCCCTTCGACGACGTGACCATCACCATCACCCGGAGCCGAGTATGACTGTGTTCTCCCACGAGAGCCCGCAGAGCGACCCGACCGTGCAGCCGGTGCCCGCCTCCGTGGTCGAGCAGGTGGACGCGGCCGACGTCACCCTGTCCAACCCGAAACGCGCCGTGATCTCCCTCGGCTCCAACCTCGGCAACCGCCTGGAGACGCTCCAGGGCGCGATCGACGCGCTGGAGGACACGCCCGGCCTGCGGGTCAAGGCGGTCTCCCCGGTGTACGAGACGGAGCCGTGGGGAGTCGCCCCCGGCTCCCAGCCCTCGTACTTCAACGCGGTGGTCGTGGTGAAGACGACACTCCCCCCGACCTCCCTCCTGGAACGCGGCCAGGCCATCGAGGAAGCCTTCGACCGGGTCCGCGACGAGCGCTGGGGCCCGCGCACGATCGACGTGGACATCGTTGCCTACGCCGATCTCATCGTGGACGACCCGGTACTGACGCTGCCCCACCCACGCGCCCACGAGCGGGCGTTCGTCCTCGCCCCCTGGCAGGACGTGGACCCGGAGGCTCAGCTGCCCGGCCGCGGCCCGGTCGCCGCGCTGCTCGCCGCGATCGGCCGCGAAGGCGTGCTGCCGCGCGCCGACCTGGAACTCCGCCTGCCCGAGTAGTCGTTAGGCTGCTGACGGCGAGTAAGTTCCGACACGAAGGGCACTCTTCGGTGAAACAACTGAGGCTGGGCGTACTGGCGGGACTCTTCGCCGTCGCCGGAGTGCTCTCCTGGGCAGGCGCCCGGCTGTGGGACTCCCTGGGCACCCTGCCGAGCGTCCCGCTGGCCGCGCCGATCGTGCTGGCCGTGATCGCGGTCACCCTCTTCGCCACGGCCCTGTCCATCCGCTCCCGCCTGCGCGCCCAGCGCGAGCGCCGCCCCGGCGCGAAGGGCGTCGAGCCCCTGATGGCGGCCCGCGCCGTGGTCTTCGGCCAGTCCAGCGCGCTGGTGGCCGCCCTGGTCTCGGGGATGTACGGAGGGACGGGCGTCTTCCTCCTCGGCTCCCTGGACATCCCGGCCCGCCGCGACCAGGCGATCTACGCGGCCTTCTCGGTAGCGGCCGGCATCGCGGTGGTAGCGGCGGCGTTCTTCCTGGAGCGCGTCTGCAAACTCCCGGACGACGAGGACGAGGGCAAGGCTCCGGCGGTGTGAGGGGGCGCTTCCCGGTACCCGTCACCACGTCTGGCGTACGAGGTGGCCGTTCACGAGGAAGGCGGGGTGCGGCTCCAGCCGGAAGTCGTACAGGGTGAACGGCTTGTCGGGCACGGCCCGGAAGCGCACCTCGTGCACCTCGGTCCATGCCGACTCCGTCAGCTCAAGCGGATGCCGCTCGGCACGGAACGTGCCGCGTGCGGGCCAGCTGTCGGCCGGCACGAGGCGGGACACCTTGCCGTCGGTGCGGGGCGTGAACCGTGCCCCGCACCACCTTCGCGATCTCCGCCAGAAACGGGACGTTGGCACTGACGACGACCCGCGCCGGCCACCGCCGGACGCGGCAGCGCTCCCACGAAGCAGCCGAACTGGCGCCCAGGACGGGATGGTCAGCCGCTCCCGGCGCAGCTTGCGTGCGGGTGTCCACGCCAGCACGGTTCCTGCGGCATCCCGCGCGTGCACCCAGCCGTCGGGAGTGCCCGGCCACACGACGTTCTCCGTAGCCCTTCGCGCGCCCTGGCCGCCTTCACGTCCACGACGGAAGTCTGCACACTGCGCTGTCGTCGAGCGTCCACCGGCTGGTGCCCGCGGTGACGTGCCGCGCTCGTGCCCGACCGCCGACCACGTTCACCGTCTGACGGCTCGGAACCCCGTACCCCATCGCGATCCCCCGGATCAGCGATCGATTCCCTGATCCGGGACCGTACGCGCACCACTGACAACCGGACTACCGCGCCAGTATCAGGCTCATCGCCTCGGCCCGTGTGCTCGCGTCGCGCAGCTGTCCGCGCACCGCAGACGTGGTGGTCTTCGCGCCCGGCTTGCGGATGCCGCGCACCGACATGCACATGTGCTCGGCCTCGATCACCACGATCGCGCCGCGCGCCTCCAGGATCCGCATCAGCGAGTCCGCGATCTGCGTGGTCAGACGCTCCTGGACCTGCGGCCGGCGGGCGTACACGTCCACCAGCCGGGCCAGCTTCGACAGGCCGGTGATCTTGCCCGTGTCGGCCGGGATGTAGCCGACGTGGGCCACTCCGTGGAACGGGAGCAGGTGATGTTCGCACAAAGATACGATTTCGATGTCCTTCACCAGGACCATCTCGTCGTGCCCCAAGTCGAACGTCGTCGTCAGGACGTCCTCGGGCTGCTGCCAGAGACCGGCCAGGATCTCCCGATAGGCCCGCGCCACCCGCGCCGGCGTGTCCCGCAGCCCTTCCCGGTTCGGGTCCTCGCCGACCGCGATGAGGAGTTCACGCACGGCGTTCTCGGCGCGCTTCTCGTCGAATTCGCCGATGGAACCCTCGCCGTCCAGCGTCACCGGGTCGGTCATCTGTGCCTCGTTCCTGGTTCGTGTGCACGGGCGTACGAAAGCGCCGCGCCCCCACAGGCTAAAACCTGGGGGGCGCGGCAGGCATTCCGGGTCCGAGGAGCCGGGGGTCAGCTCTCGGGGCGGTCTTCCGCGGCCGGGAGCTGCTCGGTCGGGACCGAGTCGGTCGGGGTCGCGCCATTGGCGGTGGACGCGCCGTTGGTCAGGGCCAGCTCCCTGGGCGACAGGACCGGGGGGCGGGTCGACGGCGTACGCCGCGACGAGCCCGTCCAGGCCGGACGCGCGGGGCGCCGGACGATGGGGGCGAAGATCTCGGCGAGTTGCTCCTTGCCCAGAGTCTCCTTCTCCAGAAGCTCTAGAACCAGGTTGTCGAGGACGTCGCGGTTCTCGACGAGGATCTCCCACGCCTCGTTGTGCGCGGTCTCGATGAGCTTCTTGACCTCTTCGTCGACGAGCGCCGCGACCTCTTCCGAGTAGTCGCGCTGGTGCGCCATCTCACGGCCCAGGAACGGCTCCGTGTTGTCGCCGCCGAACTTGATCGCGCCGAGCCGCTCGGTCATGCCGTACTGCGTGACCATCGCGCGGGCGGTGGTCGTGGCCTTCTCGATGTCGTTCGCCGCGCCCGTGGTCGGGTCGTGGAAGACGAGCTCCTCGGCCGCGCGCCCGCCCAGCATGTAGGCGAGCTGGTCGAGCATCTCGTTGCGCGTGGTCGAGTACCTGTCCTCGTCCGGCAGGACCATCGTGTAACCGAGGGCCCGGCCGCGCGACAGGATCGTGATCTTGTGGACCGGGTCCGCGTTCGGGGAAGCCGCCGCGACCAGGGCGTGTCCGCCCTCGTGGTACGCGGTGATCTTCTTCTCCTTGTCGGACATGATCCGGGTCCGCTTCTGCGGGCCCGCCACGACGCGGTCGATCGCCTCGTCCAGCATGTTGTTGTCGATCAGCTTCTGGTTGCTGCGCGCCGTGAGGAGCGCCGCTTCGTTCAGCACGTTCGCCAGGTCGGCGCCGGTGAAGCCGGGGGTGCGCCGGGCGACGGCCGCGAGGTCAACGTCCGGGGCGACCGGCTTGCCCTTCTGGTGGACCTTGAGGATCTCCAGACGGCCCTGCATGTCCGGGCGGTCGACCGCGATCTGGCGGTCGAAGCGGCCGGGGCGCAGGAGGGCCGGGTCGAGGATGTCGGGCCGGTTGGTGGCGGCGATCAGGATGACGCCGCCCTTCACGTCGAAGCCGTCCATCTCGACGAGCAGCTGGTTGAGCGTCTGCTCGCGCTCGTCGTGGCCGCCGCCGAGGCCCGCGCCGCGGTGCCGGCCGACGGCGTCGATCTCGTCGACGAAGACGATCGCCGGGGCGTTCGCCTTGGCCTGCTCGAAGAGGTCGCGGACGCGCGAGGCGCCGACGCCGACGAACATCTCGACGAAGTCGGAGCCGGAGATCGAGTAGAAGGGGACGCCGGCCTCGCCCGCGACGGCGCGCGCGAGGAGGGTCTTGCCGGTGCCGGGCGGGCCGTAGAGGAGCACGCCCTTGGGGATCTTGGCGCCGACGGCCTGGAACTTCGCCGGCTCCTGGAGGAACTCCTTGATCTCGTGGAGCTCCTCGACGGCCTCGTCGGCCCCGGCCACGTCGGAGAACGTCGTCTTCGGGGTGTCCTTGGTGATGAGCTTGGCCTTGGACTTCCCGAAGTTCATGACTCGGGAGCCGCCGCCCTGCATCTGGTTCATCAGGAACAGGAAGACGACGACGATGAGGACGAAGGGGAGCAGCGAGAGCAGGATCCCCACGATCGGGTTCTGCTTCGAGGGGGAGACCGTGTAGCCCTTGGTGAGGTCTCCGCTGTCGAACTTGCCCTGCAGCTTGTTGGCCAGACTGGTGCCCTGGGCGTCGCCGATGTAGCTCGCCTGGATCTTGCCGGCGCCCTTGACCTTCTGGCCGTCCTTGAGTTCGACCTTGATGACCGACTCGTCGCCGGTGGTGATCTTGGCTTGCTCTACCTGGTTCTTGTCGATCGCCTGGACGACCTCAGAGGTGTCCACCGTCTTGTAGCCGCCCGACGAGCCGACGACCTGCATCAACACGACCACGGCGAGGACGGCCAGCACGATCCACATGACCGGCCCACGGAAGTATCGCTTCACGTCCATCCATACGGAGCGAGAACGCCCCGTCCCTCCTGCCCGTAGGTAAATGCTGCTGTGAGAAAAGACTGTTCTTCGGACGGTACCCCAGCATTGTCACCCGCGGCCGCAAGGGACGGCTGGCAAACCCGCCTTCCCAAGCTCCAACGCGGGAAGGGGGCTCAGGGTTCCCGTCCGGCTTCTCGGCTCAGCCGCCGTAGACGTGCGGAGCGAGCGTCCCGACAAACGGGAGATTGCGGTACTTCTCGGCGTAGTCGAGACCGTATCCGACGACGAATTCATTCGGAATGTCGAATCCGATCCACTTCACGTCGATCGCGACCTTTGCGGCATCCGGCTTACGGAGCAGCGTGCAGACCTCAAGAGAGGCGGGCTCGCGGGATCCGAGGTTGGAGAGCAGCCAGGACAGCGTGAGGCCGGAGTCGATGATGTCCTCGACGATCAGGACGTGCTTGCCCTTGATGTCGGTGTCGAGGTCCTTGAGGATGCGGACGACGCCGGAGGACTGGGTGCCCGCGCCGTAGGAGGAGACGGCCATCCAGTCCATGGTGACCGGGGTGGAGAGCGCGCGCGCCAGGTCCGCCATGACCATCACAGCGCCCTTGAGGACGCCGACGAGCAGAAGGTCCTTGCCCGCGTACTCCGCGTCGATCTTCGCGGCCAGGTCAACCAGCTTGGCGTCGATCTCTTCCTTGGTGATGAGCACCGACTGGAGGTCGGTGCCCATGTCCTTCTCGTTCACCCGGGCCACTTTCGTTGTACGTACGTGAGCTCAGCTCTGCCGGATGACCAGTCTGCCACCCTGCCGCCGTGCCTCGACGCGCCCGGGGAGGTTGATGGCCCGCTGGCCGCGCCAGCCCGTGATCAGGCGGTCGACCTCTTCGACGTGGCGGGCGAAGAGCGAGCCGGCGGGGGAACCGGCGTGGATGAGGGCCTTGCGCAGCACCCGGCGGCGGACCGCGGCGGGCAGCCCGTAGAGCTTTCCGCACAGCAGCTCGCCGGCCTCGTCCCGTACGACGGGGTCGGCCTCGGCGGCCCAGGCGTCCAAGGCGTCGGCATCGTCGCGGGAGAGCTCGGCGGTGCGCGCCAGTGCCCCCACGACGCCCTTGCCGAGCGCCTTCTCCAGGGCGGGCAGGCCTTCGTGGCGCAGCCGGGAGCGGGTGTAGGCGGGGTCGGCGTTGTGCGGGTCGTCCCAGACGGGCAGCGACTGGACCAGACAGGCCTTGCGGGCGGTGTGCCGGTCGATCTGGAGGAAGGGGCGGCGGTAGCGGCCGTGGGCGCCGGAGACGGCGGCCATGCCGGACAGCGAGCGGGTGCCGGAGCCGCGGGCGAGGCCGAGCAGAACCGTCTCGGCCTGGTCGTCGCGGGTGTGGCCGAGCAGAATCGCGGCGGCGCCGTGGCGCTCGGCGGCGGCGTCCAGGGCGGCGTAGCGGGCGTCCCGGGCGGCGGCTTCGGGGCCGCCTTCGCGGCCCACCTTCACGGCGACGGCCTCGACAGGGTCGAGGCCCATCGCGGTGAGCCGGGCGGCGACCTCGGCGGCGCGCTGGTCGGAGCCGGACTGAAGGCCGTGGTCGACGGTGACGGCGCCGGCGCGGACGGAGAGTTTGCGGGATTCGAAGGCGAGGGCGGAGGCGAGCGCCATGGAGTCGGCGCCGCCCGAGCAGGCGACGAGGACCAGGGGGCCGCTGGCGTCGCCCTCGCGCGCGATGTCACGGGGGGTGAGGTCGGGGGGCGGGGTGCGGCCGTCGGGGAGGACGAGCGCGTCGTGCAGTACGTCGTGGAGTACGCGGCGGACCGCAAGGCGTATCGCCGCGACCGCAGGATGGGGACCCATGTCCGGTGCCCTTCGGTGAAGTTGGGGGGGTGCCTCGGGACGAGGGGAAAGATCGGTCACACAGAGTGCGTCGATGGTGACAGAACCGAGCCGATACCCGAGCATTGCACGCCTACCCATGCCCTACGGTCCCTCGGATGGGTGATCCTGCGCATTTCGGGGGGACACGTGTGGCCCCCGGGTACGTGGGTGCGGTCGGCGCTCGCCCCGTCAGCCCTCTGTCCTGCTGTGCACCCGCGCGACCCAGTCCGCCGGTTTGGCGATCTCCGCCTTGGTGGGGAGCGTGTTGGGCGAGGTCCAGACCCGGTTGAAGCCGTCCATGCCGACCTGGTCGACGACCGCCCGTACGAAGCGCTCGCCGTCGCGGTACTGGCGCAGCTTCGCGTCCAGGCCGAGCAGCTTGCGCAGGGCCTGGTCGAGGCGGGAGGCGCCCTTGGCGCGGCGCTGCTGGAACTTCTCGCGGATCTCGGCCACCGAGGGCACGACCTGCGGTCCGACCCCGTCCATCACGAAGTCCGCGTGGCCTTCGAGCAGCGACATCACGGCGGTGAGCCGGCTGAGGATCTCGCGCTGGGCAGGGGTCTGCACCAGCTCGACCAGGGAGCGGCCGCTGTCGCCCTCCTCGCCTTCGGGGCGGCTTCCGCTGAGCGACTGGGCGGCCTCGCGCAGCCGCTCCAGGACGGTCATCGGGTCGACGTCGGTCTCGCCGAGGAATGACTGGATTTCACCCTCAAGGTGGTCGCGCAGCCACGGCACGCCGGTGAACTGGGTGCGGTGGGTCTCCTCGTGCAGGCACACCCAGAGCCGGAAGTCGTGCGGGTCCACGTCGAGCTCGCGCTCCACGTGGACGATGTTGGGGGCGACCAGGAGCAGGCGTCCGCCGCCGTTCTCCCCGGCCGGGAGCTCTCGGGTGGGGGGCGCGAACGTCTCGTACTGCCCGAGGACGCGCGAGGACAGGAAGCTGAGCAGCATCCCCAGCTCCACGCCGGTGACCTTGCCGCCGACCGCGCCGAGCACGGCGCCGCCCGGGCTGCCGCCCCGGCGCTCCTGCATCTTGTCGAGCAGCGGCTTCAGGACTTCCCGGAAGCCGGCCACGTTGGCCTTGACCCAGCCCGCGCGGTCGACCACGAGGACGGGGGTGTCGGCAGGCTGCACGCTCTCCGGGATCATCCGGGTGAACGCCCGTACGTGTTCTTCCGAGGCCTTGGCGTGCCGGCGCAGCTCGGCGACGATGGCTCGCGCCTCGTCCCGGCTCACGTCGGGGCCCGGCCTCACCAGTCGGGTCGCGGTCGCCACCGCGAGGTTCCAGTCGACCATCTCGGCACCACCGATGCGCGTCATGCGTCAACCGTACGTTGTCCCCTCCTCCAGGGGAGGAGGGTTGAAGCCGGGCGCTTACTGGGCGGCCGGCGCGGAGCCGGCCCGGCAGCCGCAGCCGGCCAGTCGCTCGGCGAGCCGGTCGAGGGCGCGTTGGGCCGGGTCGGGGCCGGGGGTGTTCGCGGCGAGGAAGGCGAAGGTGAGCAGATGGCCGTCGGCGTCCACGACCGTGCCCGCGAGCGCGTTGACGCCGGAGAGGGTGCCGGTCTTGGCGCGGACGAGGCCGGTGCCCGAGGAGGCGGCCCCGTAGCGACCGCGAAGGGTGCCGGTGAATCCGGCGACCGGCAGGCCGGTGAGGACCGGGCGCAGCTCCGGGTGGGCGGGGTCGGCGGCGCGGGCGAGCAGCAGGGTCAGGAGCTGGGCGCTGACCCGGTCGTCGCGGTTGAGGCCGCTGCCGTCGGCGAACCGGGCGGTGGCGGCCTGCGGCAGGTCGAGCGCGGCGAGCCGGTCGGCGACCGCCTTGGCGGACCCGTCGAAGTCGGCGGGCCGCCCGGTGGCGACGGCGGTCTGGCGGGCAAGCGCCTCGGCGAGGTCGTTGTCGCTGTTGGTCAGCATCCGCTCGACCAGGTCCGCGAGCGGCGCGGAGAGGGTGCGGGCCAGCTCGGCGGCGCCCTGCGGGGCCTTTCCGGGCCGGGGCGCGCTCGTGGTGATGCCGCGCTCGCGCAGCAGCGAGGCGAACGTACGGGCGGTGTCGCCCGCCGGGTCCCCGGTGCGCGGGGCGGGCCCGCTGTCGCTGCCGTCGGTGCGGCCTTCATCGGTCATCAGGGCGACGACGGGCGCGATGTTCTCGTTCGGGCCGACGGGGTGCAGCTCGGGGCCGCTGTAGCGGGAGAGGTCGTAGGCGAGGGCCGCGTCGGTGACGCCCCGGGTGCGCAGGGCGCGGGCGGTGGCGTCGGCGAGGGCGCGCAGGCCGTCCTTGCCGAGGGTGGGGTCGCCGCCGCCGACGAGGGTGAGCGCGCCCCCTGTGGCGGGGGCGACGACGGTGGTGGGGATGCGGTGGTCGGGGCCGAGCGCCGACAGGGCGGCGACGGCGGTGGCGATCTTGACGGTGGAGGCGGGTGTCATGGCGGTGTCCGCGCGCTGCCCGTAGAGCTGCTTGCCGGTGGCCGTGTCGTACACGGCGGCGGCGGGCTGCGGGCCCAGGCCGGGCGAGGCGAGCAGGGGGCCGAGGACCTGGTCGAGCACGGTGTCCGCCGGGGCGTCCGCGGGGGCGCCCAGTGCGGTGAGCACGCCCCTCGCGCTGGGCGCGGGCGCCGGTGCGGGGGGCGCGCCCAGGTGATGTGCGCCACCTGTCCGCTGCCGGGCCGCCGCACGGTCGCGCTCGGCCGTACGCTGACCGGAGTCCCAGGGACCGGCCGTGGCCACCGCTCCGGCCGCCACCGCCATGCCTACCGCAGCCGCACCCGCCATGAGCTGCCATGTCTTGGGTCCCGGCACCGAGGACCAGCCCCTTTCGCGATCACACACCTGCGTGAGGGACACTTAATCACCAGAACTGCGTCTTGCCGCGAACATGGCACTCCGGGTCAGCACCGGCGGCCCATCCGGCTGAATGTCCCGGGCCCGCCCGGGGGCGCAGGAACCGTCCCATGCATGTGCTGATCACTGAGGAGAGCCACCCGTGGAGTTCGACGTCACCATCGAGATCCCGAAGGGTTCGCGGAACAAGTACGAGGTGGACCACGAGACCGGCCGGATCCGCCTGGACCGTCGGCTCTTCACCTCGACCAGCTACCCGGCCGACTACGGCTTCGTCGAGAACACCCTCGGCGAGGACGGCGACCCGCTGGACGCGCTGGTCATCCTGGACGAGCCGACCTTCCCGGGCTGCCTGATCCGCTGCCGCGCCATCGGCATGTTCCGTATGACCGACGAGGCGGGCGGCGACGACAAGCTGCTCTGCGTGCCGGCGTCCGACCCGCGCGTCGAGCACCTGCGCGACATCCACCACGTGTCGGAGTTCGACCGCCTGGAGATCCAGCACTTCTTCGAGGTCTACAAGGACCTGGAGCCCGGCAAGTCCGTCGAGGGCGCCGACTGGGTCGGCCGCGCCGAGGCCGAGGAAGAGATCAAGGCCTCCTACAAGCGCCTGGAGGCGCAGGGCGGCGCGCACTGACGCGTCTTCACCTGTACGACGACGGGCGGTGCACCTTCCGGGGTGCGCCGCCCGTTGTCGTACGACTTGATGATCGCCCACATACTGGGCACACGCATACGTACGGAAGGGACCGGAGGGAGACAAGGGTTGGCTGAGCAGCACGAGTCGGAGGAGCGCAAGCCGCCCTCGGACGAGGCGCGCAGCGCCTTCGCGGCTCCCGACGGGGTGGATCAGCCCGGGCCCCTGGAGGAGGACGCACCGACCTCCGAGTTCGCCCTGCCGGCCGGGGTGCCGGAGCCGAAGGCGGAGGCCGTCGAACAGCCGGCCTCCGCCTTCGCGCTGCCCCGCACCTACTCGGCCCGCGAGGCCCCGTCCGCGATGGTCACCACCGGCGGGATGCCGCTGGTGCGGCTCTCCAAGGACGCGCCCTGGCAGGACCGGATGCGCACCATGCTGCGGATGCCGGTGGGCGACCGGCCGGTGCCGGAGGCGGCCCTGAAGACCGACGAGGCCGGGCCCGCCGTGCCGCGCGTGCTCGACCTGACGATGCGTATCGGCGAGCTGCTGCTCGCGGGCGGCGAGGGCGCGGAGGACGTCGAGGCGGCGATGTTCGCGATCTGCCGCTCGTACGGCCTGGACCGCTGCGAGCCGACGGTGACCTTCACCCTGCTGTCCATCACCCACCAGCCGTCCCTGGTGGACGACCCCGTCACGGCGAACCGGACGGTACGCCGCCGGGGCACCGACTACACGCGCCTGGCGGCCGTGCACCGGCTCGTCACCGACATGACCAGCCCCGACCACGACGTCACCCTCGAAGAGGCCTACCGCCGGCTCGCGGAGATCCGCCGCAACCGGCACCCGTACCCCGGCTGGGTCCTCACCATGGCCGCGGGCGGACTCGCCGGAGCGGCCTCCGTGCTGGTGGGCGGCGGTGTCACGGTCTTCCTCCTGGCCGCGGCCGGTGCGATCCTCGGCGACCGGCTCGCCTGGCTCTGCGCGGCGCGCGGACTGCCCGAGTTCTACCAGTTCGTGGTGGCGGCGATGCCTCCCGCGGCGATGGGGGTGGCGCTCAGCCTCCTCGGCTGGGACCTGCGACCCTCGGCGGTGATCACCGGTGGGCTCTTCGCCCTGATCCCGGGGCGGGCGCTGGTGGCCGCCGTACAGGACGGCCTGACCGGCTTCTACATCACCGCCTCGGCCCGCCTCCTTGAGGTCACCTACTTCTTCGTGGCGATCGTGATCGGCGTGCTCACCGTGCTGTACGGGGGGCTCCAGGTCGACGCCAAGCTGAACCCGGAAGGGGCGCTGAGCCCCATCGAGCGGCCCGTCGTGCAGACGCTCGCGTCGATGGCGCTGTGCCTGACCTTCGCCGTCCTGCTCCAGCAGGAACGGTCCACCGTGTGGATCGCGACCGTCAACGGCGGGATCGCCTGGGTGATCTACGCGTCGATCGCGGTCACCGCGAAGGGCTCACCGATCATGGCGACGGCGGTGGCCGCCGGCCTCGTCGGCCTCTTCGGCCAGCTGCTCGCGCGCTACCGCAACACCTCCGCGCTGCCGTACGTGACGGCCGCGATCGGCCCGCTGCTGCCCGGCAGCGCCACCTACTTCGGTGTGCTCGCGATCGCCCAGAACCACCGTGACCAGGGCCTCGCCAACATCGCCAAGGCGGCGGCGCTGGCGATGGCCATCGCGATCGGGGTGAACCTGGGGAGCGAGATGTCCCGGATGTTCCTCAAGGCGCCGGGCGCGGAGGCCCGCAGGGCGGCCAAGCGGACGCGGGGGTTCTAGACGCGGCCCCGCGGGGACCCTCAGCGCTTGGCGTGGCGCCTGCGCTGGGGGGGCCGGGCGACGGGCGGCGCCGAAGGGCCGGCCGCGCCGGGGCCGTCGCCCGGGCCCGCCTTCTTCGCCTTGGAGCGGGCCCGCAGGAACTCGATCGCGATCGGCACCACCGAGACGAGCACGATCGCGACCAGCATCAGCTCGATGTGCTTGTGCACGAACTCGACGTTGCCGAGCGCCGCGCCGAGCAGCGTCACGCCCGCGCCCCACAGCGTGCCGCCGATCACGTTGTACGTGATGAACAAGCGGTAGTTCATCCGGCTCACGCCCGCGATGATCGGCGTGAACGTCCGCACGATCGGCACGAACCGGGCCAGGACCAGCGACTTCGGGCCGTACTTCTCGAAGAACTCGTGGGCCTTCTCCACGTTCTCCTGCTTGAAGAGCTTGGAGTCCGGCCGGTTGAAGAGCGACGGTCCGACCTTGCGGCCGAAGAGGTAGCCCACCTGGTCGCCAATGACGGCCGCGGCCACGACCGCCAGGCAGACCAGCCACAGCGGGGTGTCGATCTTGTCGCTGGTGACCAGCAGTCCGGTGGTGAACAGGAGCGAGTCGCCCGGCAGGAAGAAGCCGATGAGCAGGCCGGACTCGGCGAAGACGATCACCAGCAGACCGGGCAGGCCGAAGGACGACAGCAGCTGGTCGGGGTCCAGCCAGCTCGGACCGAGTGCGAGGTTGGTCACGGGTTCCGGGCTCCTGGGTCAGGGGTCTGGGTGAGGGGGCGCGCGTAAGCGCGTGTTGACGGGGCCAAAACTATCAACGCGTTCGGCCCAATCCAGGTTCCACCGGGTTCCTGGGGATGCGCTGTGCCCGGGCGGGTACAAAGCTGAGTCCCAGGATCTCCAGAAGGTGGGCGCGATGGGCATCGAGGAATACGGCGGCGGGCAGGGCGCGCAGTCCGACGTACTGGTCGTGACGACGAACGACGTACCCGGCTATCAGGTCCAGCAGGTCATCGGGGAGGTCTTCGGCCTGACCGTCCGTTCCCGCCACCTCGGCAGCCAGATCGGCGCCGGACTGAAGTCCATGATCGGCGGCGAGCTCAAGGGGCTGACGAAGACGCTCGTGCAGACCCGGAACCAGGCGATGGAGCGGCTGGTGGAGCAGGCACGCACGCGTGGGGCGAACGCCGTCCTCATGATGCGCTTCGACGTCACCGAGGCGGCCGACGTCGGGACTGAGGTCTGCGCGTACGGAACAGCGGTCGTGATCACGAAGCTCTGAGGCGGGGGAACAGCCATGGCACTGCACCAGGGCGCCGGCAAGAAGGCGCAGGAGCACGAGAAGGAGTACGGGCGGCTCGCCCTCAACCCGTTCTTCGGGGAGGCCGACCCGGTCGGCTCCATGACGTCGGCGCCGCCCAGGCACCGGCTGCCGGACCGGCCGCTGGCCCCCTCCACCGCGTACCAGCTCGTCCACGACGAACTGATGCTGGACGGCAACTCCCGGCTCAACCTGGCCACCTTCGTCACCACCTGGATGGAGCCGGAGGCCGGGGTGCTGATGGCGGAGTGCCGGGACAAGAACATGATCGACAAGGACGAGTACCCGCGCACCGCCGAGCTGGAGCGGCGCTGTGTGGCGATGCTCGCGGACCTGTGGCACGCGCCCGACCCGGCCGGGGCGGTGGGCTGCTCGACAACGGGGTCGAGCGAGGCGTGCATGCTCGCAGGGATGGCGCTCAAGCGGCGCTGGGCGAAGCGGAACGCGGACCGCTATCCGGGGCGGGACGCGGTGCCGAACCTGGTGATGGGCGTGAACGTCCAGGTCTGCTGGGAGAAGTTCTGCGCCTTCTGGGAGGTCGAGGCGCGCCAGGTCCCGATGGAGGGCGACCGCTTCCACCTCGACCCGCAGGCGGCGGCCGAGCTGTGCGACGAGAACACGATCGGCGTGGTCGGGATCCTCGGCTCGACCTTCGACGGATCGTACGAGCCGATCGCGGAACTCTGCGCGGCGCTCGACGCGTTGCAGGAGCGTACGGGTCTTGATGTGCCGGTCCATGTGGACGGCGCGTCGGGGGCGATGGTGGCGCCCTTCCTGGACGACGACCTGGTGTGGGACTTCCGGCTGCCCAGGGTCTCGTCGATCAACACGTCCGGGCACAAGTACGGCCTGGTGTATCCGGGCGTGGGGTGGGCCCTGTGGCGCTCGGCGGAGGAGCTCCCGGAGGAGCTGGTCTTCCGGGTGAACTACCTGGGCGGCGACATGCCCACGTTCGCGCTGAACTTCTCCCGGCCGGGGGCGCAGGTGGTCGCGCAGTACTACACGTTCCTGCGGCTGGGGCGGGAGGGGTTCCGGGCGGTGCAGCAGACCACCCGGGACGTGGCGCGGACGCTTGCCGACCGCATCGAGGCGTTCGGCGACTTCCAGTTGCTCACGCGCGGGAACGAGCTGCCGGTGTTCGCGTTCACCACGAGGCCGGAGGTGAAGGGGTACGACGTGTTCGATGTGTCACGGCGGCTGCGGGAGCATGGGTGGCTGGTGCCCGCCTATACGTTCCCGCAGAACCGGGAGGATCTGTCCGTGCTGCGGGTGGTGTGCCGGAACGGGTTCTCGTCGGACCTGGCGGCGATGCTGGTGGAGGATCTGGGGCGGTTGCTGCCGGAGCTGCGGCGGCAGGCCGGCCCGCTCGGCCGGGATGAGTCTGTGGCTACCGCGTTCCACCACTGACGCGCTTGTGGGGTGCGGTGCCGCTGTCGCGGGGTGCGGGGGCTTCGCGGGGTGCGTGTTCGGCTGCGGTGCGCCGTCGCGGGGTGCGTGTTCGGCTGCGGTGCCGCTGTCGCGGGGTGCGTGTTCGGCTGCGGGCCGGTGGGGGCCGGTCTCGCAGTTCACCGCGCCCCTATGGGGCGCCCCCGTCCGCCAGGACCCCCACGAACGGCTTCCCCTCGCCCGCGAACGTGTACGCGCCCCCCTCGATCCGGGCGATCAGGCCGCCCGTCCACTCCGCCTCCCCGTCCGCCGAGTGGACCCACATGTTCATGATCTCGCCGATGTGACCGAGGGACTCGGGGCCTTCCTCGGGGGTGTAGTACTCCGTCACCCTGGTGCGCCACGCCGCCAGCCGCTCCAGGCGGTCGCGCAGCAGCGCCACCACCTCCGTGCGCGGCAGGTCGACCATGAAGCCGATCGCCGCCGAGAGCATGTCCATCTTCTGGTCGTACGAGGTCAGCGCCGCGCGCAGCAGCTTCAGGTACTCCTCGCGGCCCGCGTCCGTCAGCTCGTACTCGGTGCGCGGCGGGCCGCCCACCGTGCTCGGCGCGATCTCGTGGGCGTGCAGCACGCCCTCTTTCGCCATCTGTTTGAGGGCGTGGTAGATCGAGCCGGGCTTGGCGTTGGACCACTCGTGGGCACCCCAGTACTCCAGGTCGTTGCGGACCTGGTAGCCGTGCGCCCGGCCGTGCTGGCGGATCGCGCCGAGGACGAGGAGTCGGATCGCTGACATGCGCGTCAGCCTATGACCTCGGCTGTTCGCGAGAGCAACCAGCTCGTCGCTCAGAACGGGAACAGGCTCCTCCCGTGCTGCACGGAGATCCACTTCTGGGTGGTGAACGCCTCCACCGTCGAGTCCCCGTTGAGCCGCCCGAGCCCCGAGTACTTCTCACCACCGAACGACACCAGCGGCTCGTCCTGGATGGTCGAGTCGTTGACGTGGATCATCCCGGTGACGATCCGCTTGGCGAACCGCACACCCCGCTCCACGTTGGCGGTGTGGACGGCGCCGCTCAGTCCGTACGGACTGTCGTTGGCCATCCGTACCGCCTCCTCCTCGCCGTCGAAGGAGAGCAGCAGCACCACCGGGCCGAAGATCTCCTGCCGCAGCAGCGGGGAGTCCTCGGGCAGCCCGGTCAGAACGGTCGGCTCGACGAGGCTGCCGCGCGTGCGGCCCCGTACGAGCGCGGTGGCGCCCTCGGCCAGGGCCTGGTCGACCAGCGAAGTGAGCGCTTCCGCCTGGAAGTTGTTGATCACCGGGCCGATGTCGGTGGCCGGGTCGGCCGGGTCGCCGGTCTTGAGAGCCGCGACGCGCGCACAGAACTTCTCGGTGAACTTCTGCTCGATGGTCCGGTCCACCAGGACGCGGTTGGCGGCCATACAGACCTGGCCCTGGTAGACGAACCGGCTGAAAACCGCCGCCTCGACCGCGTAGTCGATGTCCGCGTCGTCCAGGACCACCAGCGCGCTGTTGCCGCTCAGCTCCAGGATGGCCCGCTTGAAGTGGCTGCCCGCGACGGCGGCCACATGGCGGCCGGTGCGGTCGGAGCCGGCGAACGAGATCACCTTGGGCACCGGGTGCTCTATCAGCGCGTCGCCTATCTCGGCGATATCCGTGACCAGTACGTTCAGCAGCCCGGCCGGCAGGCCCGCGTCCTCGAAGATCTTGGCGATGAGGCCGCCGCCGACCACCGGCGCGTTCTGGTTCGGCTTGATGACGACGGCGTTGCCGAGCGCCAGGGCCGGTGCGACCGACTTCAGCGTCACCAGGAAGGGGAAGTTGAAGGGGCTGATCACCCCGACCACGCCGACCGGCAGCCGGTAGACGCGGTTCTCCTTGCCGTCCACGGGCGAGGGCAGGATCCGGCCCTCCGGCCGTATCGCCAGCTGTATCGCCTCGCGCAGGAACTCCTTGGCGAGGTGCACCTCGTACCCGGCCTTGAGGCGGGTGCCGCCCAGCTCGGTGACGATCGCCTCGATGATCTCCGGCTCGCGCTCCTCGGTGATCCTCAGCGCGCGCTCGAAGACCAGTCTTCGGCTGTACGGGTTGGTCTCACCCCAGCCGATCTGGGCGCGCTCGGCCGCGCGATAGGCCTCGTCGACCTCGTCCACCGTGGCGACCGTGATGGCGGCGAGCTTCTCCCCGTTGTACGGATCGAAGTCGATGATGTCCCACGACCCACTGCCGGTGCGCCACTCGCCGTCGATGTACTGGTGGGCCAGGTCGGTGAAGAAGGACATGCCATCCCTTACTGCTGCCACTGCGCCGCCACCGTGTCCGTCGCGAACGTGTTCGTCGTCGCGTCCACTGTGTCCCCCGCTTCTGGTACACAACCCTGATGTGACGTCATCGTACTGACGTATCAGATGAGTTGGAGCAGTCCACGGAGAAGATCGCGGCTCTCCTCCGGTCCCGGGCTGTCCTCCTGGAGCCGTTCCATCGCCCTTTCGTACTGGGCGACCTCCTCCGGCTTGTCCAGATAGAGGGAGCTGGTGAGCTGCTCCAGATAGACGATGTCGGAGAGGTCGGACTCCGGGAAGCGCAGCAGGGTGAAGGCCCCGCTCTCGCCGGCGTGCCCGCCGAAGCTGAACGGCATCACCTGGAGGGTCACGTTCGGCTGCTCGGACACCTCGATGAGGTGCTTCAACTGGCCGCGCATCACGTCCCGTTCGCCGTACGGGCGGCGCAGCGCCGCTTCGTCCAGGACGGCGTGGAACCTCGGCGCACGCTCGGAGACGAGGGCCTTCTGGCGCTCCAGGCGCAGCGCCACGCGGCGGTCGACCTCCGCGTTCGACCCGTTGGGCATGCCACGCCTGACGACGGCGTGGGCGTACGCCTCGGTCTGCAACAGGCCGTGGACGAACTGCACTTCATAGATCCGGATGAGCGAGGCCGCGCCCTCCAGGCCGATGTACGTCTGGAACCAGCCGGGCAGCACATCGCCGTAACTGTGCCACCAGCCCGCGATGTTGGCCTCTTTCGCGAGCCCCAGGAGCGACGCGCGCTCGGCGTCGTCGGTGACCCCGTAGAGCGTCAGCAGGTCTTCGACATCCCTTGCCTTGAAGCTCACCCGCCCCAACTCCATACGACTGATCTTCGACTCGGACGCCCTGATCGAATACCCGGCGGCCTCACGGGTGATGCCCCGGGACTCGCGCAGGCGCCTGAGCTGTGAGCCCAGCAGAATGCGCCGGACCACCGACCCACTCGACTCTCCTGCGGTCACTTCGCTGCCCCTCCCCAACCGACGGTGCACGGCAGTCTGCCACCAAAACGCTTCAGCCCGTACTCAATCGATTACGGAAATGGTCAAGCTCCGAAATCGGCCTCGGGAAGAAATGAGCAACAATCACCACGGGGTTGGACAGGTCTGGCACGTGCACGTGCATCTGCCCTTGCATCAGGAGCGGGCATTCGGAACCATGGTCCCCGCGCACCTGCGTGCTCGTCTTGTGTCCTGCTGTGTCCTGCGTTCTGTTCTGCTGTACGCCACGTTCGCCTGTACCGCCACGGCCGCGAATCCCGGGAGTGCCTCGCATGGGGACGAATGGATCGACCATGCTGGAGCCGTTGGAGCCTTTAAAGCAGGCCCTCCCGCCCATCGACCCCTCCGCCGTGGCCAGTTCCGCGTCCTGTGCGCTGCCCGCCCGCTATGAAGCCGTGGGCGGTGCCAGACAGTTCACCAAGAAGACGCTCGGCCAGTGGGAGCTGTCAGAGCGCTTCGACGAAGTGGCCCTGGTCGTCTCGGAGCTCGTCACCAACGCACTGCGCCACGCGCTGCCCGCCGACACCGCCCGCGAGTCCGACGCGCCGCCCGTGCGGCTGCATCTGATGCGCTGGACCAGCCGGCTGGTGTGCGCGGTGCGCGACCCCAGCGTGGACAGCCCGTCCTCGCCCGGCTCCGACGACTGCGACGCCGAGTCGGGGCGCGGCCTGTTCCTGGTGGACTCGTTCAGCGACTCCTGGGGCTGGCACCCGCTCACGGGCACGCTGAGCGGCAAGGTGGTCTGGGCCTTGTTCCGCCTCCAGCCGGCCGACTGAACCGGCACTTCTCACCCGTACGACATGAGGGCCCCCGAATGGGGGCCCGTTCGCGTATTCGGGGTTCGGTGAGCCAGTGAGCCAGGGGGCTCAGTCGGTGATCAGGTGGTCGAACTCGCCGTCCTTGATGCCGAGCAGCATCGCCTCGATCTCCGCGCGCGTGTAGACCAGCGCGGGTCCGTCCGGGAACGTCGAGTTGCGGACGGCAACCCTCCCGCCCGACAGCCTGGCGAACTCCACGCAGGTCCCCTGGGAGTTGCTGTGCCGGCTCTTCTGCCAGACGACACCCTGAAGCTCCGTTGCCGCCATGCCGTTGTACGCGTGGTGCAAGGTCGCTCCCGAGGGGATGTGCAGGCGTGCATCTGTGAAAGGTCAACTGCCCCGGATCATAGCCGTGTTCATGTGCGCCTGCATGAGCATATGCACGTGCACGCGCGGTACTCGGGCCGTTACAGGCATTCCACCGGGTTGGACACCTCGTCCACTGGGTATAGACGCGTCCCGCGCCCACCTGGTTCACGCGCTGGTAGCTTGTCGCGTCCGGGAACCGTTGAGGCAAGGGGATTTCGCAGTGCACAGGCATGTACGTACCGGGGCGGGCGCCGTGGCCCTCGCCGCCTGTCTCGCCCTGGCCGGGTGCTCCAGCTCGGACGGCGGCGACAAGCCCAAGGACAAGAGCACCGGCGGCACCGGGCAGAGCGCGAGCCCGAGCGCGAGCGGTGGCAGCGGCAACGGCAGTGGCAACGGCGGCAAGGTGGCCGCCAAGGACATCGCCGGAGCCTGGGCGGCCGTACTCCAGGGCAAGCCCACCGCCCTGGTGATCAGCGGGGCCAACGTGGCGCTCGGCGGCGAACACACGTGCAGCGGCACGGTCAGCGACAACGGCATGGCGATGATCGAGCTGAAGTGCACCGACGGCAACACCGACCGCGCGGCGGGCATGCCCTCGCTGAGCACGGACGGCAAGACCCTCACGGTGAAGTGGGAGGGCGGCAAGACCGACACCTTCACCAAGTCGGAGCTGGACGGGAAACTGCCGACGGGCATCCCTACGGCGGGACTGCCGACGCCCTGACCCGACGGTCAGGACCTTCCCGTCAGGACCTTCCCGTCAGGCCCTTTCCTGCCGGGACGGCCCGGCGTCCTTGAGGGCCATCGGCGGGGCGGGCGAGGCGAGCGCGTCCGAGAGCTCCTCCAGACAGTGGAGGAGCAGGCCCGCGCCCTTGCGTACGACACGGTCGGAGCCGGCGGGCGCCCCCTCGCCGTCCCACGCGGCCAGCGCCTTCTCCGCCTCGCCCCACTGCGGCACCCGCCGCTCCCGCACCGCCTTCGCACCCCTCTCGGTGGCCCCGCGCAGCGCCCCGGCGAACGCGGCGGCGGCCGGGACCGGGGCCGCGCCGCGCTCGGGCACGTGCGCCTCCATCAGCATCGCGATCCGGCCGAGCTGCCCCACCGCGTGCCCGGCCCCCTCGGCGGCGGCCCTGGACAGCCCCCGGTGGCGCACCGGTTCGTGAGTGGCCCGCTCCAGCGCCTCCTGCCAGGCGACCCGGGCCGCGCGGGCGTCGAGCAGCGCCCGGCGCACCTCGTCGGCGGGCGCGGCGGGGTCGGCGTACCGGTCGGCGACGGCCGCCGCGTACCGCCCGCAGGCGGCCAGCCATTCCGCGAGCCGGGTCCGCAGCCTGGGCGTCTCCCAGGCCGGGTAGAGGGCGTACGCGGCCATCGCCAACACCCCGCCGAGCAGGGTGAGCAGCACCCGGTCGGGGACGGTCTGGGTCCACTGGAGGCCGCCGGTGCCGAGCAGGAAGACCACGTACGCGGAGGTGCACGCGCTGGCCGCCGCGTATCCCGTACGCATCAGCAGATACATCAGGAACGCGCAGAGCACCGCCAGCGCGGCCGACAGGCCCGGGCCGGGGTGGGTGAGCTGGACGAGACCGGTGGCGAGGGCGACGCCGACGAGGGTGCCGCCGAAGCGGGCGACCGCCCGGGAGTACGTCTGGGAGAAGTCCGGGCGCATCACCATGACGGAGGCCATCGGCGCCCAGTAGCCGTGGCCGAGCGGCAGGGCCTTGCCGAGGAGGTACCCGGCGGCGGCGACCGCGCAGACCCGGGTGGCGTGCCGGAAGACCGGGGAGTCGCGGCGGCCCAGCTCGGCGCACATGGTGCGCAGGGCGAGCGGGACGAGCCGGGGCAGGGTGGGCCTCAGCAGCGCCTCGGACCCGTCGCCGCCGGTGCCCTCGGCCGTCTCCACAACATCGCCGAGCAACGCGGTCAGCCGGGTGGCGGCGCGGAAGGCGGGGCCGGTGAGGATCGCACCGGTGTCGGGCGTCCTGAGGGCTGCCTCGGCGGGCGGGGGGATGCGTACGGCCTCGCCGTGCCGGATCGCGCGGGCGGCCGCGTCGAGCACGGAGGCGGCGGCGCCGAGCAGTTCGCGCACCCGGTCGCGCTCGGGGCCCTCCTGCGGGACACCGAGCGCGGGGTCCGCGAGCGAGGCGAGGACCGGCCGGATGCGCTCGGCCACGCCCCGGGATCCGTGCAGCTCCGCCGGGCGGCGGCGGGCCTCGCGGGGAGTGACGGCGGCGGCGAGCCGGGCGGTCATCAGGGGCTGCGGGTCGAACGGGGCGCGTGGGTCGTGCCGCAGCCGTCGGGCGTAGTCGGCCACGGCGGCCAGGGCGTCGGCCAGCGCGTCGCGCTGGGCGCCCCAGCGGCGGATCGGGACGAGTACGACTAGGGCCGCCTGGACGACGCCGCCCACCGCGATCATCGCGGCGTGCCCGGCGGCTGCCGCGATCGAGGTGGGCAGGGTGACGGTGACCAGCATGATCGCCACGTTGGAGGAGGCGATGATCCCGGCGGTGGGACCGACGGCCCAGGCCAGGCCGGAGGTGAACGTCCACACGGCGAGCAGCAGCAGGAAGAACGGGGAGTGGGCGCCGACGAGGTAGCCGAGGAAGGTGGAGAGGGCGAGGCTGGCGCCGGAGGCGAGCGCAAGCACCGGGCGGGGGCGCCAGCTGCGCTGGAAGGTGGCGATGGCGGCCTGGAACGCGCCGAACGCGGAGCTCACGGCGGCGGTGGGGCCGAGGGCGACGAGGCTGACGCCGACGACGAGGGCGAGCCCGGCGGCCCCGCGCAGCGCGACGGCGGGCTCCAGCCGTCGGCGCTCGACGCTCAGCCCCGAACGCGCGGTCTCCTTCAGCGCGCGGAGCCAGCTCATGATGCCGAGCGTATCGAGCCCCGCCCCGCCCGTTCCCTAAACCCTCCGGGGGTGGGTGGGGGTTGAGGCGGGTTTCCCGGGGGCTGCGCCCCCGGCCCCCGTTGCGGGGCCTGCGGCCCCTGCACCCCGCTTCGGGGCTCCGCCCCGGACCCCGCTCCTCAAACGCCGCAGGGGCTGAATTTGCCCGGACCCCTGAACCTGACCGTTGCCGTCCGTTGTGGGCGATCGTTCCGCTGAGGCGGAACGGGTGGGCACAACGGACCACCGGCCCGCAGGCGGAGGGGGGCCGGGAAGGCCGGGGCGGAGCCGCCGGCAAATGGGGTCAGCCCGGCGGCAAGCCCCGACGCCCCGGCGCATGGTGGGCCCGGTTCGCCGCCGTCGTGCCGTCCTGCCAGCCCGCCTCGTCCGTCGCCCCTCGCACCCGCGTCCGTACCGTCCGCGGAAACATCGCCTCCGCCCGCCCAGCGACCGCCACCGCGCGCGTGGCGAGCACCGGCAGCAGCGTGGAGGACGCCGTCGACTCCACCTGGCGGGCCGTCGCCGACAGGAGGTCGCCCAGGCGGTTGGCGTACGCCAGCAGGAAGGACTGACGGAACGTCTTCGTCCGCCGACGCCCGCCCGCCCGCTGCGCCGCCTCCGCCCGCGTCATCGCCGCTGTCCCCTGCACCAGCAGCGACGTGTAGAGCAGCTCGACCGCCTCCAGGTCGGCCTCGAAGCCCACGACCGTGGAGAAGCCGAACTCCCCGTTCCACACCGCCCGGCAGTGGTTGGCCGAGGCGACCGCGTCGAGCAGGATCGCCTTGGCCGTCTCGTACGGCGCGTCCACCCCGATCCGGCACGCCCCCGGCGCGTCGCCCCGATGGCCGCCCGCCGCCAGCACCGCCTCGTCGATGCTGTGCAGCGCCATCAGCTCCTGCGCCTTGGCGCTCAGCGCCTCCGCCTCCTCCGGGAACTCCGTCGCCTCCGCCTTGGCGAGCAGAGCCCGGATCCGCGTCAGCGCCTTCGGCTCGCCGTGCGCCGGCGGCAGGTGCACGGGCGTCCCCGGCACCGGCCCCACCGGCTCGATCGCGGGCAGCCGCAGCAGCAGCCGGTACAGCTCAAGCACCGTCGTCGCGCGCGTGAAACGGTCCTCGGCCCGGTCCCCCGCTCCCCGGACGGCGTCCGCGAGGGCCTCGACCTGCTCCGCCCACCGCGCCGGCAAGCGCTCGTACCGCTTCAGTTGTACGAGGACGAGCTCCACGGCCAGCCGGGCGTGCGGCTCCGCCAGCTCGCGCCGGACCATCCGTACGACATCGGCCGGCTGCCACCCCCGCTCCCACGCCCGCCCGATCAGCTCCTGCCCGCGCAGGCAGAGCTCGGCGTCGGCGGACGGATCGGCGGCGAGCAGCGACGCGCCCGTGTCCAGCTCCGCGTCGGACTCGGCGTACAACGCGGCGGCCAGCGCCCGCTCCACCGTCGTCACTGCGCCGCGTCCCAGTCCCGCCGGGCCCGGGCGATCGCGTCCCGGTGGCCGATCGACCAGTCCGCGAGCGCCTTGACCAAGTGGGTGAGGCTGTGGCCCGTCTCGGTCAGCTCGTACTCGACCTGCGCGGGGACGGTCGGGTACACCGTCCGGTCCACCAGACCGTCGCGCTCAAGGCGTCGCAGGGTCAGCGTGAGCATCCGCTGCGAGATGCCGGGCACCGCGCGCTGGAGCTGGCGGAACCGCTTGACGCCCGCGGCGAGTTCGACCACGACGTACACCGACCACTTGTCCCCGAGCCGGTCGAGCACATCGCGCACCCCGCACTCGTCCTGCGGGGTCTCGCAGCTGATCACGGGGTCGGTGATCCCCCGTCGGCTCTCGGGGGTGGTTACCTCCGTGTGCCCCACTGACATCGAAGTGCCTCCTTACGCGCGCGTGCCGGACCGCACACGATGGTCGCAGTTACCGAACACATCCACGAACCACACCAGCAACCGCACCACCTTCCGCATCGTGCGTCACTTCTCCCGGGGGTCTTCCATGCTGCTCGTCACCGGTGTCTCCGGCGGGCTCGGCCAACTCGTCGCCGAGCGTCTCGCGGACCGCGACGACGTCGTACTCGGCACGCGCGCGCCGCTGCCCGGCGCCCGGCGCGTCGACTTCGACGACCCCGAGTCCCTGCCGCAGGCGTTCGCCGGGGTCGACACCCTGCTGCTGATCTCCGCCGGTGACGGAGAGGACGACAGCGTGATCGCCCGCCACGACGGTGCGATCTCGGCAGCCGAACGGGCGGGGGTGCGCCACGTCGTCTACACCAGCCTCACCGGCGCGGGCGACCACCTGCCGTACGCCCTCGCCCACCGCTGGACCGAGCGCCGCCTGAGCGCATCCACTTCTTTGAAGTGGACGGTCCTGCGCAACGGGCTCTACTCCGAGCTCCTCGCCTTCCTCGCCGCCCCCGGCGCCGACGGCCGCCTCACCGCACCCCTGGCCGACGGCCGCCTCGCGGCGGTGGCCCGCGCCGACCTGGCCGAGATCGCGGCCCGCGTCGCCCTCGACCCCGCGCCGCACGCGGGCCGGGTCTACGAACTGGTCGGTCCCCGCGCCCTCGGCGGCACCGAGCTGGCCGCCGTGACCGGGACTGCGTACGAGCCCGAGACCCTGGCCGCGGCACGCGAGCGGATCTCCGCGTCCGGGGCGCTGGACTTCCAGGTGCCGATGCTGGTCGGCACATACTCGGCGATCGCCAGCGGCTTCCTCGCCACCACGGACATGGGCGAGCTGCGCGATCTCCTGGGCCGTGCGCCACTCGATCCACTGGAGGTGTACGCGGAGGCCGTGACGGCCGTGGTGGGGGCGGCAGCCGACCGGTAGCGACGCCCGGCGCCGCGCCGCAGAACGCCGTTGTCAGTGGCCGGTGCCACACTCGCACTCGTGGACGAAAAATGGGCACTGGACCCCACCGAGGACGGCGGCGCGCGGCTCGTCGCCCTCGGGCGGGACGGGCTGCCCGAGGGGCCCGTGGTGCACGAGCCCGATCTGGCCGGGGCGGTCCGGGCGCGGCCCGACGTGGGGCGCTGGGTGTGGCGCTCCACCGCCGACCTCTACCCGCGTCTGCTCGCCGCCGGCGTCCGCGTCGAGCGGTGCTACGACATCGAGGCCGCCGAGCTGCTCCTCCTCGGCCACGAGGGCCGCCTCGGGGAGCCGCGCTCGGCAGCGGCCGCCTGGGCCCGGCTGCGCCACCTGCCCGTACCGGCGGACCCGCCCGCCCGCGCCGCCGAGCCCGGCCGCCAATCCCCCCTCTTCGAGCCGCCGAGCGGCACCGCCTTGCCGCTCGAAGCCCTGGTCGAGGTGTACGCGGAGCAGCAGCGGCGGCACGAGAAGGCCGAGCACCCCGGCCGGATGCGGCTGCTCACCGCCTCCGAGTCCGCCGGGATGCTGGTGGCCGCCGAGATGAACCGGGCGGGCCTGCCCTGGCGCGCGGACGTCCACCGCGCGCTGCTGCACGAACTGCTCGGCGAGCGGTACGCGGGCGGCGGCGAGCCCCGCCGGCTGGCCGAACTCGCGGACGGGGTGTCGGCCGCGTTCGGCCGCCGGGTCCGGCCCGATCTGCCCGCCGACGTCATCAAGGCGTTCGCCGAGGCGGGCTTCCGGATCACCTCCACGCGCCGCTGGGCCCTGGAGGAGATCGACCATCCGGCCGTGGCGCCGCTGGTCGAGTACAAGAAGCTGTACCGGATCTGGACCGCGCACGGCTGGAGCTGGCTGCACGACTGGGTGCGCGACGGCCGCTTCCGCCCCGGGTACACCCCGGGAGGTTCGGTCAGCGGCCGCTGGACCACCAACGGCGGGGGCGCACTGCAGATCCCCAAGGTCATCCGACAGGCGGTCGTTGCCGACGAGGGCTGGCGCCTGGTGGTGGCCGACGCCGACCAGATGGAGCCGCGCGTGCTCGCCGCGATCTCCCGCGACCCGGGGCTGATGGAGGTGGCCGGGCACGACGGCGACCTCTACACGTCCCTGTCCGACCGCGCCTTCTCCGGCGACCGCGACCACGCGAAGCTCGCACTCCTTGGCGCGATCTACGGGCAGACGTCCGGCGACGGCCTCAAGAACCTCGCCGCCCTGCGCCGCCGTTTCCCCCGGGCCGTGGCGTACGTGGACGACGCCGCGAAGGCGGGCGAGGAAGGCCGTCTCGTACGGACCTGGCTCGGCCGCACCAGCCCGCCCGCGGCCGGGGCGGGCGACGACGGCGAGGCGGGCCTGCCCCAGGAGGGCGGCGCCGAACTTCCCTCCCCGGACGGGGAGTTCACCCCCGGATACGCGTCCACCAACGCCCGAGCCCGAGGCCGCTTCACCCGCAACTTCGTCGTCCAGGGCAGCGCCGCCGACTGGGCGCTGCTGCTGCTAGCCGCGCTGCGCCAGGAGCTCGCCGCCGCGGGGACGCGGGCCGAGCTGGTCTTCTTTCAGCACGACGAGGTCATCGTGCACTGCCCCGAGGCCGAGGCCCCCCAGGTCGTGAAGGCGATCCGCACGGCGGGCGAACTCGCCGGCCGGATCGCCTTCGGCGAGACCCCGGTGAGGTTCCCGTTCACGACGGCGGTGGTGGAGCGGTATTCGGAGGCGAAGTGAGCGCCCACGGCGACCCCACAGGGGCGCGGGGCCGTGACACATGCGGCTCCGCCGCGATGGAGGTCCCCCCTGTTCGAGCGAAGCCGAGAACGTGGGGGAGCGACAAGCCACAGCCGGTCCGCAGCATCACCACACCTCCCAGCGGAACGCTCAGCTCAGCTTCTCCCACTTCGGATCGAGCGCTATCGCCTTCAGCTGGGACATCGTCAGTGCGGGAGTGGCGCGCGTCGCCGAGGCGTTCTGGTTGCCCGTGTTGAACGCGCTGATGACCACGCGGAGGTCGTTCCTGCGGATCGTGTCGACCGTCCACCACACCACGCCCGCGCCGCCCTTCTCGCCCGGACGCTGCTCCTCGCCGACCCGGGTGCCGTCGGGGAGCGTCGACACCGCGCCCTGCAGCGGGACGTCTCCCATCCCGGGCTGGACGTTGATGCCGACCAGGCTCTTGCCCTTGCCGTCGTCCACGACCGCGAACGCGTAGCCACCCTGGTTTCCCTGGTCGACGACCTTGAGTCCCTTCGGCAGGGAGGCGACCAGCTCGGCCTGCATCGAGGCCCCGCTCGGCTCGGCCGGGTGCACCGCCTCCGGGCGCGGCACCTTCGCACCCGCCATGGTCGTCTTCCACACCTCGGCCGTGACCAGCGCCTTCATCTGCGCTCCGGTCAGCGGCGGGTCGACGCGGCTTATCTTCGCGCCCTTCTCTGCGGGCGCGTTGTACTCGCTCGCGTCGACCAGCACGCCCTTCGGGGTGATCAGCGTGGCCCGCCAGCTCTTCGTCTCCTCGCGGCGGTCCGGGTACTCGTACCCCTGGAAGAACATGAACCGCGAGCCGTCGGGCAGCACTTCGGCAGCGCAGTGGTCGTAGTCCGTGATCGCCTTCGACGGGCAGGCCACATACCCGGTGGCGCCCTGGCCCGCCGGATCGATCGTGCTCAGCGTGATCCCGATCGACCCCTTGCCCTTGCCGTCGTCGAAGACGACCGACGCGGTCGGCATCTCGGGCTTGCCGGCCGGGCCACCCGTGCCACTGCCCTGCTCGTCACTGGTCTTCCCCTGCGGGAGGAGCGAGATGAGGTTCTTGATCATCTGTTCGGCGTCGACCGACACCCCCTCCGGGAGAGTCGACCTGGGCGGCGCCGCCACGGACGCGGCCGCACCGCCCGAGCCCCCCGAGCCGCCGGACGAGCCGCCGACCAGCCCGCCCGCCCAGGCGCCGCCGAGGCCCACCGCGGCCAGCGCCACCACACTGCCGGTCACCGTGGCGGCCCGGCGCCGGGCCAACCGGCGGCGGCCGCTGATCAAGGCGCCGTCGAGCAGCGCGTGGCTGTCCTGCGGGACGAAGCCGTCGCCGGTGCTGCGCATCGCGTCACCGAGCTGGTCTTCAAAAGGCATGGTGGAACCCCACTCCTCGCTTCGTGGTCAGTGGTCGGTGGTCAGTCGTGCGTGGTGCGTGGTCGTCAGAGCGCTGCGAGTTCCGCCAGGCTGCCGCCCAGGTGTTCGCGCAGCTTCGCCAGCGCGCGCACCGAACGGGTGCGGACCGCGGCCGAGCTGACCCGCATCGCCTCGGCCGTCTCCTCGACACTGCGGTCCTCCCAGTACCGCAGGACCACCACCGCGCGGTCCTTGGGCGCGAGCCGGGCGAGCGCGTCGAGCAGCGCGAGCCGCAGGGCCGGGTCCCCGTCCGTGGTCACGGGCCGGTCCGGCAGTTCCCCTATGGGCCGTTCGTCGGCCGAGCGCCGTCGCCGGTGGGTGAGGAACGTGCGCACGAGGATCGTCTGCGCGTATCCCGCGGGGTTGTCGATCCGGGAGATCCGGCCCCACAGCGCATACATCCGGCCCAGCGTCTCCTGCACCAGGTCTTCGGCGAGATGAGTGTCTCCACTGGTCAGCAGGCACGCGGCGCGGAAGAGGTGGTTCGCTCTGCCTGACGCGAACTCCAGGAACTCATCCGTACGCGCTTGTTTCGGCTGCCTCGGCTGCCCCAGCTTTCTCATGCTCTCCCCCGACCCGTTGACCTCCCCTACACCTCATTGACGCGACGGGGGCCCGGGAATGTTTCACCCGGCTTCCGCCGCGACCCGCCCCTCCCCGTCCTCCCGCGCACCCACCCCGGCGCCCTGCCCCGCGTCCAGCCCCACCAGCAGCTCCGCCACCTCCGCGTACGCCTTCGGGTCGCCGCCCTCCAGCGCCGTCAGCGCCAGCTCCCACTGGACCCGCGCCTGCGCGAGACGGCCGCGCGACCGCTCCAGGCGGCCGTATTCACGTCTGCCCAGCCCCTCGGTGTACGCGTCGCACCGCTCGACGGCCTGGTCGAGCAGGTCCGCGCAGGCGGCGTACGCCTCGTCGGTACGGCCCAGTTCGCCCAGGACCCGGACCAGACCGACCCCGGACTGGGAGCGCCCGTGCCAGTCGCCTTGTTCGCCGAGGATCCGCAGCGCCCGCTCGAAGTGGCCGACGGCGGCGGCCCATTCGCCCAGGGTGAGGTGGGCGTACCCGATGTTGCAGTGCGCGGTGTGCGCCAGAAGCTCGCTGCCGATACGGCAGCCGGTCGCGAGGCTGCGCTCGTGGTAGGCGATGGCCACTCGCGCGTCGGTGTGCTCGTGCAGGTTGCCGAGGTGGCTGAGGATGATCGCCTCGCCGTAGGCGTCGTCGAGCTCGCGGGTCAGGGCCAGGCTCCGCTGGAGCGGCTCGGCGGCCTCGGCGTGCCGGCCGAGGCGCTCCAGGAGCATGCCGCGGTTGGCGAGGGTGCGCTGGGTGCGGCCCCGCTCCCCGAGCTCCTGCCAGAGCGCGATCGCCTCGTCGTTGAGGGCCAGGGCCTCCTCGATGCGGCTGGCCAGGAAGTTCGCCCCGGCCAGGTCCCCGAGGGCGTGCGCCTGCGCGACCCGGTCGCCGCTCGTCCGGGCGGCGCTCAGGACGAACCGGTTGAGGTGGCGCAGCGCGGCGTATTTGCCCCGGTACTGGAGATGGCTGAAGTACGCCCTGACCAGTAGGAACACGGTCGGTGAGCAGCGCGCGTACCGCTCGGTGAGCGTCAGGACGGCGGGCAGTTCGCGGTCCCCCCAGGCCAGCGCGGCCGCGGTGTCCGGGAAGGGGGCGGCGTCCCCGACGGGCTCGGGTACGCGCGCGGGGCCCTCGCGTTCGGGCGGGGACAGGGCCAGGCCGCTCTGCCGGGCGGCCTCGGCGTACCAGCGCAGCCCGCGCTCGACGGCCGCCTCCCGACCGTCGTCCCGGGCGGCCAGCTCACGGGCGAAGTCGCGGACCAGGTCGTGCGGCGCGTACCGCCCGTACGAGATCTCCTCCAGGAGCGCCACCTCGACGAGGCGGTCGAGGGCGTCCCCCGCCCGCTGCTCCGGCAGACCCATCAGCCGGGCGACGACGGGGACTTCGTACACGGGCAGGTCCAGCGCTCCCAGGCGGCGCAGCGCGAGCGCCGCGTCCGGGTCGAGCGCGCCGAGCGCGACGGCGAGCGAGCGACGCACGCTCAGGTCGTCGTACTCCAGGTGGTCGAGGCGCCCGTCCTCGGCGTCGAGGAGTCCGGCGAGCGCGTCGGGGCTGAGCGCGCTGCGGGCGGCGAGCCGGGCGGCCGCTACCCGCAGCGCCAGCGGCAGCCGTCCGCAGAGCTCGACCAGCCTGGCGGCGCCGTCGACCAGTTGACGCCCGGAGATCGCCCGGAGCAGGCCGAGGCTCTCGGCGGCCGTCATCGGGGCGAGCGGGAAGCGCGTCGCGCCGTCGAGCGCGGCCAGCGGCGACCGGCTGGTCACGACCACCGCGCAGCCGTCCCCCGCGGGCAGCAGCGGCCGCACCTGGGCGGCGGAGGCCGCGTCGTCGAGGACGAGGAGCGTACGGGTCGGTGCGAGCCGGGAGCGCAGCAGCGCGGCGGCCGCGTCGGGGGTGTCGGGAACGTTGCGGGAGTCGACGCCCAGCGCGTTGAGCAGCGCGGCGAGCGCCTGGATCGGCGGGAGCGGGGGGAGCCCCGGGGTCGCGCCGCGCAGGTTCAGATACAGCTGCCCGTCCGGGAACTCCTCGCGCAGGGCGTGCGCCACATGGACGGCGAGCGCGCTCTTGCCGACCCCGGCCATGCCGGTGACCACGGCGAGGGTGGCGGCGGGCGCGCTCTCGTGCCGGGCGGCGGATCCGGGCGGCGCGGGGACGCGGCCCGGCCGTGCCGGGGCAGCAGGTCCGGCGAGCGCGGTGAGGGCCGCGAGGGCGGCCGGGTAGGCGGGGGCGCGCGGGGCGCCTACGGGAGTGCTCGGGGGCACGGGCGCCTCCGGCTGCCGCCGCCGCTGGGTCAGGGCGGTCCAGAGCTGCGCCACCAGGTCGTCGCGGCCGGTGAAATGGGCTGGTCGGGGAGGTAGTTGGGCCGGGGTGGGCAGCTCGGCGCGCGGGGCGGGCTCCCGCAGGATCTCCCGGTGCGCCTCCTGGACGGCGGGCCCCGGGTCGACGCCCACCTCCTCGACCAGGGTGCGGCGCAGCCGCTGGTGCACGGCGAGCGCCTCCGCCTGCCGGCCGGTGCGGTGCAGCACCAGCATCAGCTGCCGGTGGAAGGCCTCGCGCAGCGGGAACGCGGCGGTCAGCGCCGCCAGTTCCGGCCCGATCCCCTCATGGCGGCCGAGCCGCAGCTCCGCCTCGTACTTCCACTCCAGGACGAGCAGCCGGGTCTCGCCGAGCCGCTGGACGAGGGCGGGCTCGCCGTCGGCCGGGTCGTAGAGCCCGCCGAGTGGCGCGCCGCGCCACAGCGCGAGGGCGGCGGCGGTCTCCTCGGCCACCACCGGCCAGTCGCCCCGGTTGTGCGCGGCGAGCGCCACGCGCGCGTGGTCCTCGAAGACCTGGGTGTCGAGCTCGCCCGGATCGACCCGCAGGACGTATCCCGGCGGCACGGCCCGTACCCGGTCCTCGGAGTCGAGCAGCCGCCGCAGCCTGGCGACGTGGTTGTGCAGTGACGCGGTGGCGGAGGCGGGCGGCTCGCCGCCCCACAGCGCCAGCTTCAGATCGTCACCGGGGACGACCCGGCCGGGCCGCATCAGAAGGGCGGCGAGCAGTGACCGGACCTTGCCGCCGCCGACGGGCTCGCCCCCCACGGTCAGCGGGCCGAGCAGGCCGAACCGCACGCACACTCCGACCTCCACCGGTTTCCCCACTGCCCGTCCACCGGCTGCCCCGTTGACCGTTGGCCACATGTTAGCGATCTGTTGGTGGGCGCTGATTAGATCTGTCCATCGGATCCGGTCCGCCGGCGCTCGGTGGAGAACCACACTCGGGGGAGTGTCGCCGTCGGAACGGATCTGAAGGACAGAGAGGTCCTCGGGCATCCCAGGTGAGTGCCCGGGGACCTCGTCCTGCCCGCGTCCACGGACGCCTCTTCGCCACTCGATCCGCGCCTGCTCGCCGAAGCGGGACGACCGCTGACCGGCACCAGCGATTTTGCGCCAATTTTACGATCGGGTACAACCTTTGGGCCGCCCGAGCGTCCTAGTCGGCCTCTCCGTCGAGCAGCGACGCGATGTACTCCTCCAGCCGCCCGGTCAGCAGCTCCGGCGTCAGGTCCGTGCGCCCGAGCTCCCGCCACGGGCCCGCGACCTTCTCGGCGTCCGGCGCGTATGCCAGCGCGTCCAGGAGCTGCCAGTGGAGCAGGCCGCCGCCGAGCCGTCCGCCCCCGGCGGTGTACCGCGCCACGAACTCCCGCGCCGCCCCTACCCCGTGCAGCAGCGCCAGCGCCGTCGAGCAGTGCGCCACATCGAGCGCGGCCGGGCCCCACGACGTCTCCACCCAGTCGACGACCCCGCTGATCCGCAGCCCGTCGCCCACGCCGCTGAACAGCACGTTCCCCGGGTGGAAGTCCCGGTGCAGGAAGCACCCCTCGTACGGGGGCGGCGGCTGCCGGATGACGTCGACAGCCCGGTGCCAGACGTCGGGCCGCCGGGTGTCCGCCGGGACGCGCACCCGGTCGGCGGAGGTCCACGGCTCGTACTCCCGGGGCCGGCCGGCCTCCGCCACCCGGACGCCGTGGATGTCCAGCAACTGCCGCGCGAGCAGCCCGATCCGGCGCTCCAGACCGTCCTCGTCGAGCCGGACCGCGCCGTCCAGGCGGGTCATCAGCAGCGAGGGGTGGTCGCAGTGCTCGCCCTGCGGGTCGGCCGCCACGAGTACGGGCGCGGGCACGTCCGTCCCGGCCAGCAGCCCGAGCACCGCGGCCTCGCGCGCGAGGAGACCGGCCGCGTGCCGCCGGTAGAAGGGCTTGGCGAAGGAGCGCAGCACCAACTCGCGTACGGGAGTGGCTTGTTTTGCACCTACACCGTCGACGTCTTCCGTACGGACCAGCCGCATCTGCGACGTCCATCCGCCCCGCAGCGCCACCGCGTCCCGGACCCGCTCGCCCTCCGGCAGTGACTTGTCGACCCAGCGGCGGGTCAGCTCCCAGCCGTCCGCGCCCAGATCGTCCAGGACCGCGTCCACGAACCGGCCGCGCTCGACCGGGTGCTCCCTGAACCACACCCCGAGCCGGTGGTGCGCGCCCTCGAAGGCGAGACGGGTGAAGCGGGACTCGTTCCCGGCGGCCAGCGCCTGTGTCACGGCCTCCGTGACGGCGTACGGAATGATCTCGTCCACTTCTGGTACGGCCAGGACCACCCGGGTGCGCAGCGCCTGGAAGACGTCCAGGGCGCGCGAGCCGCGCCAGCTGTCGGGCGTACGGAGGATCTCGGTGAAGCGCGAGACGGGCGCCCCTGGAGGGGTCCCCGGCGCTCCCGGCTCGGCCCCGAACGGCTCGGACCAGGCCGCGTCCGCGTACACGGCGGGCGCGCACAGCCCGATGCCCGCGACCCGGGAGCCGTAGTGCGCGGCCAGATCGGCGACGGTCTGGCCGCTCATGCTGAAGCCGGTCAGGACCAGGCTCTGGCCGGGCGGAACGTACGCGTCGACCGCCTCCCGCGCCTGCCGGAACCGGCGCTCCAGGCTCAGCTCCGCGAGGTCACCGCTGGAGGCTCCGTGCCCGGAGAAGTCGAGGGCGAGGACGCGGTGGCCACGGGAGCGGAAGTCCTCCGCCAGCTCCGCGAGCCGCGCCTTGTCGCCGATTCCGGCGCCGTGCAGCAGGACGACCGTGACGGAGGGGATCACTCCGTCGGGCTCCGCCACCGCGCAGCTGATCCGCTCCCCGTCGAACTCTCCGACCAGCTCCGTAACTTCGGCCACTTCAGCCACTCCCCCTCGTGATCGCCGTGCCGTCCACCCTAAAGTCCCTCAAGTCCCCGAGGTCCCGTGAAGTCATGGCGCCGGAGGCAGCGCGCGGCACAAGGCGTCCAGAGCCGCCTGATAGGCGTGGTCGGGCGGGGTGGCATAGCCGACGACCAGACCGTCCTGACCCGGCATGGTCGCGTCCGGGTGGCGGTAGCCGGCGAGCCCGTCGAGCGCGATCCCCTGCCAGGCCGCGGCCTTCAGGACCGCCCGCTCGGTGCCCGGCGGCAGCCGCAGCACGGCGTGCAGACCGGCCGCGATCCCGGCCGCCGTGATGTGCGGGGCGTGCTCGTCGAGGGCGGCGAGGAGCTGGTCGCGGCGGCCCCGGTAGTGCTGCCGCATCCGCCGTACGTGCCGGTCGTAGCCGCCGCTCTCGATCAGGTCCGCGAGGGTCAGCTGGTCCAGGACGCTCGCCCACGCCTCGCGCTGGCCCTTGGCCGCGAGCACCGGGTCGACGAGCTGCTCGGGCAGCACCATCCAGCCGAGCCGCACCGCCGGGGACAGGCTCTTGCTGACCGAGCCGATGTAGAGGACCCGCTCGGGATCGAGCCCCTGCACCGCACCTACCGGCTCGCGGTCGTAGCGGAACTCGCCGTCGTAGTCGTCCTCCAGGATCACCCGGCCCCGGGCGCGTGCCCAGTCGACGACGGCCGCGCGCCGCTCCGGGTGCAGCGGTCCGCCGGTCGGGAACTGGTGGGCGGGGGTGAGCAGCGCGGCCCGTACGCCCTTGAGCGCCGGCTGTTCCGCCAGCTCCGCCACCGTCGCGCCCTGCTCGTCGAGCCCGACCGGCACGGTCCGTACGCCCGCCGCCGCGAGCAGCGAGCGGTGGAAGGCGAGTCCGTACGACTCCACGGCGAGCGGACCGCGCAGCACCTGGCCGCCGAAGAGCAGCCGCAGGGCGTGGGCGAAGCCGGAGCAGATCACGATGCGCTCGGGCGTGGTCCGTACGCCCCGCACCCGCGCCAGATACCCGGCGAGCGCCCGGCGCAGCTCGATGCGGCCTTGCGGGTCGCCCGGCCCGAACGCCTCGTTGGGGGCCGCGTTGAGCGAGCGGCGGGCGGCCGTCAGCCAGGCGCCGCGCGGGAACGACCCGGCGTCCGGCTGGCCCTGCATCAGGTTGTGCGCCGGGGCGGCGGTCCGGCGCGGCACCTTCTTGGGCACCCGGGCGGCCCGTACGGGCTCGGCGCGCGGTGCGACCCTGGTGCCCGAGCCCTGGCGCGCGGTCAGCCAGCCCTCGGCGACGAGCTCGGCGTACGCGTCGGCGACGGTGTTGCGGGCGAGGCCGAGGTCGGCGGCGAGCGAGCGGTACGGGGGCAGCCGGGTGCCGGGCGCGAGCCGCCCGTCCTGGACGGCGGACCGCAGCGCGCGGATGAGCGCGGCCCGCCGGCTGCCGGATCCGGCCAGTTCCACATGGAGGTCGGCGCCGATCCGCGCCGCGGAATTGACCCATGAGTCCGCCATGAACACCCGCCCTGTACGTGGTCGCTACGCGTTCAGCCTAGGGGGCGCGGACACGGCCGCGGACCACGTCAAGCTCCACACTTGAACGCGGCGGCGGACCCTCCGGATCCCGAACAACCCCAGCTCCAGCGGGACTTGAGCGGTAGTCGAGGTCGCGCCGTACTGGCCAACTGCCCCACCTGTCGGCCGGAATCCGTGGCAGGATTCCGATCCCTCGGATCCAGGGGATCAACGAGGCTCACAGGGGAGAGCAAGGCATGATCACACGCAGGTCGTTCATCGGGATGGCGGGGGCCGGAGCCGCGGCCCTGTCCCTGTCGGGGTTCACCACCGCCACCGCCACGACGACGAGCCAATGGGACCGGCTGCGCGCGAATCTGACGGGCACGCTGGTGCTGCCGTCCGACTCCTCGTACGCGGCGGCCAAGACCGTCGAGTACGGCCAGTACAGCCTGACCAATCCGCAGGCCGTCGTGTACGCGGCGAACGCCACCGACGTGACGACCAGCCTGATCTTCGCCGAGTACCACGACATCCCGGTGACGGCCCGCAGCGGCGGCCACAGCGGCGGCGGCTACTCGACCACCACCGGCCTGGTCATCGACGTCTCGAAGCTGAACGCGGTGACGGGTGGCTCCGGCACGGCGACCGTCGGCGGCGGTACGCAGCTGGTCGACCTCGTCAACGGCCTCGGCGCGAGCGGCCTGGCCATCCCGGGCGGCATGTTCCCGACCGTCGCGCTCGGCGGCTTCCTCCAGGGTGGCGGCGTCGGTCTGCTCACCCGCCAGCACGGGCTCGGCGCGGACAAGGTGACCTCGGCGAAGGTCGTCCTCGCCAGCGGCCGCCAGGTCACCGCGTCCCCGACCTCCAACCCGGACCTGTACTGGGCGATCCGCGGTGGCGGCGGCGGCAACTTCGGCATCGTGACCCAGTACACGGTCACCCCGACCGCCGTCCCGAACCTGAACGTGGCCGAGCTGCTGTTCAGCTACGACCACGCGGTCGGCGCGATGCACGGCCTCACCCAGTGGCTGGAGACCGCGCCGACCACGTTCGGCAGCCGCTCCAACATCGACCTGTTCGACTCGGCGGCGGGCAACGCCCCGCTGGTGACGCTGCTCGTCACCTCGATCGGCACGCGCGCGGAGTTCGACACCGAGATCGCCCGGCTGACTGCCCTGACGGGCGCGGCCCCCATCCAGCAGAACGTCTACACGGACACCTACAAGTCCGCGATGATGAAGATCTTCGGCTGCGGCACGTACTCGCAGCAGCAGTGCCACAACAACACCTGGGACCCGGCCAACGGCAAGCTCGCCCCGTTCGGCCACGTCCTGGGCCGCGGCCGGCTGCTGAGCCGGTCGCCCTCGGAGACCGAGTGGGCCCGTCTGGTCGGCGTCTTCGACACCGAGCGCACGGCCGGCCACTTCCACAAGTTCGAGATCATGGCGCTCGGCGGCGCCGCGAACAAGGTCCCGCGCACCTCGACGGCGTACGTCCACCGCGACAGCACCCTGCTGATGTCGTACTACACGTTCGCCTACGGCATCCTCTCCGGCGACCAGCTCGCCTCCGGCCAGCGCTTCGTCGACAACGGCTTCACCGCGGTGAACCCGATCTCGAAGGGCGAGTCGTACCAGAACTTCATCGACCCGGCCCTGACGGACTGGCGCACGGCGTACTACGGCGAGAACTACGACCGCCTGTCCTACGTCAAGTCGAAGTACGACCCGTACGGGGTGTTCTCGTTCGCACAGGGCATCGACTGACGTCACCCGAGCGTCATTTGAACCCGTAAAGGCCAGGTCGGAGCGGATCCGACCTGGCCTTTCGTTACGTACCCACGACCTCCGCTTTGCGATCCCATGACTCTGGCCTCCTACGGTCAAGGAATGGCATGCGCGAGTCGCAAGGGCGCGTGCGGGATCGACGGGGGAAGGTGCCGGTGGGCGACGACGGCAAGGTTCTGGACATCAAGACGGCTGATCTGAAGCTGTCGGCGCCGGTCTTCCACGAACAGGCGAAGAACCTGAGCACCGCGCTGACGAATCTGGTGAAGGCGCTGGACGGCTTCGGCAAGCCCTGGGGCGATGACGAGCAGGGCAAGGCGTTCGGGGATGCCTACGAGCCGCAGCAGAAGGCGATCGAGCGTGGGGCGGGGATCCTGGTGCTCGGGCTGACGAGCATTCACGAGGCGATGATCGACATGTCGGACGGGCATGTGGACAACGACGAGTTGATCGCCGGGATGTTCGCCAAGGTGACCCCGAAGGACGGCCCGCAGGACGGCCCCAAGGACGGTGCCGAGTGAGCATCGAGGACGAGGCCAAGAAGGTCCTGCTCAAGCTGGGCATGTGGTGGCCGGACGCGAACTCGGGCACCCTGCGGCACGCGGCACAGGCCTGGCGCACCTTCGCGGACGCGGTCGACGACGTACGCACCCCGGTGAACAACACGGCGACCTCGCTCATCCACAACAACAAGGGTGAGGCGATCGACACCTTCACCACGTTCTGGGAGCGGTACGCCAAGGGCAAGGACGCGGGCTGGCTGAGCGATCTGGCCAAGTCGTCGCGGAAGATGGCGGACGCGCTGGAGAAGTTCGCGGACGCGGTGGACGACGCGATCACCAAGCTGTGGACGCAGATCGGCATCGACGCGGCGGTGATCGCCGGCGGCATCGCCCTGGCCTTCTTCACCGCGGGCCTGGCCTCGGGGGCGGCGGTGGCGGCCGCCGACGTGATCATCGAGATGGGCGCCACCCTGGGCGTCGCGGTCTCCACCACGGTCGCGGAGATCGCGGCGGGGACGCTGGTCGCGGCCGCGTTCGGCGGCGTCGAGTCGGTCACCGTCGACCTGGCCGTGGCCCAGCCGCTGAAGATCGCCACCGGTCTGCAGGACGGCTTCAGCCTGGACGAGATCAACCAGGCCGCCAAGGACGGCATGATCTACGGCGGGGTGCTGGGTGCCGGAAGCGGCGTGGTGAAGGCGGGAGTCGAGGGCGCGTTCACCAACCCGACGCCGTTCATGCTGCGCCCGCCCTCGCTCCGCCCCGACCTGGTCGAGCTCGGGCCCGCCGCACGCAACTGCGAGCGCACCCGTTGCGTCGGAGAGCCCATCGACGTGGCGACCGGGGCGATGCTCATGTCGCAGACCGACCTGACGCTGCCCGCCTCGCTGCCGTTCGTCTTCGAGCGCACCCATCTGTCCTCCTACCGGGGCGGGGTGTGCTTCGGCCCGACGTGGATCTCCACCCTGGACGAATGCGTCCAGATCGACGGCGAGGGCGTCGTCTTCGCGGGCGCGGACGGCATGCGCCTGGTCTACCCGGTGCCGGCTCCCGGCGAGCCGGTGCTGCCTCTCAAGGGCGCCCGCTGGCCGCTGGAGTGGGACGGCAAACCGGACGGCGTGATGACGATCACCGACCCGGCCACCGGCGTGGTCCGCTCCTTCAGCACCCCGCTGAACTCCGCCACCCCCGGCGTCTTCCACCTGCCCATCGACGCCTGGCAGGACCGAGGCGGCGCCCGCATCGATGTCGAGCGCAACGCCGGCGGCGTCCCCGAGGGCATCCGCCACTCCGGCGGCTACTACCTCGCCGTCGACTCCCACGGCCCGCGCATCACCGCCCTGCGCCTGCTGGAGCGGGCCCCCGACCGCTACACCGGCCAACTCCCCCCGGACGCGGGCACCGTGGTGATGCGCTACGGATACGACGCCGCCGGGAACCTCAGCGAGGTCGTCAACTCCAGCGGCAGGCCCTTGACGTTCACCTACGACGACCAGGGCCGTATGACCCGGTGGACGGACCGCAACGGCACCTGGTTCTCCTACGTGTACGACGAACGCGGCCGCGTCGTACGCACCGACGGCGTCGACGGCATCCTCTCCGGCACGCTCACCTACGACGAGGTGGCCCGCACCACCACGTACACCGACTCGCTGGGGCACTCCTCCAGCCACCGCTACAACGCCGAGGGCCTGGTCGTCGAGGAGACCGACCAACTGGGCCACACCACCCGCACGCAGTGGGACGAGTACGGCGACAATCCCCTCACCAGCACCGACCCCCTCGGACGCACCACCCGGTACGCGTACGACGAGCACGGCAACCTCACCGAACTCACCCTGCCCGACGGCTCGGTGGCCCGCGCCGCCTACAACCGGCTCGGCCAGGCCGTCGAGGTCGTCGAGCCGGGCGGGGCCACCTGGCGCCACACCTACGACGAACTCGGCAACCTCCTCACCACCACCGACCCGCTGGGCGCCCGGACCACCCACAGCTGGGACGGGTCGGGCCATCTGACCGCCGTCACCGACGCCCTCGGCGGCACGCGGCGCATCACCCCGGACCCGGCCGGCCTCCCTGCCGCGATCACCGATGAGCTGGGCCGCACCACGACGGTCCGCCGCGACCCCTTCGGCCGGCCGGCCGAGGTCACCGACCCCCTCGGCCACACCACCCGCACCACCTGGACCACGGAGGGCAGGCCCGCCCGGCGCGAGCACCCCGACGGCACGACGGAGTCGTGGACCTGGGACGCCGAGGGGAACCCCCTCACCCACACCGACCAGGCCGGCCACACCACCCGCCACACTCCCGCCCCGTTCGACGTCCCGGCCACCCACACCACCGCCGACGGCGCCACCTACACCTTCACCCACGACACCGAGCGCCGACTCACGGGCGTCACCAACGCCCAGGGCCTGACCTGGACCTACACCTACGACGAAGCGGGCCGCCCGACCGCGGAGACCGACTTCAACGGCCGCACCCTCAGCTACACCTACAACGCGGCGGGCGAACTGGTCTCGCGCACCAACGGGGCAGGTGAATCCCTCCACTTCACGCGGGACCCGCTCGGCCGGATCACCGAACAGCGCTCCCCCGCGGACGACGGGACCACGACCTACGCCTACGACCCGGCCGGCCATCTGATCCGCGCGGTCAACGCCGACGCGGAGCTCACTCTCGTCCGGGACGCGCTCGGCCGGGTGACGGCCGAGACGGTGAACGGCCGCACCACGACATACGAGTACGACGCCGGCGAGCGGCTCGTCAGCCGCACCACCCCGTCGGGACTGGTCTCGCGCTGGTCGTACTGCCCGACCGGTCGCGCGGTCGAACTGGCCTCGGACGCGGGCACGCTGACCTTCTCGTACGACGCGGCCGGCCGGGAGACGTCGCGCCGCATCGGCGACGGAGTCACCCTGCATCAGGACTGGGACGCCGGGGGCCGCCTCGCCGCCCAGTCCCTCACCGCCCGCTCCGACCTGGCCGACCGCCTCCTCCAGCACCGTACCTACGCCTACCGCGCGGACGGCCATCCGACCGAGATCCGCGACCTGTCCTCGGGTACGAGGAGGTTCACCACCAGCCCGGCCGGCAGGGTCACCGGCGTCCGGGCACACGGCTGGACCGAGGCGTACGCCTACGACACGGCGGGCAACCTGACCCGCGCCGCCGCCCCAGCCGCCGCCCCAGCCGCCGAGGCCACGGGCGAGGCGAGCGGCGGAGCCACCGGCGAGCCCACCGGCGAGCGCGCGTTCGAGTTCGAGTTCGAGTTCGAGGGCACCCTGATCCGCCGGTCCGGGAACACGACGTACGAGCACGACGCCCAGGGCCGCCTGGTCCGCCGCACCCGCAAGCTCCTCAACGGGCAGCGCCGGAGCTGGACCTACACCTGGAGCCCCGAGGACCGCCTCACCGGGGCGGTGACCCCCGACGGAGAGCACTGGCACTACGCGTACGACCCGATGGGCCGCCGCATCGCCAAGTACCGGCTGCTCGAAGACGGCTCGACGGCCGACCGCACCGACTTCACGTGGGACGACACCCGCCTCGCCGAACAGAAGGCCCCGGGCGGCCGGGTCACCACCTGGGACTACGCCCCCGACTCCCACCGTCCCCTCACCCAGACCGATCACCGCCCTCTCGTCCGTACCGGAGGAACGTCCCTCCTGTCGGCGCTGGCCGAGGACACCACCGCCGACCGCACCGTCCGCTTCCACGCCGTCATCACCGACACCGCGGGCACCCCCACGGAACTGGTGTCCCCCGACGGCGAGTTGGCGTGGCAGCACCACCACGTCCTGTGGGGCGCCCGCCACTCCACCGCCCCGGACGAAGGCACGGCCGACTGCCCCCTGCGCTTCCCCGGCCAGTACGCCGACCCCGAAACCGGACTGCACTACAACTACTTCCGCTACTACGACCCGGAAACGGCGCGCTACCTGTCCGCGGACCCCCTCGGGCTGGATCCGGCGCCGAACCACCACGGATACGTCGACACCCCGCTGTCGATGATCGACCCGCTGGGGCTGAAGACGTGCGACGAGCCGGTACCGACGTCGAAGCCCCGGACCGGGGTGAAGGGGCTCATCAAGGAGGCCCAGCTGCCGACTTCCGGCCGCATCCGGTTCGTACCGTCGCAGGACGTCAATGTGAACTCGGGCCTGCCCCGGGGAACGCGGAAGGGCTACATCGACCGCTTCGGTAACGAGTGGATCAAGGGACCGTCGCGCACCGCGGGCCAGCCGTTCGAGTGGGACGTGCAGCTGAGCAAGAAGGGCCGGGCCCAGCTCGGCTGGCTGAGCCGTGACGGCAGCCATCTGAACGTCTCCCTGGACGGAGAGATCACCCACAAGTGAGCCCAGAGAGCCCAGAGAGACGGTGAGACAGTGGACGACGCAGGCGCCGAGCCAGAGACAGAGACAGAGACAGCAGGAAACGGAATGACCGCCATGGAACAGACCGAGCAGGCCGATCAGACCCCAGAGGACGCGTTCCACTTCTACGCCGAAGTGCGCATCACCCACTCCCCGCGCCGCCCGGAACTGGCCGGCCGCCTCGGGGCGATCCTCGGCATCACCGAACCCCGCGACCCCGAGGTTCCCCCCGCCTACGCGGTCATGGTGGACGACTACGACTACACGGTGCAGTTCGAACGCCACGAACTGACCCCGACGGGCCAGGACCGCAAGCACGAGGACTACTACTAGAGCGACTGGAACGACGCGGTCGGTTGCAGATGAAACACGTCAAGGCTGCCTGGGACGGCGACCTCCAGGGGTTCTTCACGGACGCCACTGCGTACCTGGCGGCGCTCCCCGAACTCGAAGGAGCGCTGCCCCCCGGCGCCCGGGCCTTCGCCTCCGACGCCGACCACTACACCCGGAACGCCACGCGGTGCGTGAAGGACCTGGAGCTCTCCGACATCCGGATCGCGACGGACAAGAGCGGAACGCTCACCCTCGAATTCGCCCCCAACCAGTGGAAGCACGACGCGGGTCTTCGCATCACCTACGACGGCGTGGTCCATTTCACCCTCACCTACGACCACGAAATCGACTGGATGCGGTCCGACGCCGTGCTCCTCGACGAGATCCTCCCCACCGCCGACGGCGGCTGCACCCACGAGATAGCCCTGACCGACGCCACGATCACGGTCCACGCCAACGACCTCCGAGCGACCTGGGTCGAGACCGTCGAGACGGCGGGGGCGGGGTGACACCCGCGCGGCGTCGGCGCCGCATCCGTCAAAAGCAAAAGCCCCAGGTCACGGCGAGTGAGTCCTGGGGCTTCCACAGAGCCGCCTTCGGGATTCGAACCCGAGACCTACGCATTACGAGTGCGTTGCTCTGGCCAACTGAGCTAAGGCGGCACGCCGTCCGCACCATGGTGCGATCAGCAACGCGGCCAAGTCTACACAGTTTCCAGGGGTGCTCCTGACCACCCCTGTTCGAGGGACTTCTGCAGCTCAGGTGCACTTCTTGCCCTCGGGCGGGGCCGTGCCCTCCAGGAGGTACGTGTTGATCGCGGTGTCGATGCAGTCGCTGCCCCGGCCGTACGCCGTGTGGCCGTCGCCCTCGTAGGTGAGGAGCCTGCCGGAGGCCAGCTGGGAGGCCATGGACTTCGCCCACTTGTAGGGGGTGGCCGGGTCGCGGGTGGTGCCGACCACGACGATCGGGGCCGCGCCCTTCGCCTCGATGCGGTGCGGGGTGCCGGTGGCCCTGACCGGCCAGTACGCGCAGTTCAGAGCCGCCCAGGCGAAGCCCTCGCCGAAGACCGGGGAGGCCTTCTCGAAGGAGGGGACCGCGGCGTCGACCGCGTCGGGGCCGGCGAAGGAGGGGGGCAGGTCGAGGCAGTTCACGGCCGTGTTCGCGTACATCAGGTTGGCGTACTTCCCCTCCGCGTCCCGCTCGTAGTACGAGTCGGCGAGGGTCAGCAGGCCACCGCCGTCGCCGTGCATCGCGCGCGTGAGGCCGGCGCGCAGCTCGGGCCAGGTCGTCTCGTCGTACATCGCGGCGATCACGCCCGTCGTGGCGAGCGCCTCGCCGAGCTTGCGGGACTCGCCGGTCTCGACCGGCTTCGCGTCGAGGTCGGCGAAGAACTTCTTGAGCCGCGTCGACGCGTCCGCCACCGACGTCGTGCCCAGCGGGCAGTCCTTGCTCCGCACGCAGTCCGCCGCGAACGACTGGAACGCCGTCTCGAAGCCCGCCGTCTGGTCGCGGTTCATCTCCAGGGCCGGCAGGGACGGGTCCATCGCGCCGTCGAGGACCAGGCGCCCGGTGCGGTCCGGGAACAGCTCGGCGTAGGTCGCGCCCAGGAAGGTGCCGTAGGAGGCGCCCACGTAGTGCAGCTTCTCGTCGCCGAGCAGCTGCCGCAGGATGTCCATGTCACGGGCCGCCTCAACCGTGGAGACATGCGGCAGCACCTTCCCGGAGCGGGTCTCGCAGCCCTTCGCGAAGTTCTTGAACGAGGTCGCGAGCGCCCCCTTCTCGGCGTCGTCGTCCGGGGTCTGGTCGACCTGGGTGTACGCGTCCATCTCCTGACTCGTCAGGCATTCGACGGGCTCGCTGCGGGCCACCCCGCGCGGGTCGACGGCCACCATGTCGTACCGGGCCCGGACCGGGGCAGGGTAGCCGAGGCCCGCGTACTGCTGGAGGTAGCCGACCGCCGTGCCGCCCGGGCCGCCCGGGTTGACCAGGAGCGACCCGATCCGCTTGCCCGGGCCGGTGGCCTTCTTGCGGGCGACCGCCAGCTTGATGGAGGTGCCCGCCGGCTTGTCGTAGTCCAGCGGCGCCTTCATGGTGGAGCACTCGAAGCCCGGTACGCCGCACGCCCGCCACGTCAGCTTCTGCTGGTAGTACGTGCGCAGGGCGGCCGACATCCGGGCGCCCGCGGCCGATGTGGTGGACGCCGTCGCGGTGGTGGACGAGCTGCCCGACGAGCATCCGGAGGCGAGCAGCCCGGCTGTCGCGACAGCGAGGGCGGAGGAACGGAGCAGGCGCCTGGAGTCCATCCCCGGAGCGTAACCGGGGAGTGACGGCATGTGCCCCGTTGGTTGCCGGACGACGGCTCGTACGAGTGAGCCGGTCCACTGCGGGGCCAGGGGACGAGCGGGGGCGGTATCGTCCCCGGTCGCCTTATCCCGCCCGCAGCGCCAGCGTCATCGCCTCCACCGCCAGCAGCGGCGCCACATTGCGGTCCAGTGCCTCGCGGCAGGCGAGGACCGCCTCTATGCGGCGCAGGGTGCCCTCGGGCGCGGAGCCGCGCGCGATGCGGTCCACCGCGTCCCGTACCTCCTCGTTCGCCAGCGCGATACGGGAGCCGAGCTGGAGCGCCAGGACGTCGCGGTAGAAGCCGGTGAGGTCCGTGAGGGCGAGGTCCAGGCTGTCCCGCTGCGTACGCGTCTTGCGGCGCTTCTGGCGGTCCTCCAGGTCCTTCATCGCCCCGGCGGTGCCGCGCGGCATACGGCCTCCGGCCTGGGCGCCGAGGGCTGCCTTCAGGTCATCGGTCTCCTTGACGTCGACCTCTTCCGCGAGCTGCTTGGCGTCCTCGGCGGCCGTGTCGACCAGCTCCTGGGCGGCCTTGAGGCAGCCACCCACGTCCTCGACCCGGAGCGGCACCTTCAGCACGGCGGCGCGGCGGGCGCGCGCGCGGTCGTCGGTGGCAAGGCGGCGGGCCCGGCCGATGTGGCCCTGGGTGGCGCGGGCGGCGGCGAGGGCGGTCTCCGGCGGGATGCCGTCACGACGGGTGAGCACCTCGGCGACGGCTTCGACCGGCGGCGTCCGCAGTGTCAGATGGCGGCAGCGCGAACGGATGGTCGGCAGCACGTCCTCCAGCGACGGCGCGCAGAGCAGCCACACCGTGCGCGGGGCGGGCTCCTCCACGGCCTTCAGGAGCACATTGCCCGCGCCCTCGGTGAGCCGGTCGGCGTCCTCCAGGACGATCACCTGCCAGCGACCGACGGCGGGCGACAGCTGGGCGCGCCGGACGAGGTCGCGGGTCTCCTTCACGCCGATGGAGAGCAGGTCGGTGCGGATGATCTGCACGTCCGCATGTGTGCCGACGAGCGCGGTGTGGCAGCCGTCGCAGAACCCGCAGCCTGGCTGCCCGCCCAGTGCCCGGTCGGGGCTGACGCACTGGAGCGCGGCGGCGAACGCGCGCGCGGCCGTGGACCGGCCCGAGCCGGGCGGCCCGGTGAACAGCCACGCGTGCGTCATCTTCGACGCGTCCGGGACGGGCTCGCCGGCCGAGACCGCGGTCACCTGCGTGTCGGCGTCACGCGCGGCAGCGGCCAGTTGCTCCTGCACCCGGTCCTGGCCGACCAGGTCGTCCCACACCGTCATGGGTCACCGCCTCCGCACTCTGTTCCGCCCCGTACGTCCCCGCTACGACCCCATTGTGAGGGAGGGGTCGGACAATCCCGTCCGGCGCGGCTTTCCCGCAGGTCAGCGGCGGCGGCCCCGGCGGTCGTCATCGTCGTCGGCGCGCGGCCCGAGCAGCTCGTCGGCGAGCGAGGGCAGATCGTCCAGCGGGGTCTCCTCGGCCCAGTCCGAACGCCGCTTGGGCCGCCGGCCCCGCTTCGCCTCCGCTCCGGCCTCGGGCTCCGCGCCCAGCTGCTCGGGGTCGACCTGCGGCAGCTCCCGCGTCCGCTCGTTCGCCCGCTCGGGCTGCTCCTGCTCGTCCCGGAAGATCCCCCGCGGGAACCGCTCCGCGTCCCGCACCGGCGGCAGGACCGTCGTCTCCTCGGCGTCCCGCGCCCGCTCCCGTACGGGAGGCAGCACAGTCGTCTCGTCCGCGTCCCGTACGGGCGGCAGCACCGTCGTCTCGGCGGCCTCGGCCGGGACCTGCGGCAGGACCGTGGTCTCTGCGGCGTCCCGAGCGGCCCGGCCGGGGGCGTCCGTGCCCGGCACCGCGACTTCCTGGGTGATCTCGTTGGGGCTCACCTCGGGGTGCCCGGCCGGGTTCACGACGGGCGTGGGCACCGTCACCTCGGAGGCGGACTCCGCCTCGGGCTTCCGCCTCGCGCGCGTGGCCGAAGCCTCCGCGCCCTTGGCGGGAGCGGAGGGAGACGCCGTCGCAGGGGCGGAGGGAGAGCCCGTGGCGGTCGGCGCGGCGGCCGCCGCGGTCGCCGCAGCCGCAGCCGCCGCACTCGCCGCCTCCGCGAGCCGCCGGGCCTCCTCAGCCCGCCGCAGCGCCTCCTCGGCCTTGCGCTGCTTCTCCAGACGGCGCTCCTCGGCCTCGGCGCGCAGCCGGGCCTGCTCCTCCGCCTGCTTGCGCAACCGGGCCTGCTCGGCCTCGGCGGCCTTGGCCTCCGCCTCGCGCCGGACGCGCTCCTCCTCGGCGAGACGCCTGGCCTCCTCGGCCCGCAGCCGGGCCTCCTCCGCCTGGCGCTCCTCCTCGCGGCGGCGCGCCTCCTCCAGCTCGCGCCGCTTGCGCTCCTCCTCCTCGGCGCGCAGCTTGGCGAGCTGCGCCTGGCGCTCGCGCTCCAGGCGCTCCTCCTCGGCCTTGCGCGCGGCCTCTTCCTCGGCCTTGCGCCGGGCCTCCTCCTCGGCCGCCTTGCGCGCCTCCTCCTGGGCCTTCACCTCGGCCTCGGAGAGCGGCAGCACCTGGTCGAGCCGGTGGCGTACGACCGTGGTGACCGCCTCGGGCTCCTGGCCCGCGTCCACCACCAGGTAGCGGGACGGGTCGGCGGCCGCCAGGGTGAGGAAACCTGCCCTTACGCGCGCGTGGAACTCGGGCGGCTCCGATTCGAGCCGGTCCGGCGCCTCCGTGAACCGCTCGCGCGCAGTCTCCGGCGACACGTCGAGCAGCACGGTCAGATGCGGTACGAGACCACCCGTCGCCCAGCGGTTGATCCGGGCGATCTCGGTCGGCGACAGATCGCGCCCGGCGCCCTGGTAGGCGACCGACGAGTCGATGTAGCGGTCCGAGATGACGATCGCGCCGCGCTCCAGGGCGGGTCGGACCAGCGAGTCGATGTGCTCGGCGCGGTCCGCCGCGTACAGCAGGGCCTCCGCGCGGTTGGAGAGCCCGGCGCTGGAGACGTCGAGCAGGATCGAGCGCAGCCGCTTGCCCACCGGAGTCGCGCCCGGCTCACGGGTCACCACGACCTCGTGGCCCTTGGCCCTGATCCACTCGGCCAACGCCTGCGCCTGCGTGGACTTGCCCGCGCCGTCGCCGCCCTCAAGGGCGATGAAGAAGCCGGTGGGGGCCGGGGCCTGCACCGGGTCGGCGCCGCGCACCGCGTCCCGCAGATCGCGCCGCAGCGGCACGCCCTGCCGGTCGTCGGTCTTGGCCAGGACGACCGCGGCGACCGGCAGCAGCAGCGCGCCGACGAGCATCAGCGTGAAGCCGGCGCCGCCGTGCGCGAAGACGAATCCGTCGCCGGCCAGACGGTGCGGGCCGATGGCGGCGGCGACCAGCGGGGCGAGGATCGCGCCGAGGCCGATCGCGACCCGTACGACCGCCTGGAGGTGGTCGGTGGTGCGGGCCCGGCGGTGCTCCTCGGTCTCCTGGTCGATCAGCGTGTGCCCGCTGTTGGCCGCCACACCTGCGGCGACGCCTGCGAGGAGCGCGATGAACAGAACCGTCGCGGTGTCCGAAACCAGCCCCATCGCGAGCAGCGCGACCCCGGTGACCGCGATGGCCAGCGAGAGCAGCCGCCGCCGCGAGAGGACGGGGAGCACCTTCGGCGCGGTACGGATACCCACGCCCGCGCCGCCGATCAGAGCGAGCACCAGCAGCGCGAATGAGGCGGGCCCGCCGCCGAGGTCCGCCGCGTGCAGCACGGCCACGGCCACCGCCGACGCGAGGGCGCCCGCGACCGCCCCGCAGGCCGGCACGAGCAGCGGAATCGCGCCCGTACGCCCCTTGTCGGGACCGGCGCCGGTCGAGGGCCTGCGCAGCCCCTCCAGCGGCGAGCGGGCGCGCGGAGTCTGGGAGTCCGGAAGTTCGAGCATCGCCAGGACGGAGACGGACGCGGCGAACAGACCGGCCGCCACGTACGAGCCGAGCGCCGCCTGGTGCAGCGAGAACCAGTCGATGCCCTTGCCGAGGCCCTTGCTCACGAGCGCGGCCACCAGCAGGGCGGCGGCGGCCGTCGGCACGGACGCGAACGTCGTACGCAGCGACAGGCGCCGCAGCGCGTCCAGATGGTCCGGCAGCGGGCGCACGGCGGCGCCCTCCAGCGGGGGCGCGGGCAGCAGCGCGGGCGCCGCGCTCTCCTTGCACACCGTCCAGAACCGCTCGGCGACACCGGCCACGAAGACGGTGGCCAGCAGGAAGATCAGCGCGTTGTCGGGGGTCCAGTCGATCCACAGCGGCGCGACGATCAGCAACGCGGCGCGTACGCCGTCCGCCCCGATCATGGTCCAGCGCCGGTCGAGCGGACCGCTGGGCGCGGTCAGCGCGGACACGGGTCCGAGCAGCACCGCCCCGAAGAGGAACGTCGCGAGGACCCGGGCGCCGAGCACCGCGGCCACGGCGAAGGCCGCGCCCCGGTAGCCCCCGCCGAGGGCGTCCTCAAAGACCGCCGCCTGCAGGGCAAGCAGCAGCAGGACGAGTACGGCCAGGGCGTCGCCGATCCCGCCGACGAACTGCGCGCTCCACAACCGCCTCAGCGGCGGGATGCGCAACAGGGCCCGTACGGCACGCTCGCGTGAGTCTGCGGCTAGGGCGTTGGAAACGGGGCTCACGACCGTGGGGGTCCCCCCTACGCCATCGGAGCTCTGGGGATGCTCGGCTCGCGTCATCCGCCCAGCCTATCCGGAGCGTCCAGATCCCCGAGGGCCCGCCCGAACATACGGGCGGGATCCGCTCGGGGGGGGGGGGGGGGGGGGGGGGGGGGGGGGGGGGGGAGCGAGGGGCGGCGGGGGGGGCTGTCGGGATGAGGCCT
>NZ_JBVIHM010000015.1:114602-183297 GCF_055570295.1 Streptomyces sp. NPDC031265
CCCACACGCCTCTGCTACCCGCCCCCCCCCCCCCCCCCCCCCCCCCCCTTCCCCCCCCCCCCCCCCCCCCCCCCCCCCCCCCCCCCCCCCCCCCCGGGCCCGTACAGCGTCTATGCGGCGTCTATTCGGCCGCAGCCGTCTTCTTCGCGGCCGTCTTCTTGGCCGGAGCCTTCTTCGCGGTGGCCGCCGTCTTCTTGGCGGCGGTCTTCTTCGCCGCGGTCTTCTTGGCGGGCGCCTTCTTGGCCGGAGCCTTCTTCGCCGTCTTCTTGGCGGGGCCCTTGGCGCGCTTCTCGGCGAGCAGCTCGTAGCCGCGCTCCGGCGTGATCGTCTCCACGCTGTCGTCGGTCCGCAGGGTCGCGTTGGTCTCGCCGTCCGTGACGTACGGGCCGAAGCGTCCGTCCTTCACCACGACCGGCTTCTCACTGACCGGGTCGGTGCCGAGCTCCTTGAGCGGCGGCTTGGCGGCCGCACGGCCACGCGCCTTGGGCTGCGCGTAGATCGCCAGCGCCTCCTCCAGGGTGATGGAGAAGAGCTGGTCCTCCGACTCCAGCGAACGCGAGTCCGTGCCCTTCTTCAGGTACGGCCCGTAGCGCCCGTTCTGCGCGGTGATCTCGACGCCCTCGGCGTCGGCGCCCACCACGCGCGGCAGCGACATCAGCTTCAGGGCGTCGTCGAGCGTCACCGTGTCCAGGGCCATCGACTTGAAGAGCGAGGCAGTCCGCGGCTTCACCGCGTTCTTGCCCGTCTTCGGCGTGCCCTCCGGCAGGATCTCGGTGACATACGGCCCGTACCGGCCGTCCTTCGCCACGATCTGGTTGCCGCTCACCGGGTCCATGCCCAGCTCGAAGTCACCGCTCGGCTTGGCCAGCAGCTCCTCCGCGTGCTCCACCGTCAGCTCGTCGGGCGCCAGGTCCTCCTGCACGTCGGCGCGCTGGTGGCCCTCGGCGTCCTTCTCACCGCGCTCGATGTACGGCCCGTAGCGGCCGACCCGGAGCACGATCCCGTTCCCCACGGGGAACGAGGAGATCTCGCGCGCGTCGATCGCGCCGAGGTCCGTGACCAGCTCCTTCAGACCGCCGAGGTGGTCCCCGTCGCCGTTCCCGGCGTCGGAGGCCGCACCGGCCTCGCCCTTGCCGAAGTAGAAGCGCTTCAGCCACGGCACCGACTTGGCCTCGCCCCGCGCGATGCGGTCGAGGTCGTCCTCCATGCGGGCGGTGAAGTCGTAGTCGACGAGCCGGCCGAAGTGCTTCTCCAGCAGGTTGACCACGGCGAAGCTCAGGAACGACGGGACCAGCGCCGTGCCCTTCTTGAAGACGTAGCCGCGGTCGAGGATCGTGCCGATGATCGACGCGTACGTCGAGGGACGGCCGATCTCGCGCTCTTCCAGCTCCTTGACCAGCGAGGCCTCGGTGTACCGGGCCGGTGGCTTGGTCGCGTGGCCGTCCGCGGTGATCTCCTCGGCCGACAGCGCGTCGCCCTCGGCGACCTGGGGCAGGCGCCGCTCGCGGTCGTCCAGCTCCGCGTTCGGGTCGTCCGCGCCCTCGACGTAGGCCTTCATGAAGCCGTGGAAGGTGATCGTCTTGCCGGACGCGGTGAACTCCGCGTCCCGCCCGTCGCTCGCCCGGCCCGCGATCTTCACGGTGACGGAGTTGCCGACCGCGTCCTTCATCTGGGACGCGACCGTCCGCTTCCAGATCAGCTCGTAGAGCCGGAACTGGTCGCCGGTCAGACCGGTCTCCGCCGGAGTGCGGAAACGATCACCCGACGGGCGGATCGCCTCGTGCGCCTCCTGCGCGTTCTTGACCTTCCCGGCGTACGTACGCGGCTTCTCCGGGAGGTAGTCGGCACCGTACAGCTGCGTGACCTGCGCACGGGCCGCCGAGACCGCGGTCTCGGAGAGCGTGGTGGAGTCCGTACGCATATAGGTGATGAAGCCGTTCTCGTACAGCTTCTGGGCGACCTGCATGGTGGCCTTGGCCCCGAAGCCGAGCTTGCGGGAGGCCTCCTGCTGGAGGGTCGTCGTACGGAACGGGGCGTACGGCGAGCGGCGGTACGGCTTGGACTCCACCGAGCGGACGGCGAAAGCCGAGTCGGCGAGGGCGGCCGCCAGCGCTCGGGCGTTCGCCTCGTCGAGGTGGAGGACGTCGCTCTTCAGTTTTCCGTCGGGACCGAAGTCGCGGCCCTGTGCCACCCGGCGGCCGTCGACCGCCGCGAGCCGTGCCACCAGCGAGGACGGGTCGGAGGCGTCGCCCGCCCGGCCGGTGGAGAACGTCCCGGTCAGGTCCCAGTACTCAGCAGAACGAAAAGCGATGCGCTCGCGTTCCCGCTCGACCACGAGCCGGGTCGCCACCGACTGGACGCGGCCCGCCGAGAGCCTCGGCATGACCTTCTTCCACAGGACCGGCGAGACCTCGTAGCCGTAGAGGCGGTCGAGGATGCGGCGGGTCTCCTGGGCGTCGACCATGCGCTGGTTGAGCTCGCGCGGGTTGGCGACGGCGTCCTGGATGGCGTCCTTGGTGATCTCGTGGAAGACCATCCGGTGGACGGGGACCTTGGGCTTCAGGACTTCCTGCAGGTGCCACGCGATGGCTTCGCCCTCGCGGTCCTCATCGGTGGCGAGGAAGAGTTCGTCGGACTCGGCCAGAAGCTCCTTGAGCTTCCTGACCTGGGCCTTCTTGTCGGCGTTGACGACGTAGATGGGCTGGAAGTCGTGTTCGACGTCCACGCCGAGGCGGCGCACCTCGCCGGTGTACTTGTCGGGCACCTCGGCGGCGCCGTTCGGCAGGTCGCGGATGTGCCCGACACTCGCCTCGACGACATAACCGGGGCCGAGGTAGCCCTTGATCGTCTTCGCCTTGGCAGGAGACTCGACGATGACGAGTCGGCGGCGGCCGCCCTTTGCGGTCTCGCTGGTCGGGGACAACTTCGCTCTTCTCTCCGGGTCGGCACTCGGGTGGCACGTACGAGCTGTACGGTCGCTGCGGAGTGTGACGGTACAACCCGCCCCCGTGTCAAACAGCAAAAGCCCGCAGCGGCCACTCGAACGGTAACCCGACTTAAGGCGAGTCTGCCGCCTGGACCGTCCCAGAACGTTCTGAAAAGCGTTTCGTCCCAGCGGAGACCCGGGCACGAGCCCGACCGGCGCGGCGCGGCGCCACGGGGCCGCCGGGGCTCACAGGCGTGTGAAGCACCACACCCCGGCGAACAGGAAGACCGCGCCGAAGAAGGTGGCCAGCGCCGCCGGGACCACGAGCCCCGCCCCGTCCGCCACTGGCGCCCGGTGCCGCACGCGCACCCCCGTCCACAGCAGCAGCGCGCCCCCGAACAGTACGAAAACCGTCCCCGCGAACACGGCCGGACCGGCCTCCGCCCCACCCATCCCGTTCATGGCGCGGATCCTGGCACTCGCGGGAGGAGTCCCGGCGAACTCCAGGTGAACGGCCACACCCCCATCCGGCCCAGCGACGGGAGGACGGGCGTGTTGAGGCGAGGGCGCTGGGTGGGGCAGGTGAGGTGAGCGGGGCGGGATGTGCGGTGGGGTTGGCCGAATTCACCCCCTTGTTTTCCCTCCCCGGCCCCGGCATCTCCCGCCGGACCGCCCCCGCCGCATGCGGGAGCGCCCCTACCTCACCTGTCGTACGCGGTCCCTTCACGCACAGCCCCCGGCGGCGGCGCCGGGGCGCACGGGTCACTCGCCGACCGGCTCCAGGAAGCCCTGGCCGACCAGCATCCGGATCGACTCCGGGGTGCGGTCGCGCAGCTGGACCGGGTCCTCACCGATCAGCTGCGCGATGGCGTCCAGGATCCGGCCCGCGTCCAACTGGCCGTCGCAGACGCCCGCGAAACCCGCGCCGACCGTGTCCACCGTGGTGGCCCGGCGCATGCCCCGGTTCTGCCGCAGCACCACGTGCTCCGGGTCCTCGGCGCCCGGCAGCCCGACCTGCTCCTGCACCACCTCCACGGCGAGCCGGAACCGGTCGGTGAGCAGAGCCGCGTCGTCGTGCGTACGCAGATACTCCTGCCGGGCGAAGTGAGCCCGGATGGTCTCGCCGAGCGGCTGCTCGACCGGGTGCGGCCACTCCTCGACGGTGATCGACGGCTGCTCGGCCCCCGACTTGTGCAGCGTGATCCAGCCGAAGCCGATCGCCTTGGTCTTGCGCGCCTCGAACTCGTCGAGCCACGCCTCGTACCGCTCCGCGTAGGCCCCGGGGCCGGTGTGGTGGTCCCCGGCGTCCCGCAGCCACAGCTCCGCGTACTGGGTGACGTCTTGGACCTCGCGCTGCACGATCCAGGCGTCGCAGCCACGCGGCACCCACGAGCGCAGCCGCTCCTGCCACTCCTCGCCGTCCACGTGCTGCCAGTTGGCGAGGAACTGCGCGTATCCCCCTTCGTTCAGCCGGGCTCCCGCCTGCTGAACTAGCGTGCGGCACAGATCGTCCCCGCCCATGCCGCCGTCCCGGTACGTCAGCCGGGCGCCCGGCGAGATGACGAACGGCGGGTTGGACACGATCAGGTCGTACGTCTCGGAGTCCACCGGTTCGTAGAGCGAGCCCTCGCGCAGCTCCGCCTCGGGCGCGCCGGACAGGGCGAGGGTGAGGCGGGTGAAGGCGAGCGCGCGGGGGTTGAGGTCGGTGGCGGTGACCCGGGTCGCGTGCTGCGCCGCGTGCAGCGCCTGGATGCCGGAGCCGGTGCCGAGGTCCAGGGCGGAGGCCACCGGGGTGCGGACGGTGAGCCCGGCGAGCGTGGTGGACGCGCCGCCGACCCCCAGGACCATCCCCTCGTCGCGGCCGCTCGCGCCGCTCGCCCCGCCGACGGCGCAGCCGAGGTCGGAGACGATGAACCAGTCCTGTCCCTCCGGGCCGCCGTACGGACGCACGTCAACCGCGGCGCGCACCTCGTCGCCCGTACGGGTGAGCCAGCCGTCCTCCAGGGCCTCGTCGCCCGGCAGAGCCGCTCTGGCGCGCTCGTACGCGACGGGCTGCTGGAGCAGGAACAGCCGTACGAGCGTGTCGAGCGGGGAGCCGCCGCGGGTGGCCCGCAGGGCGGGCACGGTCTCGCTGCGGGCCAGCGCGGCATAGGCGGGCGCGCCGAGCAGGTCGAGCAGGCCGTCGGCGGTGAAGTCGGCCGCGAGCAGGGCGTCGCGGAGCCGGGCGGCGCGGTCGGGCACGGGCAGGCCGGCGGGCGGACTGGCGGAAACACTGGTCGTACTCACCCGGCCATTGTGGCGGCTGGCACTGACAAACACCCACGGCCCGGCACCCACATGGGTCCGGGCCGTGCGAGGGGCGGCCGCGCGCGGCGGCGGGGCCCCTACGGAGCAGGGGCTACTCGCCGCTCGCCGAGGACGACGGATTGGCCGAGTCGGACGGCTTCACCGACTCCGAGGGCTTGCCGGACTCCGACGGCTTCGCGGACTCCGAGGGCTGCGCCCCCTGCGAGGCGGGGCCCGAGGGGGACGTCTGCTTGGAGGCATCGCCGCCGGCGGCGGGCGACGCCGAGGAGGGCGCGGTGGCGGTCTGCTTCTGGCAGCCGGGCTGCTTCTGCATCGCCTTGCCGAGGTCGCCGGACTCCAGCTTCTTGAGAGCGTCGTCGCTGCTCTTGCTGATGGTGTTCAGCTGGTCGGCGACACCCTTGAGGCCGTCGGCGAACTTCGCCTGGTCGCCGGTGTCGAGCGCGTCGACCTTCTTCTTGAGATTGGCGTACGAGGTGGAGGACGCCGTCAGCTCCTTGGCGGCCTCTTCCTGGGTCTTGTCGCCGTCCTTGACGGGCGGGACACCGGCCTTGTTGAGGCTGTCGGCAAGCGACTTGTACGCGTCCGAGATCTGCTGGAAGGCAGCCGAGTCCGTCTTCTGGACGTCAACCGGCTTGCTCTCATCGGCCGTCTGCTTCTCGATGGCGGCGTTGGCGTCAGTGATCTTCTTGATCTGCGGCTGGGCCTGGTCGCAGAAGGTCTTGGCCCAGTCGTTCACCTTCTTGTCCGAGTCGTCGCTGCTGCAACCCGACAGTGCGAGCACCAGTACCGCGCCGCCGGACAGTGCGGCCGCAAGCTTCTTGTTCACCGGATCGGTCCCTTCCAAGGCTCTCGGCCCCGGAACATACACGCCAAGTGGGCGACAACCGCGTGCCCTACGCCGGATCTGCTCGCTTTTGGAGCCATTTGCACCAAGGGAGAGAAGGCTCACGACCACAAAGCGACGGGCGGACGGTGCGTCAATCCGCACTGCCCGCCCGCCTTTGTCGTACTGCTGCTAGGAAACGACCGCAGGGTCAGGCGACTTGGCGGACATCTCGTGGTTTCCCTCGTCGCCCACCGCCACTCCGCGCCGCTTGGAGACGTACACCGCGCCGACGATGACGGCCGTGGACAGCACCGCCACGACCGTGCGCACCGCGGGGCTGGCGTCCGCCCCGTAACTGAACTTGACCACTGCGGGCGCGATGAGCAGCGCCACCAGGTTCATCACCTTCAGGAGCGGGTTGATGGCCGGGCCCGCGGTGTCCTTGAACGGGTCGCCCACCGTGTCGCCGATGACGGTGGCGGCATGGGCCTCACTGCCCTTGCCGCCGAAGTTGCCGTCCTCGACCAGCTTCTTGGCGTTGTCCCACGCGCCACCGGAGTTGGCGAGGAAGACGGCCATCAGCGTGCCGGTGCCGATCGCGCCCGCCAGATACGAGCCGAGCGCGCCGACGCCGAACGTGAAGCCGACCGCGATGGGCGCCAGCACCGCGAGCAGGCCGGGGGTTGCCAGCTCCCGAAGGGCGTCCTTCGTACAGATGTCGACGACTCGGCCGTACTCCGGCTTCTCGCTGTAGTCCATGATCCCGGGGTGCTCGCGGAACTGCCGCCGCACCTCGAAGACCACCGCGCCCGCCGACCGGGACACCGCGTTGATCGCGAGACCCGAGAACAGGAAGACGACCGCCGCGCCCAGCATCAGGCCCACGAGGTTGTTGGGCTGTGAGATGTCCATGCTGAGGGTCATCTCGCTGGACTTGGCGCCCACGTCGTTCACCGCGGTGGCGATGGCGTCGCGGTACGAGCCGTAGAGCGCCGCCGCCGCGAGGACCGCGGTGGCGATGGCGATGCCCTTGGTGATGGCCTTGGTGGTGTTGCCGACGGCGTCCAGGTCGGTGAGGACCTGGGCACCGGCGCCCTGGACGTCGCCGGACATCTCGGCGATGCCCTGCGCGTTGTCGGAGACCGGGCCGAAGGTGTCCATGGCGACGATCACGCCGACCGTGGTGAGCAGACCCGTGCCGGCCAGCGCCACCGCGAACAGGGCGAGCATGATCGACGTACCGCCGAGCAGGAAGGCCCCGTAGACGCTCAGACCGATCAGCAGGGCCGTGTAGACGGCGGACTCCAGACCGATGGAGATACCGGCCAGGACGACCGTCGCGGGGCCCGTCAGCGACGACTTGCCGATGTCGCGGACGGGACGCCGGGTGGTCTCGGTGAAGTATCCGGTCAGCTGCTGGATGACAGCGGCGAGCACGATGCCGATGGCCACCGCGAGCAGCGCCAGGATCCGCGGGTCGCCGCCGTGCGTCTTGATGGAGGCGTCGGTGACCCCGTCCAACTCTGCGTACGTGGACGGCAGATAGATGAAGACCGCCACCGCCACCAGGGTGAGGGAGATCAGCGCGGAGATGAAGAAGCCCCGGTTGATGGCGGACATCCCGCTGCGGTCGGCGCGCCGCGGGGCGACCGCGAAGATACCGATCATCGCGGTGACCACGCCGATCGCCGGGACGATCAGCGGGAAGGCGAGGCCCGCGTCGCCGAAGGCCGCCTTGCCGAGGATCAGTGCGGCGACCAGGGTCACGGCGTAGGACTCGAAGAGGTCCGCCGCCATGCCCGCGCAGTCGCCGACGTTGTCGCCGACGTTGTCGGCGATGGTGGCGGCGTTCCTCGGGTCATCCTCCGGAATGCCTTGTTCCACCTTGCCGACGAGGTCGGCGCCGACGTCCGCCGCCTTGGTGAAGATGCCGCCGCCGACACGCATGAACATGGCGATCAGCGCGGCGCCGAGGCCGAAGCCCTCCAGCACCTTGGGGGCGTCCGCGGCGTAGACCAGGACGACGCAGGAGGCACCCAGCAGGCCGAGGCCCACCGTGAACATGCCGACCACGCCGCCCGTACGGAAAGCGATCTTCATGGCTTTGTGCGAGACGGCCGTGAGATCTTTTTCGGGTTCGCCTTCCGCAGGGGTCGCCTCGCGGGCAGCGGCCGCCACGCGCACATTCGCGCGTACGGCCAGTCGCATGCCGATGTAACCGGTCGTCGCCGAGAAGAGCGCGCCGATCAGGAAGAAGGCCGACCTTCCCGCGCGCTGCGACCAGTTGTCGGCCGGCAGCAGGAAGAGCAGGAAGAACACCACGACGGCGAAGCCGCCGAGGGTGCGCAACTGCCGGGCCAGATAGGCATTCGCTCCTTCTTGGACGGCCGCCGCGATCTCCTTCATCGAGTCGGTGCCCTCGCCGGCCGCCAGAACCTGGCGGACCAGCAGCTGGGCGACGATCAGGGCCGCGATGGCCACCGCCGCGATGACGATCACGATCAGCCGGTTGCCGTCGGTCAGTACCGCGGCCGCGAGTGAAGTGGGGTGATCGAGTTCTTGTGGGTTGAAGAGCCCCGCCATTCGTCCTCCTTGACGTTCGGATCCCAAGATGTGGACGGATTGTAGGGAGCGGAACACGATCAAAACAGGGCGCGGTTAGCGGAATTGACCTTCAGTTGCTACTCAGCAAATGATCGCGCCACGAAAAGGCCCCCGAAAGCGGTAATGGGGCAAAAGCATTGACGGCTGATCAACGATCTAGAGAATAATCGCCAAAAATGAAAAAGGCCCTGCTCAGCAGGGCCTGTACAGCGGAGGGTCGAGAGGTCGGTCAGGGCTCGGCGGTCGCCCCGGTGATCGGCCAGGTCATGCGGATGACACCGCCGGACTCGTCCGAAGTGACCTCCACGTCGTCGACGAGGCCGCTGATGACCGCGAGGCCCATCCCGTCCTCTCCGCCGTCGTCCGGCTCGTCCTCGGCCGTGGCGCCGCGCACACCCGGCGCGGCACCCCCGGAACCCGGACCGGGCACCTCGTCCCCGACCTCGATGGAGAACGACTTCTCCTCCTCGGTCAGCGCGACGCGCACCGGCGCCGTCACCCCGTACGCACGGTGCAGCCCCACAGCACGGCTGCACGCCTCACCGACGGCGAGCCTGACCTCGTCGAGAACCGCCTCGTCCACCCCGGCTCGGCGCGCCACGGCGGCCGCCACCAGGCGGGCCGTCCGGACGTGTTCGGGCTGGGCGCTGAAGCGGAGTTCAACGGTGGCCATGCGATCCCCCTCGGACGTACGGGCGTGCTTCTCAGGGGCCCCGGGCCGTGAAGAGCCCGGTGCCCCTGTCCTTCCTCCGGAGCCGTCAGTCAGTGGCGTTGACGGCTTCGTCGACCGAGCCGTGGATCGGGAACACCTTGGTGAGCCCGGTGATCCGGAAGATCTTCAGAATGCGCTCCTGGTTGCAGACCAGCCGCAGGGAGCCCTCATGGGCACGGACACGCTTGAGTCCGCCCACGAGCACGCCGAGGCCGGTGGAGTCGAGGAAGTCCACGCCCTCCATGTCGACAACCAGGTGGTAGCTGCCGTCGTTCACCAACTCGACCAACTGCTCGCGCAGCTTGGGCGCGGTATACACATCAATCTCGCCACCGACCTCGACGACCGTACGGTCGCCACCAGGGCCGGACACATTGCGAGTCGACAGGGACAGGTCCACGGATCCTCCAGCACCTTGCTATCGAGCGGCCGCCCCCTGAGTCTCCCCGGCGGAGCCAGAGAACGGATCGCCAGCCGCGATGGCATTCAATCACTTACCAGCAGCCATGCACGACGCCTTGGGCCCATTGTCCTTCACGCCAGTGACACACTCGGTGCCGATGGCCAGGAATCTCCGCCCCAGAACACCCGCCAAGGGCACGGGTGAACGACCCGACCCCGGCATGGTCCTGCACCGGCTCGCCTCGGGAGCGGACCGGGCTGCGCGCATCACTCATACGGAGCACTTGCCCCCACGTGAGGGCCGCCATGCAGTCTGGCCGCACCGCATCCGCCCGGAAGTGATCAACGCCATTCAGCGTGCCGGCGTCGAGCACCCCTGGGCGCACCAGGCGGCCGCCGCCGAGCACGCCCTGGACGGCGAGTCCGTCGTGATCGCCACGGGAACCGCCTCCGGCAAGTCCCTGGCCTACCTCGCGCCGGTCCTCAGCACGCTCCTGGACGGCTCCGAGGCCCCGAACGGACGCGGCGCCACCGCCCTCTACCTGGCCCCCACCAAGGCCCTGGCGGCCGACCAGCGCCGCTCGGTGAAGGCCCTCGCCCAGCCCCTGGGCAACGCGATCCGGCCCGCCGTCTACGACGGCGACACACCGGTCGAGGAACGCGAATGGGTGCGCCAGTACGCCAACTACGTCCTCACCAATCCGGACATGCTGCACCGGGGCATACTCCCCGCCCACCCCAGGTGGTCCTCCTTCCTGCGCGCGCTGCGCTATGTCGTCATCGACGAGTGCCACACCTACCGGGGCGTCTTCGGCTCCCACGTCGCCCAGGTCCTGCGACGCCTGCGCCGTCTGTGCGCCCGCTACGGTGCGAACCCCGTCTTCCTCCTCGCCTCCGCCACGTCGGCAGAGCCGTCCGTGGCCGCCCACCGGCTGACCGGCCTGCCCGTCGTCGAGATCGCCGACGACGCCTCCCCGCGCGGCGAACTGGTCTTCGCCCTGTGGGAGCCGCCGCTCACCGACCTCCACGGCGAGAAGGGCGCCCCCGTCCGCCGCACCGCCACCGCCGAGACCGCCGACCTCCTCACCGACCTGGCCGTCCAGGGCGTCCGCACGGTCGCCTTCGTCCGCTCCCGGCGCGGCGCCGAGCTCGTCGCCGTGATCGCCCAGGAACGGCTGGCCGAGGTGGACCGCACCCTCGCCCGCCGCGTCGCCGCCTACCGGGGCGGCTACCTCCCCGAGGAGCGCCGGGCCCTGGAGCAGGCCCTGCACTCGGGCGAGCTGCTCGGACTCGCCGCCACCTCCGCCCTGGAGCTCGGCATCGACGTGTCGGGCCTGGACGCCGTGATCATCTCCGGCTACCCCGGCACCCGGGCCTCGCTGTGGCAGCAGGCGGGGCGGGCCGGGCGGTCGGGCGAGGGCGCGCTGGCGATCCTGGTCGCCCGGGACGACCCGCTGGACACCTACCTCGTCCACCACCCCGAGGCGCTGTTCCAGCAGCCCGTCGAGTCGACCGTGCTCGACCCGGACAACCCCTACGTCCTCGCCCCGCACCTGTGCGCCGCCGCCGCCGAGCTGCCGCTCACCGAGGCCGACCTTGAGCTCTTCGGCCCGGCGAGCCCCGGGCTGATGCCGCAGCTGGAGGCCGCGAAGCTGCTCCGGCGCCGGGCGTCGGGCTGGCACTGGACCCGCCGCGAGCGGGCGGCCGACCTCGCCGACATCCGGGGCGGGGGAGGCCGCCCGGTCCAGATCGTCGAGGCGTCGACGGGACGGCTGCTCGGCACGGTCGACGCGTCCGCCGCCCACACCGCCGTCCACGACGGCGCCGTCCACCTCCACCAGGGCCGTACGTACCTGGTGAAGCGTCTGGACCTGGACGACCCCGACGGCCCTGTCGCCCTCGTCGAGGAGGCCAGCCCGCCCTATTCGACCGTCGCCCGGGACACCACCTCCATCTCCGTACTCGAAACCGACACCGAGATCGCCTGGGGAGCCGGCCGCCTCTGCTACGGCTCCGTCGAGGTCACCAACCAGGTCGTCTCCTTCCTGCGCCGCAAACTCATCACCGGCGAGGTGCTCGGCGAGTCCAAGCTGGACCTGCCGCCCCGCACCCTGCGCACCCGGGCCGTGTGGTGGACGGTCACCGAGGACCAGCTCGACGCCGCCCGGATCAACCCGGAGATCCTCGGAGGCGCCCTGCACGCCGCCGAGCACGCCTCCATCGGCATGCTGCCGCTCTTCGCCACGTGCGACCGCTGGGACATCGGCGGCGTCTCGGTCCCGCTGCACCCGGACACCCTGCTGCCCACGGTCTTCGTGTACGACGGCCACCCGGGCGGCGCCGGGTTCGCGGAGCGCGCCTTCCACACCGCGCGGGAGTGGCTGACCGCTACCCGCGAGGCCATCGCCTCCTGCGAGTGCGAGGCGGGCTGCCCGTCCTGCGTCCAGTCCCCCAAGTGCGGCAACGGCAACGACCCGCTCCACAAACGGGGTGCGGTCCGCCTCCTCACGGAACTGCTGCGAGGGGCGCCGGAGGCGCCGGGCCAGGAAGCCCCGGCGGCGCCTGAGACCCCCGCGGCCCGGGGCCGTGGGGCTGCTCCCGCCCCGGGAGCATCGGCAGGAAGCGGTACGGAGGAGGAGCCGCCGGGCCCGCCCGGGACCTGACCTCCGGGGCGTACGGGCCGAACCTCGCCCGTACGGTCACGTCGGCGATCTCCCCGGTCACCGTGCACCGCACCACCTCGCCGCCCTGCGCCCCGGCGACCCGGGCCGCCCCGGCGCAGGCCTCGGCTGTCCCCCACAGCGCCCGGTCGGCCGCCGCCAGCGCGGCCATGTCCGCCGCACCGCCCGCCCGGTGCCGGGCCGCCACGACCTGCCCGAGGGCGAGGACGGCCGCGAACACCACACAGAGGGCGGAGGCGGCCACCGCCACCCAGGCGGACGCCGAGCCCCGGTCCCGGGCGCGAAGGCCTTCTGCGAGGCCAGCACGCACCCTCGGCCTCATCGCTCCTCCCCCACCATGGGCTCCCCCACCGTGTCCTCCGCCAGCGCGGCCGCGTCCCCGCTCAGCGTCAGGGCCAGGGCGCGGGGCCCCGGGGCAGGAGCCTCCACGCGCACGCGCCACAGGTCGCCGTCCCGCCGGAGCGCGACCCGCGCCCCGGCCGGGGCCGCCGAGCGGGCGGCGGCCAGCACCGACTGCTCTGCCTCGGACCGCGCGGCCGCCCGGGCCCCCGCCCGAGCCGCGTCCAGGCACTCGATCTTCGCGGCGGCCGCCATCAGCCCCCACAGCAGGGCCAGAGCGAACGCAGCCAGCGTTGGTATCACCACAGCCGCCTCGGCCGTCACAAAGCCCCGGTCAGCCCCGAGTGCCCGCCCCATGGGCCGACGCCACCGACCGCGCAGCCGTCGGCCTCTCCCCGGCCCACGGTCCCGCCCGGACGGATCGCCGCCCGGCCCGGAACCGCCGCCCTCAGAACTGCACATTGAGCGCCCTCTCCACCAGCGACTGAAGCGCCGACGAAACGGCCTCGCTCGTCACCACCTTGTAGAGCACCGCCGCGAAGCCGCACGCAGCGATCGTTCCGACCGCGTACTCACTGGTCGTCATCCCGGCATCTCCGTGCATCCGCACCCGACGTGCGACGCACCGCATCCATGTCTTCATCCCAACCCCCATGTGGTCCTGCTGTGAGTCCTGCTGTTGAGCTGTTGAGCCATTGCGCTGTTCGGGCGAGCTGGAGGCCCGCACTGCCGGCCCGCCGATCAGTGCTTGAGCAGCCCGCCCGCCAGTCCGATCACCACCGGCGCCACTCCGGCGGCCAGGAACGCGGGCAGGAAGCAGAGCCCCAGCGGCCCCGTGATCAGTACGCCCGCCCGCCGGGCCCGGGCGGCCGTCGTCCGTGCCCGCTCGGCTCGGCAGCGCTCGGCCACCCGTCCTACCGGGCCCGCAGCGGGCGCCCCAGAGGAGGCGGCCCGCTCCAGGCACCGGGCCAGCCCCGCCGCGCCCGGTATCGCCCCCAACCTCCCCCACGCCTCGGCCGGTTCGCCGCCCAGCCGCAGTTCTCCGGCGATCTGGGCCAGCCGCCGCCCGACCGGGCCGTCCAGCGACTCCCCCACGGCTCCGGCCGCCTCGCGCGGTCCCGCTCCGGCCGACAGACAGGCGGCCAGCAGATCGGCCGCGAGCGGCAGCTCCGGGTCCACCGCCTCGGCCCCGGGGCTTGCCCGCTGCGGCTTCCGGCGGCGGGCCCAGCGCCCGGCCCCGTACGCCGCCGCCAGCCCCGCCACGGCTCCGGACACCCCGCCGATCAGCACGTATGCGGCGGCCAGCACCCCCAACGGCCCGGCCCAGGCCCGTACGAGCGACCCGCGCGCCGCGCCACCGCCCGCCAGCCGGGCGACCGGTGACCAGGTACCCGGCGGCCAAGTGCCTGGCGACTGGGTGCCTGGTGACCGGGTGCTCGGCAGCCAGGCCCTCGCCCCATCACGCCGCGCGGGCACCACCCACGCCTCCGCCCCCACATCCACCGCCGCGAGCAGGTCCACGACCCGCCGCCGCACCACCCGCTCCCGTCGACGACGCGAGAACTCCAGCCCTGTCCACAGGACAAGGGCCGCGATCGCCGCCATCACCCCCAGCCTGTGGAAAACATCTCGGAGTACCTCCTCGCCCGCGCCCCCGAGTCCGAGCTGCCCGCTCACCACCTTTCCCCCGCCCGGGTGATCCGCGCCGTCCAGTACAGCCCCGCCGCCTCCAGCGCCCCGGCGAGCGCCAGGCAGCCGAACCCGGCCGGGGTGTGCAGCAGCACGCGCAGGGGGCTGGCGCCCATAGCCGTGCCGAGCAGGAGGCCGAGGACCGGCAGCAGAGCCAGCAGGGCGGCCGTTGTGCGCGGCCCGGTCAACTGGGCCCTCAGCTCCTCCCGTTGGTCCCGCTCGGCCCGCAGCGCCGCCTCCAGGCGCTCCAGGCCTGCCGCGAGGCCCGCGCCGCCGTCGACCGCCACCTGCCAGCACGCGGCCACTCCCGCCAGCCCTTCCGCGCCCGGCTCACGGGCCGCCTCCCGCAGGGCCCCGGGCACATCGCCGCCGAACCGTGCCGCCGCCAGCACCCGCGGTTCGGCGCTGCCCAGCGCCTCCGTGTCCCGGGTGGCCAGCGTCAGCGCCTGGCCGGGCTGGCGTCCCGCCCGCAGCTCCCCGGCGACCGCCCCGCACCACGTGACGACCTCGTCGCCCCGGCGCCACTTCGCCCGCTCCCGCTCACGGGCCCGCAGCCGCCGCCCCACCAGCGGCACCGCCACCGCCCCGGCGGCCAGCGGCAGTACCGAGCCCGCCAGCACCGCCACGATCACCGCGACCGGCAGACACAGCCACTCCGGCCGCGCCTTGGCGCGCAACCGCCTCCAGAGCCGCCCCCACGGCGGCTCCTCGCGCTCCACCGCTCCTCCCGCGACGATCAGCCGTGCCCTGCCCAGCCCCTGCTCCCGCCCCACCGAGAGCCAGGCCGCCGCGAACGCGCACACGGCCGCCGCCGAGGCCGGGGTCATCAGCCCGGGCGGGCCCGGCGCCGTCCAGGCCGTCACCACGCACCCCCGAGCAGCACCCGCAGCCGTTCCCAGCCGCGCTCCTGGACGAAGCCGCCCATGCCCCAGCGCAGCGCCGGGACGGCCACCACCAGCCCCGCCGCGTCCCGTTCAAGGACCCGGACCTCGGCGACCCGGCGCCGCCCAGCCCTGTCCCGTACGAGATGGAGCACCACCGAAAGCGCCGCCGCCACCTGGCTGTGCAGGGCCGCCCGGTCGAGCCCGGCCGCCGTGCCCAGGGCCTCCAGACGGGCGGGGACGTCCGCGGCCGTATTGGCGTGCACCGTGCCGCAACCGCCCTCGTGACCGGTGTTGAGCGCGGCCAGCAGGTCGGTGACCTCGGCGCCGCGCACCTCGCCCACGACCAGCCGGTCCGGCCGCATGCGCAAGGCCTGACGCACCAGGTCCCGCAGGGTCACCAGGCCCGCGCCCTCCTGGTTGGCGGGCCGTGACTCCAGCCGCACCACATGGGGATGGTCGGGCCTCAACTCGGCCGAGTCCTCGGCCAGGACGATCCGCTCGCACTCCGGGACGAGGCCGAGGAGCGTCGAGAGCAGGGTCGTCTTGCCAGTGCCCGTGCCACCGCTCACCAGGAACGAGACCCGGGCGCCGATGAGCGCCCGCAGCACCCCGTCCCCGCCCGGCGGAACCGTCCCGGCCGCGACCAGTTCGTCCAGCGAGAACGCCCTCGGCCGCACCACCCGCAGCGACAGACAGTCCGCCCCGACCGCGACCGGCGCCAGCACCGCGTGCATCCGGGTCCCGTCCGGCAACCGGGCGTCCACCCAGGGCCGGGCGTCGTCCAGGCGCCGCCCGGCGACCGCCGCCAGCCGCTGGGCCAGTCGGCGTACCGCGGCCGTGTCGCTGAAGCGGACGCCGGTGAGTTCGAGCCCGGCGCCCCGGTCCACCCAGACCCGGTCCGGGGCCGACACCAGGACGTCCGTCACCGCGGGATCGGCGAGCAGCGGCTCCAACGGGCCCGTGCCGACCAGCTCGGAGCGCAACTCCTCCGCGCCGCCGAGGACTTCCGCGTCGCCCAGGAGCCGCCCCTGGGCCCGCAGCGCCGCCGCGACCCGGGCCGGCGTCGGCTCTGCCCCGCTCTCCGCGAGTTGTTGGCGCACCGCATCGAGCAGCGGCCTCGGCGACGCCCCGGCCGCACCCGGCCCACCCGGCGCACCGCCCGGAGGCATCCCCGCTCCCGTCCCCGCGCTCATGCGCCCCGTATCCACACGCCCCGCACTCATGCCACCCGTACGCACCTGCCCCGTACTCATGCGACCGCACCCCCCATCAGCGCCTGCTCCCAGAAGGCCGTGCAGAAGCGGGAGAGAGGGCCGCGCACTTCGCTGCCCGGTGGGGCCCCCTTCTCCTGGGCCTCCAGCAGGCCGTACTCCACCGGGAGTTCACCGGCCAGTGGAAGCCCCAGGGCGGCCGCCACCCACTGCTCGTCGAGCCCCGCCGCGTACGGACCGCGCACCACCGCTCGCAGATCCCGCAGCACCATGCCGACCGAGGAGGCGACTCTGTTGGCCGCCGCGACCGCCCGCAGTTCGGCGGGGACGACCAGCAGACCCAGGTCGAGCTGGGCGAGTGCCTCCGCCACCGCGTCGTCCACACGCCTCGGCAGGTCGACGACCACGACACCGCCGCGTCTGCGCGCGGCCGCGAGGACCGCTCGCATCGCCTCCGCCGGGATCGCCACCGAGTCGCCCCGGTCCCAGCTGAGCACGCGCAGCGCGTGCAGATGCGGAAGCGACTCCTCCAGCGCACCTCCGGCGACCCGGCCACGAGAAGCGGCGAAATCCGGCCATCGTCTGCCCTCGGCCTGTTCGCCCCCGAGCAGCACGTCGAGGCCGCCTCCCAAGGGGTCGCCGTCGATGAGCATGGTGCGCCGGCCGGCCCTCGCCGCGGTCACCGCCAGGGCGCAGGCCAGCGTCGACGCACCGGCTCCGCCGCGCCCGCCGACGACTCCGACGGTGAGCGCCTGGCGGCCCACGCCCTCCGCCGCGTCCGCGATCCGGTCGACCAGCCACTGCTCCGCGTCGGGCAGCCGCAGTACGTGGTCGGCGCCGATCTCCACCGCGCGCTGCCACACCCCGGGGTCGTCCTGGTCCCGCCCGACGAGCAGCACTCCGCGCCTTCGCGCGGCGCCGCGCACCCGGGCGGCCGCGTCGTCCCCGACGAGGATCAGCGGTGCGCTCTCCCAGCCGGACCGGCGCTCGGGCACCGAGTGGTGCACCTCGGGCTCGGCTCCGGCGGCGGCGCACAGCCGCAGCAGATCGTCGAGCAACGCCTCGTCCTCGGTGACGATCAGCGGCCCCGCGCGCCGCCCCTGAGCACCCGTCGACCGTTCGGAAGCCATGGGTCCGTCCACGATCTCCGCCCCCCTCTCACTGCGATTCCTGGCGTCCGCGGATCTCGCGAACTGGAATCACGGTGGAGCGGTTCCGGAAATTAAGTGGATCTTGGTCAAAAGCTGTGGACAACTCGCCCGTTGTGAATATTCCGCTCACCTATACCGGTGACTTCCGGAGCGCACCGGAACCGTTACGCTCGGTGACGAGTCTGGACAGGCAGAGGGGAGGAGCCGATATGGCCCGAGGGAGGGGGAAGGATCGTGTGCGAGGCCCGAAAATGCATCCGGACATGCGACGACCCCCGCCGGGGGGGAGAGCGGGGGTCGTCTTTCCGGCCGACTCGGGGGGGGAGGAGCCGGACCGGGTTAGCACGGTCGCGAACGATCCGTGACTTCCATGGTGTACCCGAGAGCCTTCTCAGGCAAACCCACACGCCCCAGCGTACGCCGAATGGTGGGCGCCTATGCTCGCCTTCGTGGAAAACCACTCCTTGCCGCGGACCGCCGCCTTCTTCGACTTGGACAAGACAGTCATTGCCAAGTCGTCGACTCTCACGTTCAGCAAGTCCTTCTATCAAGGGGGACTCATCAACCGCAGGGCCGTGCTGCGTACGGCCTACGCACAGTTCGTGTTCCTCGCGGGCGGCGCTGATCATGATCAGATGGAGCGGATGCGCCAGTATCTGTCGGCGCTCTGCAAGGGCTGGAACGTCCAGCAGGTGAAGGAGATCGTCGCCGAGACGCTCCACGATCTGATCGACCCGATCATCTACGACGAGGCCGCCTCCCTCATCGAGGAGCACCACACCGCGGGCCGCGACGTCGTGATCGTCTCGACCTCGGGCGCCGAGGTGGTCGAGCCGATCGGCGAGCTGCTCGGGGCGGACCGCGTGGTGGCCACCCGGATGGTCGTGGGCCCCGACGGCTGCTTCACGGGCGACGTCGAGTACTACGCCTACGGCCCCACCAAGGCGGAGGCCGTCAAGGAGCTCGCCGCTTCCGAGGGCTACGACCTGGCCCGCTGCTACGCGTACAGCGACTCGGCGACCGACGTCCCGATGCTGGAGGCTGTGGGCCACCCCTTCGCGGTCAACCCGGATCGGGCACTCCGGCGCGAAGCGGCCATCCGAGATTGGCCGGTTCTCGTCTTCAACCGGCCTGTCCGACTCAAGCAGCGGCTGCCCGCGCTCTCCATGCCGCCCCGTCCGGCACTGGTCGCGGCGGCAGCCGTGGGCGCCGCGGCGGCCACGGCCGGGCTCGTCTGGTACGCGAGCCGGCGGCGCGCCGCAGCCGCGAGCTGACCGAGGGACACCGGGCCCGAGGGCCCTCCGAACAGCGCTGCCCGTTCTGCCCTGTTTGAACCTAAAAGTAAAGAAGTGCAGTCAGGGGTTCCGCTTCACCCCAGCCTGGAGTACAAATAAGGCAACGGCCCGCGAGACCTGGGACATCCGAGAGGATCACCTTCTACGCAACACGGCCCCACGGACCGAGCATGGACATCGAGCACCCACGCGACGTCGACCCGTCGATTACGGGCCAGCCGCACCAGGGACGGGCAGAAGATCCCGACCTGATGGGCAACATTCGAGGACGCTTGGTAACACGGTGAACATGCCAGCGGCGGTACCGATCCGGTACCGCCGCAACCCTTTTCCGGCGCCCCGCCTTCCGGCCTCCTGCCGTCGAGCATCCAGCGCCGTGCCGCCTACGCCGCTCCGCGCTGAAGCGCCTCGCAGACGGCCGTCGACTCCCGTACACCGAGTTCGATCGAGCGCCCGCAGTGGGCGATCCAGGCCGCCACGCCCTCCGGTGTCGCCGAGGCGTAGCCGTCCAGCGCCGCCGCGTACGCCGCGCGCCCTTGCTCCGCATGGCCGACCTCGGCCGGGCAGATCGACTTCGGGTCGAGACCACTGCCGATCAGCACGATGCGCTCGGCGGCCCGCGCCACAAGGCCGTTGTACGAGCCGAACGGACGCAGGGCGAGCAGTTCGCCGTGCACCACCGCGGCCGTGACGAGCGCCGGGGCCGAGGAGCCCGCGATGATCAGCTGGGAGAGCCCTTCCAGGCGGCCCGCCACCTCGTCCGCGTCCGGCAGCGCCAGCTCGATCAGCGGCTCGTCCACCGGCTCGCCGTGCTGACGGGGCCGGCCCACCGTGTCGGCGGAGTCGGCGGCCGCGACCAGGTGCAGCCGGGCGAGCACCCGCAGCGGCGACTGCCGCCAGATGGAGAGCAGTTGGCCGGCCTCGGCAGTCAGCCGCAGGGCCGCGCCGACCGTGCGCGCCTCGGCCTCCGAGCCGAAGTCACTGCGCCGCCGCACCTCCTCCAGCGCCCAGTCGGCGCCGGAGAGCGCCGCGCTGCCGCGCGCCCCGCGCAGCGCCGCCTCCGAAGTGATCTCGTTGCTGCGCCGCCGCATGACGCGGTGCCCGTAGACCCGGTCGACGGCTTTGCGTACGGAGTCCACGGCGTCCGGGACACCCGGCAGCGAGCCCAGGGCGACAAGCGGATCGGGGGCCGACGAGGCGTTCGTACTCATAAGTAGCGAGGCTACGCGTCCGTGGCCCACACCCCACCTTCGAGTGGTCTTCTTCACTCGCCACCCCTACATTGCGTTGTCGCACGATTACTGTTGGTGAACATGAAGATCGCTTTCGTAGGCAAGGGCGGCAGCGGCAAGACCACGTTGTCCTCGCTCTTCATCCGCCACCTCACCGCCAACGAGGCCGCCGTACTCGCGGTCGACGCCGACATCAACCAGCATCTGGGGGCCGCGCTCGGGCTCGACGAGGCGGAGGCCGCCGCGCTGCCCGCGCTGGGCGCTCAGCTGCCGCTGATCAAGGAGTATCTGCGCGGCACCAACCCCCGGATCGCCTCCGCCGAGACGATGATCAAGACGACCCCGCCGGGCCGGGGCTCACGGCTGCTGCGGATCCGCGAGTCGAATCCGGTGTACGAGGCGTGCGCGCGGCGGGTGGTGCTCGACGACGGGGACATCCGGCTGATGGCGACCGGCACGTTCAACGAGTCCGACCTGGGCGTGGCCTGCTACCACTCGAAGGTCGGGGCGGTGGAGCTGTGCCTGAACCACCTGGTGGACGGGCCGGACGAGTACGTGGTCGTCGACATGACGGCCGGGTCGGACTCGTTCGCCTCCGGCATGTTCACGCGCTTCGACATGACGTTCCTGGTGGCCGAGCCGACCCGCAAGGGCGTGTCGGTCTACCGCCAGTACAAGGAGTACGCACGGGACTTCGGGGTCTCCCTGAAGGTCGTCGGCAACAAGGTGCAGGGCCAGGACGACCTGGACTTCCTGCGGGCCGAGGTCGGCGAGGATCTGCTGGTCACGGTCGGCCACTCCGACTGGGTGCGCGCGATGGAGAAGGGGCGCCCGCCGCGCTTCGAGCTCCTGGAGGCCGACAACCGGCTCGCCCTCCAGGCCCTGCAGGACGCGGCGGACGACTCGTACGAGGCGCGTGACTGGGAGCGGTATACCCGCCAGATGGTCCACTTCCATCTGAAGAACGCGCAGAGCTGGGGGAACGCGAAGACGGGCGCCGACCTGGCGGCCCAGGTCGACCCCGTCTTCGTACTGCAGGAGGAACTCGCGGTTCCGCAGCCGAGCTGACCTCGCGAGCGCGGCCGACGGTAGGCGTCAGCCTGCGGTGGCCTGCTTGAGGCCGGGCTGCGGGAGCGGCTTGGCCGGCTGGATCGACACGGCGGGCTGGGCGGCCAGGAAGGCCGTCCAGCCGCCCTTCGGGGCCTCTCCGACCTTCAGCCGACGGAACTTGTCGAGTGTCGACGGGTCCTGCGCGTCCAGCCAGTCGGCGAGCTGGCGGAATGACACGCAGTGCACCTCGCGCTTGACGCAGACCGTCTTGATCGTGTCCTCGATGGCCCGCATATACGTGCCGCCGTTCCAGGACTCGAAATGGTTGCCGATGATCAGCGGCGCGCGGTTGCCCTTGTAAGAGCGGTCGAAGGCCTGGAGCAGGCCGTCGCGCATCTGGTTTCCCCAGTACTCGTGCTGGCCGGCCTCGCCCGTCACCGCGCCCGACTGGTTCATGTAGAAGTTGTAGTCCATGGACAGCGTCTGGAAGGCGCGGCCCGGAACCGGGACCAGCTGCATGGACAGGTCCCAGATGCCGTTGTCGTTCTTCTTCGGCCACACCTGGTCGTTGACGCCGCTGGTGTCATAGCGCCAGCCGAGCTGGCCGGCCGCCTGCACGAAGTTCTTGCGGCCCTCCAGGCAGGGCGTGCGGCCGCCGATGAGCTCCTTGTCGTAGTCGAACGGAAGCGGCGCCTCCGCCGTGAGCCCGGAGTTGGACTTCCAGTTCTTCACGAACGACTTGGCCTGCGCGATCTCGCTCTTCCACTCGTCCACCGACCAGGTGCCGACGCCGCCGTCGTTCCCGCAGAAGTGGCCGTTGAAGTGGGTGCCGACCTCGTTGCCCTCCTGCCACGCACCGCGCAACTGGGTGACCGTGTCCTTGATGCCCTTGAGATCGTTGAACCCGATGTCACTGCTGCCCGGAGAATGCTTGGGCGCGGTGTATCGCTCGCGCTTCTCCTCCGGGAGCATGTACACGCCGCTGAGGAAGTACGTCATCGTCGCGTTGTACTTCTTGCCCACCTCGCGGAAGTGGGAGAACAGCTGCTGGCTGTCCTCGCCCGCACCGTCCCAGGAGAACACCACGAACTGCGGCGGCTGCTGACCGGGCGCCAGCTTGCGCGGCTTCAGCAGATGGGGCTGGAGTCCGGTGAACGCGGTGGATCCGTCGCCGATCAGGCGCACGGCCTGCTTGGGGGCGGCGGCGCCGACCGCTCCGGGGCCGGGCGCGGCCGCCTTGGTCCCGTTGCCCACCGAACATCCGGCGACACCCGCGATCAGCGCGGCGACGACGGCCCCGGTGGCGATCCTCTTCGTGGCGGCCATCATCCGCCCACCCTCTTCCTCGCAGATCAGCAGATCCGAAGATCTCTTGCACTGAATGTCATCAAATCGCCGCAAAAGTGACACGCAGCATGAAGGAAGAGGGTGCGACAGGCCGCACGAAAAGCTGCTTATTCACCGTTGAGAGTGAATCGTTGGCCTATTTGCCCTAAATGTGGAGCGCTGACCTTTACTCTGCATTACGATTCGTTTACCGAGAGTTGAGAATCCCGCCGCTGCACGCCGTGACCCACGGCCGCGACCCCACATCCGCGACCGCGCTGCCCCGGAGGAGACGGGAAATATGTCTGCCTGCGTCCCCACCCGCACCCAGCCCCTCACTCACACCGACAGCCCCCAGCACCCGCACGCCCCGCCCCCCAGGAATGGAGGCCGCCGCTTCCGTATCGCCGGAGCCGATCTGTCCGCATCCGTCACCGTCTTCCTGCTCGCCGTCCCGATGTCGCTCGGCCTCGCCGTCGCCATCGACGCCCCGCTGGAAGCCAGCCTCATCGCCGCCGGTGTCGGCGGCATCGTCGCCGGGCTGCTCGGCGGCTCACCACTCCTTGTCAGTGGCCCCTCCGCCGGACTCACGGTGGTATCGGCCGAGTTGATCCAGAGTTACGGCTGGCGCACCACCTGCGCCATCACCGTTCTCGCGGGTCTGCTCCAGATCGCACTCGGCTTGCTGAAGACCGCGCGCTCCGCGCTCGCCGTGAGCCCCGCCATCGTGCACGGCACCCTCGCCGGCATCGGCGCCGCCATCGCGCTCGCCCAGCTCCACATCGTCCTGGGCGGCTCCCCACAGAGCTCGGCCGTGGACAACGCCCAGGCTCTTCCGGGCCAGTTGGCCAAGGTCGGCCCTGCCGCCCCCCTAGTCGGGGCGCTCACGATCGCCGTGCTCATGACGTGGCCCCGCCTCCCGGGACGCGTCGGAAAGGCGCTGCGCCGCATTCCGGCCGCGCTCGCCTGTGTAGTGATCGCCACCGGTGTGGCCGCCGTGGCCGCGCCCCACATCGCCCGGGTCGACCTGCCTTCCTGGGACGCCCATGTGCTGCCGGAGCTGCCGCACGGGCCGGTGGCCGGGCTGGCCGCCGCCGTGCTCACGGTGACGCTGGTGGCCAGCCTGGAGTCGCTGCTTTCCGCCGTGGCCGTGGACAAGCTGGCCGCCGAGCGGCCGGGGGGCACCGCACCCGCCCGGGCCGACCTCGACCGGGAGTTGCGCGGTCAGGGCATCGCCAACGCCGTCTCCGGGCTGCTCGGCGGAATGCCGGTCTCCGGCGGCGCGGTGCGCGGCAGCGCCAACGTACGGGCCGGGGCGACCGGCCGCGCCTCCACCGTGCTGCACGGGGTGTGGGTGCTGCTCGCCGCCGGGCTTCTCGTGGCCGTCCTGGAGTGGATCCCGCTGGCGGCGCTGGCCGCGCTGGTGATGATGGTCGGCATCCAGATGGTGTCCTACGCCCACATCCGGAAAGTCCACAAGCACCGCGAGTTCATGGTGTACGTGGCGACGGTGGCCGGGGTGCTCCTGTTCGGGGTGCTCCAGGGCGTGGTCATCGGGGTCGCCGTGGCCGTCGCGGTCGCGCTGCGCCGGGTGGCGCACACCCGGATCACGGTGCAGCGCCAGGACGACCTGTCGTACCTGGTGCGGGCGCGCGGGCAGTTGACGTTCCTCGCCGTGCCCCGGCTGACCCGGATGCTGAACCAGGTACCCCAAGGGGCCAGCGCCGTCGTGGAGTTGGACGGCTCGTTCATGGACCATGCGGCGTACGAGGCACTGCAGGGCTGGCAGGACACGCACACCGCGCGCGGTGGCGAGGTGAGGGTCACCGGCCGGTCCGACGGACGGATCACCGAGCCCGCATCCAGCTCGCAGAGCTGCTGCCGGCCCTGGACCCCCTGGCGCAACCACCACTGCCACGACAAGGCGCCGGCGCCCAGGCGGCACGGGCACCAACTGGCCAGCGGGCTGAGCTCGTTCCAGCGCAACACCGCGCCGCTGGTGCGGGACGAGCTGGCGCGGCTGGCGCGCGAAGGGCAGCAGCCGTCCCAGCTCTTCCTCACCTGCGCGGACTCCCGGCTGGTCACCAGCATGATCACGTCGAGCGGCCCGGGCGATCTGTTCACCGTGCGCAACGTCGGCAATCTGGTTCCCCCGCCGGGCGCGGAGTGCGGCGACGACTCGGTGGCGGCGGCGATCGAGTACGCGGTCGAGGTGCTGCGGGTCGAATCCATCACGGTCTGCGGACACTCCGGCTGCGGGGCGATGCAGGCGCTGCTGAACGGCAAGCCGGACGGCCCGCAGACGCCCCTGCGGCGGTGGCTGCGGCACGGGGCGCCCAGCCTGGAGCGGATGGCGAGCCGCAAGTACTCCTGGGCGCGGATCGCCGGGCGGCTGCCCGCCGACGCCGTCGAGCAGCTCTGCCTCACCAATGTGGTGCAGCAGCTGGACCATCTGCGGAGCCATGAGTCGGTGGCCCGGCGGCTGGCCGAGGGCACGCTGGCGCTGCACGGGATGTACTTCCATGTGGGCGAGGCCCAGGCGTACTTGCTGGCGTCCGACGACTGCGAGGAGGTGTTCGAGGGGGTGGGGCCGACGGCCCTTGAGGCGTCCCCGATCTGACGTCGTGTGGCGCCGCGCCTTCCGCGTATGCCTGAACCCAGGGCGGACCGTGTCCGTGAGACCGTCTGATGACACGCCGATGCCCCGGATCCCCTATAGGTCTAAACCAATTTTCGGGAGACCCTTGTCACCCGGCGATTGGCCTGATGAGCTATGGCCCGGGACACATAGGCACATAGGACGCCCTGGGAAAGGGAGATGTCGTGAGCAACGAAAGCCTGGCCAACCTCTTGAAGGAGGAGCGCCGGTTCGCTCCTCCTGCCGAGCTGGCTGCCGACGCCAACGTGACGGCGGAGGCGTACGAGCAGGCCAAGGCGGACAGGCTGGGCTTCTGGGCCGAGCAGGCCCGGCGCCTCACCTGGGCCACCGCACCGACCGAGACGCTCGACTGGTCGAACCCACCGTTCGCGAAGTGGTTCGCCGACGGGCAGCTCAACGTGGCGTACAACTGCGTGGACCGGCACGTCGAAGCCGGGAACGGCGACCGGGTCGCCATTCACTTCGAGGGCGAGCCCGGCGACAGCCGCGCGCTCACCTACGCGGAGCTGAAGGACGAGGTCTCCCGGGCCGCCAACGCCCTTACCGAGCTCGGTGTCCGGGCCGGCGACCGGGTCGCGGTGTACATGCCGATGATCCCCGAGGCGGCCGTCGCGATGCTCGCCTGCGCGCGGATCGGCGCGGCGCACTCGGTGGTGTTCGGCGGCTTCTCCGCCGACGCCGTCGCCTCCCGTATCCAGGACGCCGACGCGAAGCTGGTCATCACGGCGGACGGCGGGTACCGGCGCGGCAAGCCGTCCGCGCTGAAGCCCGCGATCGACGAGGCCGTGGCGAAGTGCCCGCAGGTCGAGCACGTGCTGGTAGTGCGGCGTACAGGCCAGGAGACCGCCTTCACCGAGGGCCGGGACGTCTGGTGGGACGACATCGTCGGCCGTCAGTCCGCCGAGCACACCCCGCAGGCGTTCGACGCCGAGCACCCGCTGTTCATCCTGTACACCTCGGGGACGACGGGGAAGCCGAAGGGCATCCTGCACACCTCCGGCGGCTATCTGACGCAGGCCGCATACACGCACCACGCGGTCTTCGACCTCAAGCCCGAGACCGATGTGTACTGGTGCACCGCCGACATCGGCTGGGTGACCGGCCACTCGTACATCGTGTACGGGCCGCTGGCCAACGGCGCGACGCAGGTCATGTACGAGGGCACGCCGGACACCCCGCACCAGGGGCGGTTCTGGGAGATCGTCCAGAAGTACGGGGTGACGATCCTCTACACGGCGCCGACGGCGATCCGTACGTTCATGAAGTGGGGCGACGACATCCCCGCGAAGTTCGACCTGTCGTCGCTGCGGGTGCTCGGCTCGGTGGGCGAACCCATCAACCCCGAGGCGTGGATGTGGTACCGCAAGCACATCGGGGCGGACAAGTGCCCGATCGTGGACACGTGGTGGCAGACGGAGACCGGGGCGATGATGATCTCGCCGCTGCCGGGCGTCACCGAGACCAAGCCGGGCTCCGCGCAGCGTGCGCTGCCCGGCATCGCGGCGACCGTCGTCGACGACGAGGCGCACGAGGTGCCGAACGGGGGCGGCGGGTACCTCGTCCTCACCGAGCCGTGGCCGTCGATGCTGCGCACCATCTGGGGCGATGACCAGCGGTTCATCGACACGTACTGGTCGCGGTTCGAGGGCAAGTACTTCGCCGGTGACGGGGCGAAGAAGGACGAGGACGGGGACATCTGGCTGCTCGGCCGCGTCGATGACGTGATGCTCGTGTCCGGGCACAACATCTCGACGACCGAGGTCGAGTCGGCGCTGGTGTCGCACCCGTCGGTGGCCGAGGCGGCGGTGGTCGGCGCGGCCGACGAGACGACCGGGCAGGCGATCGTCGCGTTCGTGATCCTGCGGGGTTCGGCGCCGGAGTCGGACGGGCTGGTGGAGGAGCTGCGGGCGCATGTCGGCACCACGCTGGGGCCGATCGCCAAGCCGAAGCGGGTGCTGCCGGTGGCGGAGCTGCCGAAGACGCGGTCGGGGAAGATCATGCGGCGGTTGCTGCGGGATGTTGCCGAGAACCGGGAGCTGGGGGATGTCACGACGCTGACGGACTCGTCGGTGATGGATCTAATCCAGACGAAGCTGCCTGGCGCGTCCAGCGAGGACTGAGCGGGGTGGAGGTCGGGGGCCCGGCTGCGCGGTGTGCGTGGCTGGGCCTCCGACGGTTCTCCCCCACCCCGCCCCTTCCCTGAACCCTCCGGGGGTGGGTGGGGGTGGAGGTGGTTTCCCGGGGGCTACGCCCCCGGACCCCGTGGCGGGGCTGCGCCCCTGCACCCCTCGGGGCTCCGCCCCGGACCCCGGTGACAGGGGTGGGGGCAACTGGGGCTCCACCCCGGACAGGCCCGGTGCCCAGGGTGGGTGGGCCACTGGGGCTTCGCCCTGCACCCCGCTTCGGGGCTCCGCCCCCGGATCCTGTCCGTCTACAGGCCGCCTGTGGCTGGGCGCGCAGTTCCCCGCGCCCCTGAAGGGCGGGGCCTGCGGCCCCTGCCCGCCCCCAAAACGCCGGAGGGGCTGCATGTGCGGGCCCCGTTCCTCGCACGCCGGAGGGGCTGAAATGTGGCCGGGCCCCGTTCTGCCTTGAGGGGCGCGAGGAACTGCGCGAGCAACCACAGACGACCCGCAGACAAACACCGGGCCCCCGCGCCCCCCGCCCCACTTGCGCATAAAGTGACGATCACCGGAATCATCCCCCCGCGCCCGGGTAAAGAGTTAGGTAAAGTAAGGATCGCGTCAGTCGCGGCACTCGCGTCAACGGCGCGACAAGAGGGACCCAGGTGCGCCGGGAAGTCTGGTCGGCAACGTGCTTTGTCATGCCCGCCGAACCGACCGGAGGTCGTCCGTGGCCGCGCCCGTAACCCGCAAGGACAGCAGCAAGAGCAAAAGCCGGAAGATTCTCGGGCGGCTCTCGTTGTCCGAGAGGAACTTCGTCGCGGACGCGCTGCGTGCCGAGACCGTCGGCGGTGTGCTGCTGCTCGTGGCCGCGATCGTGGCGTTGATCTGGGCCAACACCCTTGGTGGCAGCTACGCCGATGTGCGTGGGTTCCATGTCGGGATCGAGGCCCTCGGGCTCGACCTCTCGCTGCAGCACTGGGCCGCCGACGGGCTCCTCGCGGTCTTCTTCTTCGTCGCCGGGATCGAGCTCAAGCGCGAGCTCGTGGCCGGCGAGCTGCGTGATCCCAAGGCCGCCGCACTGCCGGTGATCGCCGCGCTCTGCGGCATGGCCGTGCCCGCGCTCGTATACGCGCTGGTCAACACCGTCGGCGGCGGCGCGATGGACGGGTGGGCCGTGCCGACGGCCACCGACATCGCCTTCGCGCTGGCCGTGCTCGCGGTCATCGGGACCTCGCTGCCGTCCGCCCTGCGCGCGTTCCTGCTGACGCTCGCCGTCGTCGACGATCTGTTCGCCATTCTCATCATCGCCGTGTTCTTCACCAAAGAAATCGACTTCGCGGCTCTCGGCGGCTCCGTCGTCGGCCTCGCGGTCTTCTGGCTGCTGCTGCGCAAGGGCGTGCGCGGCTGGTACGTGTACGTACCGCTCGCCCTGGTCATCTGGGGGCTGATGTACAACAGCGGCGTCCACTCCACCATCGCGGGCGTCGCCATGGGCCTGATGCTGCGCTGCACCCGCCGGGAGGGCGAGGAGCACTCTCCCGGCGAGCACATCGAGCACCTGGTGCGGCCGCTGTCCGCCGGCCTCGCCGTGCCGCTCTTCGCGCTGATGTCGGCCGGGGTCGGCGTCAGCGGCGGGGCGCTCGCGGACGTCTTCACCCGGCCCGAGACGCTCGGCGTGGTGCTCGGCCTGGTGGTCGGCAAGGCGGTCGGCATCTTCGGCGGCACCTGGTGCGCCGCCCGGTTCACCAGGGCGGAGCTCAACGACGACCTGGCGTGGCCGGACGTCTTCGCCGTCGCCGCACTCGCCGGGATCGGCTTCACCGTCTCGCTGCTCATCGGCGAGCTGGCCTTCGACGGCGAGGGCGCGCTTGCGGACGAGATCAAGGCCGCCGTGCTGGTGGGCTCGCTGATCGCGGCCGTGTGCGCCACGGTCCTGCTGAAGCTGCGCGTACGCCGGTACCAGGCGCTCGTCGAGGAGGAGGAGCGCGACGAGGACCACGACGGCATCCCGGATGTGTACGAACAGCACAATCCGGCCTACCACTTGCGGATGGCCGCCATCTACGAGACGAAGGCCGCCGAGCACCGCCGCCTCGCGCAACTGGCGGGGGCGGGGAGCGACGAGGGCGGCCGTCCGGCATGATCTGACATCTGGGCCGGAGAAGGACATCTGGGCCGGGAGATGACGGGACCGGAGAAGAGAAGAGGGAGTCAGCGAATGAGCGACCCCAGCAACACCGCCGCCGGAGCCGACCGCAGCCTCGGCCAACTGGTCGCCTCGGCGACCGCCGAGATGTCCGCGCTGGTGCACGACGAGATCGCGCTCGCCAAGGCGGAGCTGCGCCAGGACGTCAAGCGCGGCGCGATCGGTGGCATCGCCATCAGTACCGCGGGAGTGCTCGTCCTGTTCTCGCTGCCGGTGCTGAGTTTCGCGGCGGCGTACGGGATCCACAACCTGGGACTGGGCCTCGCCTGGTCGTTCCTGATCGTGGGCGGAGCGTTCCTGCTGCTCGCGGCCCTGCTCGGGCTGCTGGCCGTGGCCAAGTTCAAGAAGGTCAAGCCGCCGGAGAAGTCCATCGCCTCGGCCAAGCAGACCGCCGCCGTGCTCGGGGGGGTCAAGCCGCATCCCCGCCCGGTGACGGACCAGGCCCCGGCTGTGGCACGCTCGTCTGCATGACCGCACCTGATACCGGTACCGGCGCCACGGGCAGCCCTGGCGGCAATGGCAGCCCTGTCCGCATCGATGGTCCCTGGACACATAGGGACGTAGCGGCCAATGGTGCGCGCTTCCACATCGCGGAGCTGGGTGACGGTCCGCTGGTGTTGCTGCTCCACGGCTTTCCGCAGTTCTGGTGGACGTGGCGGCACCAGCTGACCGCGCTCGCCGACGCCGGTTTCCGGGCGGTCGCGATGGACCTGCGGGGCGTCGGCGGCAGCGACCGCACGCCCCGGGGCTACGACCCGGCCAACCTCGCGCTGGACATCACCGGGATCGTACGGTCGCTCGGCGAGCCCGACGCGGCGCTGGTCGGCCATGATCTGGGCGGCTATCTCGCGTGGACGGCGGCCGTGATGCGGCCCAAGCTGGTGCGCCGGCTGGTCGTCTCCTCGATGCCGCACCCCCGGCGCTGGCGCTCCGCGATGCTCTCCGACCCCTCGCAGTCGCGGGCCGGTTCGTACATCTGGGGCTTCCAGCGGCCGTGGGTCCCGGAGCGTCAGCTCGTCGCGGACGAAGCGGCGCTGGTGGGGCGGCTGGTGCGGGAGTGGTCGGGTCCGCTGGCGCCGGAGGACGAGGCCGTGGAGATCTACCGGCGGGCGATGACCATCCCGTCGACCGCGCACTGCTCGATCGAGCCGTACCGCTGGATGGTGCGGTCGATGGCCCGGCCCGACGGCATCCAGTTCAACCGCCGGATGAAGCGGCCGGTACGGGTACCGACGCTGCATCTGCACGGGTCGCTCGACCCGGTGATGCGCACCCGCAGCGCGGCGGGCTCCGGCGAGTACGTCGAAGCGCCGTACCGCTGGCGGCTGTTCGACGGTCTGGGGCACTTCCCCCACGAGGAGGACCCGGCCGCGTTCTCGGCGGAGCTGGTGAACTGGCTGAAGGATCCCGAGCCCGACCGGTAGGCAGGCCGGTAGGCCGCCCGCCCCGTCCGGCAAGCGGACGGGAACGCTTGTCTGACGAACAGCCAAATGCCCGGCGCATAGGCCAATTGGCCGCCCGAGACGCGGTTACCGACCTTGGGGCCCGGGCAGACGTCGGGGTATGGGCTGGACGCACGACTACGGTGACGCAGCACGCAACCGCCGCTCGGCCACCGCGCCGATTTCGCACGAGAGGGGCGGCCCGCAAGGTCAGGGCCATGATCCCCAACTCGGTATTCCGCGTATCCTCCGCCGCCGGGCCCGCTGGGTCTCGGCGCGGCTGCGCCATTCGCGTACGTAGTACGAGCCGCTCGTGGACGACGTACGTATGCGATTACGGGCGCAGATACGCGAGGCCCGGGTGGGCACTCCGGTAGCCGTCCAGGAGCCGTCGGGCGACCTGGACGGAGTCGACCAGCGGGTGCAGGGCGAAGGCCTTCACCGCCTCCCGCACCGAGCCGGCATCGGCGGCCTCCAGGACACACCGCTCGACCGCCTTCACCGCGCTGACCAGGCCCGCCTCATGGCCCGTCAGCTGGGTCACGGGCAGCGGGCGCGGGCCTGACGCGTCGACGTGGCACGGGATCTCGACGACCGCCTCGGCGTCGAGGGCGTGCAGCGAGGCGCCGTTGCGCACGTTGAGGATGAGCGTCGCCGGTTCGTCGCGCGCGATCGCCCGCATCAGCGCGAGGGCGACGTTCTCGTACCCGCCCGACTCCAGGTCGTCGGCGGCGCGCTCGCCCGCGCCCGAGACCTCCCGGTTCTCGGACATGTACGTCGCCTCGCGCTCGGCGCGGGTGCGGTCCCAGGCGTCCCACGCCTGCTCGCCGCCCGCCACGGTCGCGTAGAAGCGCGCCTGCTGGTCCAGGAGGAAGGCGCCGCGCGTGAGTTCCGCCTGCCGGTACGCGGCCACGGCCTCGCGGTTGAAGTAGTAGTAGTGCAGATACTCGTTGGGCACCGAGCCCAGCGAGCGCAGCCAGTCGGCGCCGAAGAGCTTGCCCTCCTCGAACGAGGTCAGCAGCGCGTCGTCGGCGAACAGGCGCGGCAGCACGTTCTCCTCGCCCTCGTAGAGGCCGTGCAGCCAGCCCAGGTGGTTCAGGCCCGCGTAGTCCAGCCGTACGGCGTCGGGGTCGGCGCCGACCGTACGGGCCACGCGGCGGGCCAGGCCGACCGGCGAATCGCAGATGCCGATCACGCGTTCGCCCAGGTGGCGGGCCATGGCCTCGGTGACGAGACCGGCCGGGTTGGTGAAGTTGATGACCCAGGCACCGGGGGCGACCGCCTTGATCCGGCGGGCGATCGCCTCCGCCACGGGCACGGTCCGCAGTCCGTACGCGACGCCGCCCGCGCCGACCGTCTCCTGGCCCAGAACGCCCTCGTCGAGCGCGATCCGCTCGTCGGCCGCCCGGCCCGTCAGGCCCCCGACGCGGATCGCGGAGAAGACGAAGTCGGCGCCGCGCAGGGCCTCGTCGAGGTCGGTGGTGGCCCGTACGGCGGGCGCGTCCGCGAGGTCGCGGGCCTGGTCGGCCAGGACCTTGGCGATGGCGGCGAGCCTGGCCGCGTCCACGTCGTACAGCGTGACCTCGGTGACCCGGCCGGGTGCGTGGTCGCGCAGCAGGGCGCCGTACACGAGCGGCACGCGGAAGCCGCCGCCGCCGAGGATCGTCAGTCGCATTCCGGCCTCTTCGGGGAGTCGGGGTTCAGCGGGGCGGCAACGTGGCGGTCAGAGGGCGCACTGCTGGCTGTCGACCTGCTGGTTGGCAGTGCGGCCCAGCTGGATGTCCTCGCGGATCTCGCCGGCCGTCAGCGCGTATCCGGTGTTCGGGTCGTCGAGGGACTTGGCGAAGACCACTCCGTAGACCCTGCCGTCGGGGGTGAGGAGGGGGCCGCCGGAGTTGCCCGGGCGGACCGTGGTGAACAGCGAGTAGACCTCGCGGGTGACCGTGGAGCGGTGGTAGATGTCCGGGCCCGGCGGGGTGATCCGGCCGCGGACGCGCGCGGCGCGCACGTCGTACGGCTGGTCCTCGGGGAAGCCCGCGACGATCGCGCCGCTGCCGCTGTGCGCCGCCTGGGAGGAGAAGTGCAGCACCGGGGCCTTCAGGTCGGGCACGTCCAGGACCGCGATGTCGCGGCGCCAGTCGTAGAGCACCACCGTCGCGTCGTACGTCCGCCCCTGGCCGCCGATCTGGATCTTCGGGTCCTCCACACCGCCCACTACGTGGGCGTTGGTCATCACGCGGCGCTCGGCGAAGACGAAACCGGTGCCCTCAAGACGCTTGCCGCAGCTCGGCGCGGTGCCGGTGACCTTGACGATCGAGCGCTTGGCCTGCGCCGCGACGGGGCTGGTCGCCAGCGCCTGGTCGGGGGGCGGGACCTTGGTGATCGACTCGTTGGTGAACGGGGCGAAGACCTGCGGCAGCCCGTTCTGCGCCAGCATGGAGGAGAAGTCCGAGAACCAGGTGTACGCCTGCTTGGGCATCGCCTTGTCGACGCCGCGCAGGATCTGGGAGTCGTTGACCGCCCGTCCCAGCGCGTTCCCCCGGCCCGACGAGTCCTGGGGGTCTGCCAGTGGGGAGAGCGCGGTGCCGATCAGCCAGGCGACCAGGAGCATCGCCACGACGTTGACCAGCGCGCCGCCCGTGGCGTCCAGGGCGCGCGCGGGCGACCAGGTGATGTGCTGGCGCAGTTTGTTGCCCAGGTGCGTGGTGAAGGCCTGGCCCACGGAGGCGCAGACGATCACGACGACGACCGCGATGATCGCGGCGGTGGTCGACACGTCCCGCTTGTCGGTCAGTTGGTCCCAGATGACCGGCAGCAGATACACGGCGACGAGACCACCGCCGAGGAAGCCGATCACCGACAGGATGCCGACGACGAAGCCCTGGCGGTAGCCGACGATCGCGAACCACACGGCGGCGACCAGCAACAGGATGTCCAGCACGTTCACGGGCCCACCCTGTCACGCGTGCCAGTCGAGCGGGACCCGCCTGGTGCGATCCCAGGGGCGCTCCCAGCCCGCGAAGTGCAGCAACCGGTCGATCACACCGGCCGTGAAGCCCCAGACGAGGGCGGATTCGACCAGAAAGGCCGGGCCTGCGTGGCCCCGCGGGTGGACCGCGGTGGCCCGGTTGGCCGGGTCCGTGAGATCCGCCACGGGGACCGTGAAGACCCGGGCGGTCTCGGCCGCGTCCACCGCCCGCACCGCGGTCGGCTCGCGCCACCAGCCCAGGACGGGGGTCACCACGAAGCCGCTCACCGGGATGTAGAGCCGGGGCAGCACGCCGAAGATCTGTACCCCTTCGGGGTCCAGGCCGGTCTCCTCCTCGGCCTCGCGCAGGGCGGCGCGCAGCGGGCCGGTGGTCTGCGGGTCGCCGTCCTCGGGGTCGAGGGCGCCGCCCGGGAAGGAGGGCTGGCCGCCGTGCGAGCGCAGCTGGCTGGCGCGCTCCATGAGCAGCAGCTCGGGCCCGGCCGGGCCGTCACCGAAGAGGATCAGCACGGCGGACTGGCGCCCGGCGCCGCTTTCGGGCGGCAGGAACCGGCTGAGCTGGAGCGGCTCGATCCGGTCGGCCGCGCGCGCGACGGGGTCGAGCCACTCGGGCAGCCCGTCACGGCTCACGACGGGGCTGTGGAGGCCCTGGGAGCCGCCGTCGTGGCCCTGGTGGCCGTCGGGCGGGGCTGCGCCGCCCGTGCCGCCCTCATACCTCTCGTACGTCCTGCTGGTGTCACTCGCCTTGCTGGTGTCACTCGCGTGCGTCATGGGCACCCCCGTCGTCCACCGGTCACAACGTCCGGGCCGGTCGCGTTCGTTCCGTCCGGTCATCCGCGATCCGTCATCCCGCCCCCAGCGGCGGGGCGGGCTGCCCCGGGTAGTCCGGGGGCGGGGAGAGCCGCTGGCCCGGGAAGCCGCCCTTCTCGTACTTCAGGAGCTTCTTCGCCTTCTCCGGGTCCGTCTCGCCCTCCCCGTACGCCGGGCAGAGCGGGGCGATGGGGCAGGCACCGCAGGCGGGCTTGCGGGCGTGGCAGATGCGGCGGCCGTGGAAGACGACGCGGTGCGAGAGCATCGTCCACTCGCTCTTCGGGAAGATCTCGGCGACGACGGCCTCGACCCTGACCGGGTCCTCCTCGTCCGTCCACTTCCAACGGCGGACCAGACGGCCGAAGTGCGTGTCGACGGTGATGCCGGGAACGCCGAAGGCGTTGCCGAGCACCACGTTCGCCGTCTTGCGCCCGACGCCGGGGAGCTTCACCAGGTCGTCGAGGCGGCCCGGGACATTGCCCCCGAAGTCGTCGCGGAGGGCGGCGGCGAGCCCCATGATCGACTTGGTCTTGGCGCGGAAGAACCCGGTCGGCCGGATCAGCTGCTCGACCGCCTCCGGGTCGGCCGCGGCCAGGTCCTCGGGGGTCGGATACGCGGCGAACAGCGCGGGGGTGGTCTGGTTGACCCGCAGGTCGGTGGTCTGCGCGGACAGGACGGTCGCGACCAGCAGCTCGAAGGGGTTGCGGAAGTCGAGCTCCGGGTGGGCGTACGGATACACGTCCGCCAGCTCCCGGTTGATCCGCCGCGCGCGCCGGACCATGGAGAGGTGGGACTCGGGCTTGGCGGCGGGCTTCGCCGGGGCCTTCGTGGCGGCGGTCTTCACGGGCTTCGCCGGGGCCTTCGTGGCGGCGGTCTTCACGGGCACGGTCTTCTTGGCGGCGGTCTTCACGGGCACGGTCTTCTTGGCCACGGCCTTCTTGACCGCCTTCTTGGGCGCGGCCTTCCTTGCCGGGGCCTCCTTGGCCGCGGTTCCCTCTCCCTCGGCCGGCCCCTTCGCGGGCGCGCTCGGGGTGGCCGACGCGCCCGGGGCGGGCTGTGGCACCGACGCGGCCCGATTGGCCGATTTTGATTCTTTCGCGGCTTTTTTCGGTTTACTCGCGGGCTGTTCGCCCACAGCGGAATCACTGCCTGCCGACACTCTTGTGGCCCCCCTGGCCTGCGCTCTCACCGGCGAATTGGACACCCGGCCAGCCTAAAGCCACGCACTGACATCCGCCCCGGCCACAGCGAATCACCACCCCAATCGGCCCCCTGCCGCACAGTCCGGCGCGCCGGTGCGTCATCCTTGTGATTGATCGCACTGTTTACCCCGTCCGGTAAAAAGGGGAACACGGTCCCCTGAACCGGTCGACAAGGAGAGAACTCGTGGACGACGTTCTGCGGCGCGCCCCGCTCTTCGCGGCGCTCGATGATGAGCAGGCCGCGGAGCTCCGCGCCTCGATGAGTGAGGTGACGCTCGCCCGCGGCGACGCCCTCTTCCACGAGGGCGACCCCGGCGACCGCCTCTACGTGGTCACCGAGGGCAAGGTCAAGCTCCACCGCACTTCCCCCGACGGCCGCGAGAACATGCTGGCGGTCCTCGGCCCCGGCGAGCTCATCGGCGAGCTGTCCCTCTTCGACCCGGGCCCGCGCACCGCCACCGCGACCGCGCTCACCGAGGTCAAGCTGCTCGGCCTCGGCCACGGCGACCTCCAGCCCTGGCTGAACGCCCGGCCCGAGGTGGCCACGGCCCTGCTGCGCGCCGTCGCCCGCCGACTGCGCAAGACCAACGACCAGATGTCCGACCTGGTCTTCTCCGACGTCCCGGGCCGCGTCGCCCGCGCGCTCCTCGACCTGTCGCGCCGCTTCGGCGTGCAGTCGGAGGAGGGCATCCACGTCGTGCACGACCTGACGCAGGAAGAGCTGGCCCAGCTGGTCGGCGCCTCCCGCGAGACGGTGAACAAGGCTCTGGCCGACTTCGCGCAGCGCGGCTGGCTGCGTCTTGAGGCCCGTGCGGTGATCCTGCTCGACGTCGAGCGGCTCGCCAAGCGCTCGCGCTGACACGGCCGTTCACCTGCGCGTTCGTACGTGACGGGGCCCGTCTCCCTCGGGAGGCGGGCCCCGTTGTCAGTGGTCGGTCCTAGTCTGTGGATACGTGGCAGACACGCCGCCGTTCCTTGACAAGTGCACCGTGGCAAAAGGCAAGTTACGAGCAACGCGGTCGGCTCGGGCGGCCCGGTCGGCTCTCGCGGTCAGATCAACCCGTGCTCGCTCAGATACTCCAGCTGCGCGCGTACGGAGAGCTCGGCCGCGGGCCACAGCGAGCGGTCGACGTCCGCGTAGACGCGGCCCACCACGTCTGCCGCCGTGGTGAAGCCGTTCTCCACCGCCGTCTCCACCTGGGCCAGCCGGTGGGCGCGGTGGGCGAGGTAGAACTCGATGGCGCCCTGCGCGTCGTCGAGGACCGGACCGTGCCCGGGCAGCACGGTGTGGACGCCGTCGTCGACCGTGAGCGAGCGCAGCCGCCGCAGTGAGTCGAGGTAGTCACCGAGGCGGCCGTCGGGGTGCGCCACGACGGTGGTGCCGCGTCCGAGGACCGTGTCCCCCGTCAACACGGCCCGGTCGGCGGGGAGATGGAAGCAGAGGGAGTCGGCGGTGTGGCCGGGGGTCGGCACCACCCACATTTCGAGCCCGCCCGTGGTGATCACGTCGCCGGCGCCGAGCCCCTCGTCCCCGAGGCGCAACGCCGGGTCCAGCGCGCGTACGTGCGTGCGCGTCAGCTCCGCGAAGCGCGCCGCGCCCTCAGCGTGGTCGGGATGGCCGTGGGTGAGCAGGGTGAGGGCGACCCGCTTGCCCATCCGCTCGGTGGTGGCGACCACGTTCCGCAGGTGGGCGTCGTCGAGCGGTCCGGGGTCGATAACGACGGCGAGGTCGGAGTCGGGCTCGGCGACGATCCAGGTGTTGGTGCCGTCGAGGGTCATCGCGGAGGCGTTGGGCGCGAGGACGTTGACGGTACGGGTCGTGGCGGGGCCGGAGAGCACCCCGCCGCGGGGCTGGCCGGGGAGGGCCGCGGCTTCGGTCACGCGGGGGCACCTTCCGTGAGGGACGGGGACGGGAGCGTCGGCATAGGCATAGGCATAGGCATAGGGCTGGGCGCTGCCGCGGTCACGGCGTCCCGCCGCCGGTACGCACGCGCTTGGTGAACTCGTCGTGCCCGGGCCAGCTCAACACGATCTCACCGTCGTCGCCGAGGCTCGCCCGCGCCAGTACGGGGGTGAGGTCGCGGGCCGCCGAGGCGGCGAGGGCGTCGGCGGGGGTGGCGTACGGGAGGAGGGCGCGCAGGGTCGAGACGGTCGGGGGCATCATGAGCAGCTCGCCCCCGTCGTACCCGGCCGTGGCCTCGGCAGGCCGGATCCACACCGTCCGGTCGGCCTCGGTGGAGGCGTTGCGGGTGCGCTGGCCCTCGGGGAGCGCGGCGACGAAGAACCAGGTGTCGTACCGCTTCGGTTCGAACTCGGGGGTGATCCAGCGGGCCCACGCGCCGAGCAGGTCCGAGCGCAGGACCAGGCCACGGCGGTCGAGGAACTCGGCGAAGGAGAGGTCGCGGGTGACGAGGGCGTGGCGGTCGGCCTCCCAGTCGTCGCCGGTGGTGTCACCCACGACGCTGTCGGCGTCCGGCCCGGCGAGGAGGACTCCGGCCTCCTCGTACGTCTCGCGGACGGCCGCGCAGACGATGGCCTGGGCGTCGTCCGCGCCCACGCCCAGGCGGGCCGCCCAGGTCTCGCGGGTGGGCCCGGCCCACCCGATCCGCCGGGCGTCGTCCCGGGGGTCCACGCCGCCGCCGGGGTAGGCGTAGGCGCCGCCGGCGAAGGCCATGGAGGTGCGGCGGCGCAGCATGTGCACGGCGAGCCCGCCGGGCTCGTCCTCGCCCCGCAGCAACATGACGGTCGCGGCTCGCCGGGGCTGCACGGGGGTGAGTTCACCGTGGGCGAGGGCGCGGATGCGGTCGGGCCATTCCGGCGGGTACCACTGACCATTGGGCATGGCCGGAGGCTATCCCCTGACGCGCGCATGTTCGAGGCCGCGCGCCTCCGCGCCGGGGCTGCCCCGTCCCCCTTCCCCGGCACTGGCCGGTACCGGTCGTCCCCGTCCCGGGGCTTCGCCCCGGCCCCCGTTTGTCTGCGGGTTGGTGGGGGCTGGTCGCGCCGTTCCCCGCGCCCCATTTTTGGCCCGGTGTTCGTCTGCGGGCTGTGCGTGGCTGGTCGCGCCGTTCCCCGCGCCCCTTAGGGGGATGGGGGGCGGCCACGATGTGAGGCACCGGCGGCGGGAGATTCAGCACCTGCGGCGTGCGAGGAGCCGGGACCGGGCATTCAGCCCCTCCGGCGTTTGAGGAGCGGGGTCCGGGGCGGAGCCCCGAAGGCGGCGCCGGGGTGCAGCCCCAGCGGAGCCCCGAAGGCGGGGTCGGGGTGCAGCCCCAGCGGAGCCCCGAAGGCGGGGTCGGGGGCGGGTTGGGGGGCGGAGCCCCGGCAGGGGCAGCGCCCCAGCGGGGTAGGCGGAGCGACAGCGGGGGTATCGGGGTCGGAGCACCTTCGTGGTGGGGTCGGAGCCCCCGTGGCGGGGTGCAGGGGCGCAGGGGGCGCAGGCCCCGCAGGGGGCGCAGGGGGCGCAGGCCCCGCAGGGGGCGCAGGGGGCGCAGGGGGCGCAGGGGGCGCCAGGGGCCCAGGGGCCCAGGGGCGGAGCCTCCCGCAAACGGGTGCAGGGGCGCAGCCCCGCCCGGCGCCCGGGGAACCACCCCTCACCCCCACCCACCCCCGGAGGGTTAAGGGAACGGGCGGGGTGGGGGAATCCGCCCCGCCACAGCGCCCCTCTTTATTTCGGGCAAACACCCTTCTGCCGGGCTTCTCACCCCGTCCTCAGACGGCTCTCATCCAGCGCCGGGAAGGTAATGCACATGACCTTCCCCGAGCAGCAGCCGAAGCAGCCGCAGCCGTATCCGCAGGCGTCCGGGGCCTTCCCCCCGCCGCCCCCGTACGAGCCGAGCCAGCCCGTGCACGCCGGGCCCGGGACCACCATCTGGCCGGCGAACGGCAACGGGGGCGGGGGCATCCCGGGTGACCCCGGGCACCCCGCCGCCCTCGGCGGGGCCCCCACCCACCGCCGCGCCCGCCGCTCCGTCGGCCTGCTCGCCGCCGTCGCGCTCGCCGCCGCGGCCGTGGGAGGCGGGACCGCCACGCTCGTGGAGCGGTGGGCCGGCGGCGACACCAGCGCCAGCGCGCCCGGCGTCGCGGGGACGAACGCCTCCAGGAACACCACCGGCACCGTCGCGGGCGTGGCCCAGGCTGTCTCGCCCAGCATCGTGGAGATCAGCGCGACCTCCACCTCCGGGGAGTCCACCGGATCCGGGGTGATCATCACCTCCGGCGGTGAGATCGTCACGAACAACCACGTCATCGCCGGCGCCGACCAGGTCAAGGTGCGGACCAGCGACGGCAAGACGTACACCGCGAGCGTCGTCGGCACCGACCCCGACAAGGACCTCGCGCTCATCAAGGTGCAGGGCGCGAGCGGGCTCAAGCCCGCCAGTCTCGGCAACTCCGACAATCTCAAGGTCGGCGACCAGGTCGTCGCCATCGGCTCTCCCGAAGGCCTGACCGGCACCGTCACCAGCGGCATCGTCTCCGCCCTCAAGCGTGACGTCACCGTCGCCAAGGAGCAGGGCCAGGGCCAGGGCCAGGGGCAGGGGCAGGGGCAGGGGCAGCAGGGTGGCGGGCGCGGCGGCTGGCCGTTCGAGTTCGGCGGTCAGCAGTTCAACGGCGACACCGGCTCGTCGAAGACCACGTACAAGGCCATTCAGACCGACGCCTCTCTCAACCCGGGCAACTCCGGCGGCGCGCTGATCGACATGAACGGCAACATCGTCGGCATCAACTCCGCGATGTACAGCCCCAGTTCCGCCAGCCAGTCCTCCTCGTCCTCGGCGGGCAGTGTCGGGCTCGGCTTCGCCATCCCGATCAACACCGTCAAGGCCGACCTCGACTCCCTCCGCTCCGGCAGCGGCAACAGCGGCAGCGACGACAACGGCAACAGCAGCAACAGCTGATCCTCACGGCAGGTGCAGGCGCGGCATGCGACGCTGGACAGCACCCGACCCGGACCACGCCCGACCACCGCCGGACCACACCCCGAGGAAGACCCGAGACCGATGAGCCCCGCACCCGCCGAGGACGACACCCAGCGCATCCTGATCGTCGACGACGAGCCCGCCGTGCGGGAGGCGCTCCAGCGCAGCCTCGCCTTCGAGGGGTACGGGACGGAGGTCGCCGTCGACGGTCTGGACGCGCTGGCCAAGGCGGAGGCGTACCGGCCCGATCTGATCGTCCTCGACATCCAGATGCCCCGGATGGACGGGCTCACCGCCGCCCGGCGGCTGCGCGGCGCCGGGTCCACCACCCCCGTCCTGATGCTCACCGCGCGCGACACGGTCGGCGACCGCGTCACCGGGCTCGACGCGGGCGCGGACGACTACCTGGTCAAGCCGTTCGAGCTGGACGAGCTGTTCGCCCGGATCCGCGCGCTGCTGCGCCGCAGCTCGTACGCCGGTCCCGCGGGCGGCGAGCAGCACGACGACAACATCCTCACCTTCGGTGATCTGCGGATGGACCTGGCGACCCGTGAGGTGACGCGGGGCGAGCGGGTGGTGGAGCTGACCCGTACGGAGTTCACGCTCCTGGAGATGTTCCTGGCCCACCCCCGGCAGGTGCTGACCCGCGAGCAGATCCTCAAGGCGGTCTGGGGCTTCGACTTCGAGCCGTCGTCCAACTCCCTCGACGTGTACGTCATGTATCTGCGCCGCAAGACCGAGGCGGGCGGCGAGGCGCGCGTGGTGCACACCGTGCGGGGGGTGGGGTACGCCCTGCGATCGGGCGGCGCGGAGTGAGAAGAGCGCTCCGGTGGTTCCGCGAGCTGCCGCTCAGATCCCGCCTCGCACTGCTCGTCGCCACGGCGGTGACGGTGGCCGTGGCCGCGGTGGCCGCCTCGTGCTGGTTCATCACCCAGGGGGTGCTCACCAGCCAGCTCGACAACCGGCTGCGCAACCAGGCGGCGAGCTCGGCCAGCGCGGAGTACGCCACCGTCCTGATCCGGACCTGCCGCAGCCCCAACCCCGAGCCGATCCGGCTGCCGGGCAACACCCCGCTGACCCAGGTGGTCTTCCCGGACGCCTCGGTGTGCGCCAACCCCAGGTCCGCGCAGCTCCAGGTGGAGCACGCGGACGTGGCGGTCGCGAACGGGCCGCGCGCCAACGCCCTGCACACGACGACCGACAGCGCCGGGGTGGAACGCCGCGTCTACACCCAGGCGGCGCACATCAGCGGCCTCGGCCCGCAGGGCCGGGTCGCCGTCTCGATCGCGGTGCCGATGTCCGACGTGACGACGCCGCTCAACAAACTGGCGATCGTCCTGCTGGTCGTCTCCGGCATAGGGGTCATCGGCGCGGGCGCCGCCGGGCTCTGGGTCGCGCGTACGGGCCTCCGCCCCGTGGACCAGCTGACCGGGACGGTCGAGCACGTGGCCCGCACCGAGGACCTCACCGTCCGCATCCCGGTCGAGGGCGAGGACGAGATCGCCCGGCTCTCGCGGTCCTTCAACGCGATGACCGCCGCTCTTGCCTCCTCCCGTGACCGCCAGTCGCAGCTGATCGCGGACGCGGGGCACGAGCTGCGCACCCCGCTCACCTCGCTCCGTACGAACATCGAGCTGCTGGCGAGGAGCGAGGAGACCGGGCGGGCCATCCCGCCCGCCGACCGCAAGGCGCTGATGGCGTCCGTGAAGGCCCAGATGACCGAACTCGCCGCGCTGATCGGGGACTTGCAGGAGCTGTCCCGGCCCGACGCGGTCCGCGAGGGTCCGCTGGAGGTCGTCGCCTTCCACGACATCGCCAGGGTCGCGCTCGACCGCGCCCGGCTGCGCGGGCCGGAGCTGGAGATCAGGGCGCAGCTGGCCCCCTGGTACGTACGGGCGGAGCCCGCGGCCCTGGAGCGGGCGATCGTCAATGTGCTGGACAACGCGGTGAAGTTCAGCCCGCCGCACGGCACCATCGAGGTCATGCTCGACCGGGGCGCCCTGACCGTGCGCGACCAGGGCCCCGGCATCCCCGCCGATGAACTGCCGCACGTCTTCGAGCGGTTCTGGCGCTCGCCCTCGGCCCGCTCGCTGCCGGGCTCGGGGCTCGGCCTGTCCATCGTGGCCCGTACGGTCCAGCACGCGGGCGGCACGATTGCGCTCGGCGCGGCGGCGGACGGCACCGGCACGGTTGCCACGATTCGCCTGCCGGGCGCCCCCACCCCGCCGCCGGACGCCCCGGACGCGTGAGCGCGCCGCTGAACGCGTCCTTCGTTCGGCTGCGGGCCGGTGGGGGCTGGTCGCTCCCCCAAGTTCTCGGCTTCGCTCGAACGGGGGCCCCGTCGCGGCGGAGCCGCAGATGTCACAGCCCCGCGCCCCTCAACGGGAAGTGGGGCGCCGGAAACACTCCGGCGCCCCACCCAGGTACAGAGGCGACTAGTCGCCCGCCACCTTGCCGATGACCGTGATCCGGCCCCCGGCCGGCGGCGCGAGCGGTGCGGACGCGGACGAGTTCGCGGCCAGGTAGGCATCGAAGACGTCCAGGTCGGACGCGCCGACCAGCTTGTTCTTGCCCTGGCCGAGAGCCGCGAAGCCGTCGCCGCCGCCCGCGAGGAACTCGTTCATGGCGACGCGGTAGGTCTTCGCCGGGTCGAGGGCGACACCGTTCAGCTTGACCGTGTCGACGAGGACGCGGTCCGCGCCGGTCCTGGTCATGTCGAGGGTGTAGGTGAAGCCCTTGGAGACCTGGAGGATCTTCGGCGTGGCCGTGTTGCCGCCGCTGACCTGCTGCTGGAGGCCCTGGATGATTTGGGCGCCGGTCAGGTCGACGACGTTCATCATGTTGGTGAACGGCTGGACGGTGAACGCCTCGCCGTAGGTGACCACCCCGTCGCCCTCGCTGCCGCTCGCCTTGTGGACGAGGTCGGAGCGGATGCCGCCCGGGTTCATGAAGGCGAGCTGGGCGCCGCCCTTGTCGACCGGGGAGAGCCCGGCGAGCTGCGCGTCCGCGATCAGGTCGCCGAGCGGCTTCTCGGGCGCCTCGGAGCCGCGGCCGTTGATGTCGGCGGAGATGTAGCCCTGCGGGCGGCTCGCGATCGGCGCGGCGAGCTTGTTCCAGCGGGTGATCAGATCGGTGATGTCCTTCGCCTTGGCCTGGTCACGGCTGACGATGCGGTTCACCGACTTCGGCGACTTCACGGCGGTCCGGACGATGTCCTTGGTCCGCTTGTCGTAGGTGAGCGTGGTCTCGGTGAAGAGCTTGCCGTAGGAGGCCGCCGAGGTGACCATGCGCGGGTTGCCCGCAGGGTCGGGGATGGTGCAGGCGTAGGCCTGGTGGGTGTGACCGGTGACCAGCGCGTCCACCTTGGGCGTGATGCCCTTGGCGATGTCGACGATCGGGCCGGACAGACCGCTGCCGGGACCGGCCGAGTCGCAGTCGTAGTTGTACGCGTTGGTCGCCGGCATCCCGCCCTCGTGGATCAGGGCGACGATGGACTTCACGCCCTGCCGGTCGAGCTCCTTGGCGTACTTGTTGATCGTCTCGATCTCGTCGTGGAACTTCAGGCCCTTGACGCCGGAGGCGGTCACGACGTCCGGGGTGCCCTCCAGGGTCACACCGATGAAGCCGATCTTGACGCCGTTCTTCTTCCAGACCGTGTACGGCTTGAGGATCGGCTTGCCGGTCTTCTCGCTGGTCACATTGGCGGCCAGATACGGGAAGTCGGCGCCGCGGAACTTCTTGCCCTTCTCGTAGCAGCCCTCGACCGGGTGACAGCCGCCGTTCTGCATCCGGGCCAGCTCGACCGCGCCCTCGTCGAACTCGTGGTTGCCCACGGCCGTCACATCGAGGTCGATCTTGTTGAGCGCCTCGATGGTCGGCTCGTCGTGGAAGAGGCCGGACAGGAGCGGGCTGGCACCGACCATGTCGCCGCCGGCGGCGGTGATCGAGTACGGGTGGCCCTGGCGCGCGGTGCGCAGCGAGGACGCCAGGTACTCGACACCGCCGGCCGGTATGGACTTCACGGTCCCGTCGGCCTGCTTCTCGTTCACGGCCCCGGCCGAACCGGCCGGCGGCTCCAGATTGCCGTGCAGGTCGTTGAAGGAGAGGAGCTGGACGTCCACCGTCCGCGAGGGCTTCGGGTGCCCGTGGCCCTTGTCGTGGGCGTCGGCCGCGGGCATCGCGGCGATGAGCGCGCCGAGCGTGGTGAGCCCGGCGGCGGCCGCCAGGACCCGGCGGCCCGCGCGGCCGCCGTGGTGCTTCTGGGGTGTCGCTGTCATCTCTCCCCTAAATGATTCAGCTGGTCGTGAAGCGTGTCGTGAAGCGTGGTGGGCGTGGCCGAAACCCGAGGGTCGGGCCGCCGCGGTCGGAAGCCTAGAGTCAACGCGCGTAGCGCGACAGGGGGGTGGGGTTACGGGATGGTTGCCGTTTGGCGGTACGTCAGGTTTTGCCCCCGGCCGCCGTACGCTCGTACACATGACGACTGACCCCGCCGCACCCGGCCCCTCCGGACGTGAGATCCAGACCCTCGACGAGCTGGCCCACCCCCAGGCCCAGGAGGTCCTCGCGCTGCTCGCCGAGGCCGCCGGGGCCGACGGGCAGCAGGCCGTGTCCGAGCAGGGGCGGCTCCAGCTGCGGGGCGGCCGACGGCCCGGAGTCCGCCATTTCCTGCTCACGGTCATCACGTCCGAGGGGTCCCAACTGATCGGGTACGCCCAGCTGGAGGACACCGACCCCGTCGAGGCACCGGCCGCTGAGCTCGTCATCCACCCCGCCCACCGCGGCCGCGGCCACGGCCGGGCGCTCGGTTCGGCGCTGCTCGGCGCCTCCGGCAAGCGGCTGCGGGTGTGGGCGCACGGCGGGCACTCCGCCGCCCGCCACCTCGCCCAGGTCCTGGGCCTCACCCTGTTCCGCGAACTGCGGCAGATGCGTCGGCCGTTGAGCCCGCCGGACATCGCCGAGCCGGTGTACCCGCCGGGCGTGAGCGTACGGACCTTCGTGCCCGGCGAGGACGACGCTCAGTGGCTGGACGTGAACGCAGCGGCCTTCGCCCACCACCCCGAGCAGGGCGGACTCACCCAGCGCGACCTCGACGACCGCAAGGCGGAGCCCTGGTTCGACCCGAAGGGCTTCTTCCTCGCCGAGCGCGACGGCCGGATCGTGGGCTTCCACTGGACGAAGGTGCACGCCGCGGAGAGGATCGGGGAGGTGTACGTGGTGGGGATCCGCCCGGACGCGCAGGGCGGCGGCCTCGGCAAGGCGCTCACCGCGACGGGCCTGCGCCACCTCGCGTCCGAGGGGGTGCCGACCGCGATGCTGTACGTCGACGCGGACAACACGGCGGCGGTGACCGTGTACGAGCGGCTGGGGTTCGCCGTCCACGAAGTGGATCTCATGTACCGCACGGAGTCCTGACGCCGTTCTGGGAGCGTGAGCGTCGGAGGCGCTGTCTTTCGGGTGCGGACCGTGCTTGGCTGGTCGCTCCCCCAAGTTCTCGGCTTCGCTCGAACAGGGGGGACCCCCCCATCGCGGCGGAGCCGTACAGTGTCACCGCCCCGCGCCCCTGAAGGGGCGCCCGTGACGGGCTGCCGATTCCCGCACGTCATGTCCTCGTTACCGGGCATTCAGATACGCTTGCGACGCTCACTCAATGCAGCCCGAGGTGCCACCCTCCCGGAACGGGACCGCCGCCCGCCCCAAGGCGCTCACGCCTGCCCGCTCCGACTGGCTCTCCGACGCGCCTGACAGCGGCTCGGCGCGGAAGAATGGGTTTATGAGCCAGCAGCCCAGCGCCGAGGTCCACCTCCAGCCCGCCTCCCAGCCGTCGGTCGGTTCCATAGCCGCGCACCGGCCGCACACCCTCGCGGCCGCCGTCTCGGACCTGGAACCGGACATCGACGCGGATCTGGACGGGTACGAAGGGTACGAGCGCGACCGCGAGGACGCGCCCGGGGAGGACGAGCTGCCCTCCGGGCGCTTCCTGGACCGCGAGCGCAGCTGGCTCGCGTTCAACGAGCGCGTCCTGGAGCTCGCCGAGGACCCGGCCACGCCCCTCCTCGAACGGGCTAACTTCCTGGCGATCTTCGCCTCCAACCTGGACGAGTTCTTCATGGTCCGGGTGGCCGGCCTGAAGCGCCGTATCGCCACCGGCGTCGCCACCCGCTCCGCCTCCGGGCTCCAGCCCCGCGAGGTCCTGGACCTGATCTGGACCCGCTCGCGCGAGCTCATGGCCCGGCACGCCGCCTGCTACCAGCAGGACGTGGCCCCGGCGCTGGCCGACGAGTCGATCCATCTGATCCGCTGGCCCGATCTGACCGAGAAGGAGCAGGCGCGGCTCTTCACGCTCTTCCGCCAGCAGATCTTCCCGGTGCTGACCCCGCTGGCCGTGGACCCCGCGCACCCCTTCCCGTACATCTCGGGGCTCTCGCTCAACCTCGCCGTGGTCGTGCGCAATCCGGTCAGCGGCCACCGCCACTTCGCCCGGGTCAAGGTGCCGCCGCTGCTCTCGCGGTTCCTGGAGGCCTCGCCGCAGCGGTACGTGCCGCTGGAGGACGTCATCGCGGCGCACCTCGAAGAGCTCTTCCCGGGCATGGAGGTGCTGGCCCACCACATGTTCCGGGTGACCCGGAACGAGGACCTGGAGGTGGAGGAGGACGACGCCGAGAACCTCCTCCAGGCGCTGGAGAAGGAGCTCATGCGGCGCCGCTTCGGGCCGCCGGTGCGCCTGGAGGTCGAGGAGTCGATCGACCCGTACGTCCTGGACCTGCTGGTGCGCGAGCTGAAGATCAGCGATGCCGAGGTGTATCCGCTGCCCGGCCCGCTCGACCTCACCGGCCTCTTCGGCATCGCGGCCCTGGACCGGCCGGAGCTGAAGTTCCCCAAGTTCGTGGCCGGAACCCATCGCGACCTCGCGGAGGTCGAGTCGGCGTCGGCGCCGGACATCTTCGCCGCGCTGCGCGAGCGGGACGTGCTGCTGCACCATCCGTACGACTCGTTCTCCACCTCGGTCCAGGCGTTCCTGGAGCAGGCGGCCGGCGACCCGGACGTGCTCGCCATCAAGCAGACGCTCTACCGGACGTCGGGCGACTCGCCGATCGTGGACGCGCTCATAGACGCCGCCGAGTCCGGCAAACAGGTCCTCGTCCTGGTCGAGATCAAGGCGCGCTTCGACGAGCAGGCCAACATCAAGTGGGCCCGCAAGCTGGAGGAGTCGGGCTGCCACGTGGTGTACGGCCTGGTCGGCCTGAAGACGCACTGCAAGCTGTCGCTCGTGGTGCGCCAGGAGGGCGAGACCCTGCGCCGCTACTCGCACGTCGGCACCGGCAACTACCACCCCAAGACGGCCCGGCTGTACGAGGACCTGGGGCTGCTCACCGCCGACCCGCAGGTCGGCGCCGACCTCTCGGACCTCTTCAACCGGCTGTCCGGCTACTCGCGCCGCGAGACCTACCGCCGTCTCCTCGTCGCGCCCAAGTCCCTGCGGGACGGCCTGGTCTCGCGCATCAACAAGGAGACGGCCCACCACCGTGCCGGGCGCCCCGCCTACGTACGCATCAAGGTCAACTCGATGGTCGACGAGGCCGTGATCGACGCCTGCTACCGGGCCTCGCAGGCCGGGGTGCCGGTCGACATCTGGGTGCGCGGCATCTGCGCGGCGCGCCCCGGGGTCGCCGGGCTGTCCGAGAACATCCGGGTGCGGTCGATACTCGGGCGCTTCCTGGAGCACTCCCGGGTCTTCTCGTTCGGCAACGGCGGCGAGCCCGAGGTCTGGCTGGGCAGCGCCGACATGATGCACCGCAACCTCGACCGCCGCATCGAGGCGCTGGTCCGGGTCATCGACCCGGCCCACCGCGCGGCTATCACCCGGCTCCTGGAGACCGGCATGTCGGACACCACCTCCTCCTGGCACCTGGGCCCGGGCGGGGAGTGGACCCGGCACGCCGCCGACGCCGACGGACAGCCGCTGCGCCACGTACAGGAGATGCTGATAGACGCCCGGAGGCGCCGGCGTGCTACGCCATGAGAAATCCCCTGGACCGGAGACCGCGGGGGACGTCCTGTCCCCGTATCTCCACGCGCAGGCGGGGGAATTCCTGCGCAGCCTCCGCCTCCACCGAGAGGCGGGGCCCGACAACAACGGCACCGAGGAGGCCGCGCGGGCGCTGCGGCGCGCCGCCCGCCGCATCAGCGGCACGCTGCACACCTTCCGCCCGCTGCTCGACCCGTCCTGGGCCGAACCGCTGCGTACGGAACTGGCCTGGCTCTCGGCCACGCTGGCCGGGGAGCACTCCTGCGCGGCCCGGCTCGCCCGGCTGCTCGACGGCCTCCAGCGGCTCTCCGGCAGCCAGCAGGTGCCCGCGCCGCGCGGTGAGTCGGCGGCCGGGGCGCTGGCGGTGGGCGCGGCACGGGCGGGGGCGCTCCTCGACCGCCAGCTGACGCTGGCCCGCACCCGGGCGCACTCGGCGGCCCTGCAGGCGCTGGGCTCCTCCCGGTTCCACGCGGTGGCCGACGCGGTGGCGCTGCTCGCCAGCGAGGTGCCGCTGTCCAGCTCGGCGGCCGCGTACGCGGTGGAGGTGCTGCCGCCGGCCGCCCAGGCCGCCGAGCAGCGGCTCGCGGAGGCGGTGGCGGCGCTGCCGCTGGCCCGCGCGGCCCATCCGTACAACGCGGAGGCCCTGGCCCAGCCCGGCGAGGCGCAGGACGCCCCCTGGCACCAGGTGCGGCTGCTGCTGCGGCTGCACCGGTACGCCCAGGAGGTGCTGCGCACCGGCCTGCCGCACGAGGACGACGACCGGCTGCTGCGGGCCGGGCGGGCGCTCGACCGGCACCGGGACGCCGCCGCGGCGGCCGCAGCCGCCGCGGCCGCAGCCCGCACCCCGAGGATCGCCCCGGCGACGGCGTACGCCCTCGGGGTGCTCCACGCCGATCAGCGCCACGAGGTGGAGGCGGCCCGGTTCGCCTTCCAGCAGATCTGGCAGCCGATGGCGGCGGTGACGGCGCAGGTGAGCGCGCCGACGGTGACCGCGCCGTGAACCGGGACGGGCGGGTGCTGGCGGCGGGCTGCGTCCTGTGGCGGCGCTCCCCCTGGGGCGACGGCGGCCTTGAGATCTGCCTGGTCCATCGGCCGAAGTACGACGACTGGTCGCACCCGAAGGGCAAGCTCAAGCCGGACGAGGAGCCGCTCGCGGGGGCGGTCCGGGAGGTCCTGGAGGAGACTGGACACACCTGTGTACCAGGTGCCCGGCTGCCCACCGCGTACTACGTCGACACGCAGGGCCGCCCCAAGGTGGTCGACTACTGGGCCGCCGAGGCGGGCGAGGGGCGTTTCGTACCCGGCGACGAGGTCGACCGGGTGCTGTGGCTGGCCCCGGCGGCCGCCCGCCACCGGCTCACCCAGCCCCGCGACCGGCAGCTGGTCGACGCACTGCTGGACGCACGGCACCGGACCTGACGGGAAGCCGGGCCCTGCGCGACACCCCGGGTACACCCTCCGGCGGGGTGCCGTTCACCCGCACGGCCCGCTGAACACAAACCGGTAACGGTCGGCACCGCACTGTCCGACACGGTTCACCTTCCGTTCACTCTCCTCCGTCGGCGGCTTCACCTGTTCTGCCTAATTTCGGCCTTACACGGTGCGGGGCGACCCGCCCGACCGGACATCTCCTCGCACGCCGCCGTACAACGAACGGACACCGGCGGCTTCTGGAAGGAACACCCGAAAGTGAAGCTTCAGCGCAAGAACCGGCTCCGCGCCACCGCTCTCGGCGTCATCGCCGTGTCCAGCGCCCTGGCCCTCACGGCGTGCGGCAGCGACGACAACGACAAGGGTTCGAGCTCCACCGGCGGCACCGGCAAGACGAGCGCCGCGTCGAACATCAAGTGCGACGGCGCCAAGGGCCAGCTCCTGGCCTCCGGCTCCTCCGCGCAGAAGAACGCCATGGACCTCTGGGTCAAGAACTACATGGCGGCCTGCAAGGGTGTGGAGATCAACTACAAGGGCTCCTCGTCCGGCGAGGGCATCATCGCCTTCAACCAGTCCCAGGTCGGCTTCGCCGGCTCCGACTCCGCGCTGAAGCCGGAGGAGGTCGCCAACTCCAAGAACGTCTGCACCGGCGGCGGCCAGGGCATCAACCTCCCGATGGTCGGCGGCCCGATCGCGATCGGCTACCACCTGGAGGGTGTCGACAGCCTGGTCCTGGACGCCCCGACCGTCGCCAAGATCTTCAACAGCAAGATCAAGAACTGGAACGACGAGGCGATCGCCAAGCTGAACCCGTCCGCCAAGCTCCCGGACAAGGCGATCCAGGCCTTCCACCGCTCGCAGGACTCCGGCACCACCCAGAACCTCGGCAAGTACCTCGGCGCCACCGCCAAGGCCGACTGGCCGTACGCGCCCGAGAAGAAGTGGCCGGCCCCGGGCGGCCAGGCCGCGGCCGGCTCCTCCGACGTCGCCGCGCAGGTCAAGCAGACGGACGGCGCGATCGGCTACTTCGAGCTCTCGTACGCCACCGCGCAGTCCATCAAGACCGTGGACCTCAACACGGGCGCCGCCGCCCCGGTCAAGGCCACCCCGGAGAACGCCTCCAAGGCGATCGCCGCCGCCAAGATCAAGGGCACCGGCAAGGACCTGGCCCTGGGCCTCGACTACACCACCAAGGCCGACGGCGCCTACCCGCTCGTCCTCGTCACGTACGAGATCGCCTGCGACAAGGGCAACAAGGCCGACACCCTCGGCACGGTCAAGTCCTTCCTGACCTACACCGCCGGTGACGAGGGCCAGAAGATCCTGTCGGACGCCGGCTACGCGCCGATCCCGGCCGAGATCAACGCCAAGGTCCGCGAGACCGTCGCCGGCCTCCAGTAACACCTGTCGGGCCGACGGACGACCGCTGAAGCGGTCGTCCGGAGGCCTCCGGGGCGGGGGTCCCGATCCGGCCCCCGCCCCCACCATCCGGTGCACCGCCGCCAGGGGACACCTGCCGTCCCCGCCCACAGACCGGAAAGATCAATGGCTTCCATAACCACGAACCCTCCGCCGCCACCGGCGGCTCCGGCCCCCGCCCTGCGCCGGAAGTCCACCGGCCGCGCGGGCGACAAGGTCTTCCTCGGCCTCTCCCGGGGATCCGGCATCTTCCTGCTCGTCCTGATGGCGTCGATCGCCGTCTTCCTGAGCGTCCGCGCCGGGATGGCCATCTCGAAGGACGAGGGCAACTTCCTCACCACCTTCGACTGGGACCCCGCCGCGCAGAAGCCGGTCTTCGGCATCGCCGTCCTGCTCTTCGGCACGGTCGTCAGCTCGATCATCGCGATGGTCATCGCGGTTCCGATCGCTGTCGGCATCGCGCTGTTCATCTCGCACTACGCGCCGCGCAAGCTGGCCGCACCCCTCGCCTACGTCGTCGACCTGCTCGCCGCGGTCCCGTCGATCATCTACGGCATCTGGGGCGCCCTCATCCTCGTGCCCTACCTCGAAGGCCTGAACTCCTGGCTCGACGAGTACCTGGGCTGGACGTACGTCTTCGAGAAGACCGAGGTCGGCGTCGCCCGCTCGCTCTTCACCGTCGGCATCCTGCTCGCGATCATGATCCTGCCGATCGTGACCAGCGTGAGCCGCGAAGTCTTCCTCCAGGTCCCGCGGATGAACGAAGAAGCCGCGCTGGCGCTGGGCGCCACCCGCTGGGAGGTCATCCGGATGTCGGTGCTGCCCTTCGGCCGCTCCGGCATCATCTCCGCCTCGATGCTCGGCCTCGGGCGCGCGCTCGGCGAGACGATGGCCGTCGCCACGGTCCTCTCCCCCAGCTATCTGATCTCCCTCCACCTCCTCAACCCGGGTGGCGGCACCTTCGCCCAGAACATCGCGGCGAAGTTCGACGAGGCCGACCAGCTCGGCCGGGACGCCCTGATCGCCTCCGGCCTGGTGCTCTTCGTCCTCACCCTGCTGGTCAACGGCGCGGCCCGCCTGATCATCGCGCGCCGCAAGGAGTACTCGGGGGCGAACGCCTGATGTCGAACGCAACAGTCCAGGACACCCGCCCCGCCCCCTCCGCGCCGCGCAAGGGCAGCCTGAGCCGCCGGGGCCTGCCCCGCTGGGCCGGGGCCGCCTTCGGCGCCGCCGGCCTCGCGCTCGGCTGCGGCATCGGACTCGTCGCGGACCTCCACAGCAAGGTCCAGTGGGGCCTGCTGTCCGCGATCCTGTTCGTCCTCATCTCGTACGTGGTCACCTCGGTCGTCGAGAACAAGCGCCAGGCCAAGGACCGCGTCGCCACCAGCCTCGTCTGGGTGTGCTTCATCCTCGCCCTCGTCCCGCTGGTCTCCCTGCTGTGGACGACGGTCAAGCGCGGCAGCAAGGCCCTGAACGGGGACTTCCTCTCGCACTCGATGAACGGCGTCACCGGCTTCGAGCCCGGCGGCGGCGTCTACCACGCGCTGATCGGCACCCTGGAGCAGGTCGGCATCGCCACCCTGATCTCCGCCCCGCTCGGCCTGCTGACCGCGGTCTACCTGGTGGAGTACGGCAAGGGCGCGCTCGCAAAGGCCGTGACCTTCTTCGTCGACGTCATGACGGGCATCCCGTCGATCGTCGCGGGCCTGTTCATCCTGACCCTGATGCTGATGTTCGAGCTCAAGCCGTCCGGCTTCATGGGCTCGCTGGCGCTGTCGATCCTGATGGTGCCGGTCGTGGTCCGCTCCACCGAGGAGATGCTCAAGCTCGTCCCGAACGAGCTGCGCGAGGCCTCCCTCGCCCTCGGCGTGCCGAAGTGGCGCACGATCCTGAAGGTGGTCCTGCCGACCGCGATCGGCGGCATCACCACGGGCGTCATGCTCGCCATCGCCCGTATCGCCGGTGAGACCGCCCCGATCATGCTGCTCGTCTTCGGCAGCCAGCTGATCAACACCAACCCCTTCGACGGGGCCCAGTCCTCGCTCCCCTTCTACATCTGGGAGCAGTACCGGGTCGGCAGCGACGCGTCGTACGACCGCGGCTGGGCCGCGGCCCTGGTACTGATCGCCTTCGTCATGATCCTCAATCTGGTGGCCCGCGGCATCGCCCGCTGGAAGGCCCCCAGGACCGGTCGCTGACGCGGCCACATCAGCGACCCTTTCTCGCACGCTCGAAAGAAGCAGTGATCCCATGGCCAAGCGAATCGACGTCAGCGGCCTGACCGCGTACTACGGCTCCCACAAAGCGATCGAGGACATCTCGATGACCGTGGAGCCCCGCTCCGTGACCGCCTTCATCGGCCCGTCCGGCTGCGGCAAGTCCACGTTCCTGCGCACCCTGAACCGGATGCACGAGGTCACCCCCGGTGGCCGCGTCGAGGGCAAGGTGCTCCTGGACGACGAGAACCTGTACGGCAAGGACGTCGACCCGGTCGCCGTGCGCCGTACGGTGGGCATGGTCTTCCAGCGCCCGAACCCGTTCCCCACCATGTCGATCTTCGACAACGTGGCGGCCGGGCTGCGGCTGAACGGCTCGTACAAGAAGAACCAGCTGGCGGACGTCGTCGAGAAGTCCCTCAAGGGCGCGAACCTCTGGAACGAGGTCAAGGACCGCCTGAACAAGCCCGGCTCGGGCCTGTCCGGCGGCCAGCAGCAGCGTCTGTGCATCGCCCGCGCGATCGCGGTCGAGCCGGACGTCCTGCTGATGGACGAGCCGTGCTCCGCGCTCGACCCGATCTCCACCCTCGCCATCGAGGACCTGATCGGCGAGCTGAAGGAGCGCTTCACGATCGTCATCGTGACGCACAACATGCAGCAGGCGGCGCGCGTCTCGGACCGTACGGCCTTCTTCAACCTGGCGGCCGTCGGCCAGCCCGGCCGCCTCGTCGAGATCGACGAGACCGCGCGGATCTTCTCCAACCCGTCCGTCCAGGCGACCGAGGACTACATCTCGGGCCGCTTCGGATAGACCCCCAGCGTCTGCGGTGCTGCATGGCGGTGCCACCGCAAGACGAAGGGCCCGCCTCCTGGTGTCAGGGGGCGGGCCCGCTCTACGTGTGAGGGGCGCCCGACGAATCGCGCAGCGCTTTCGGCCCGGGCCGCCCGGGGCACCCAGGGGCGCGGGGGCCTGCGCAGCACTTTCGGGCCCCGGATCCCCCGGGGTACCCAAGGGCGCGGGGAACTGCGCGACCAGCCCCCACCGGCCCGCGGAAGAATCCCACACCCACCCCGGAGGGCCCCGCGGGGAACTGCGCGACCAACCACGGACGGCCCGCGGCAGACGAAAAAAGGGGCCCGGGGCCAAAGCCCCGAGCCCCCGAGAACGGCTCAGCCGAAGAAGACCCGCACCACGAAATAGCTCGCCGCCGCGACGATCGCAGCCGCCGGCATCGTGATGAACCACCCCAGGATGATGTTCTTCGCGACGCCCCAACGCACAGCGTTGACCCGCTTGGTCGCCCCCACACCCATGATCGCCGAAGTGATCACATGCGTCGTGGAGATCGGCGCGTGGAACAGGAACGCCGAGCCGAACATGATCGACGCACCAGTGGTCTCCGCCGCGAACCCCTGCGGCGGATCCAGCTCGATGATCTTGCGCCCGAGCGTCCGCATGATGCGCCACCCACCCGCGTACGTACCGAGCGACAGCATCGCCGCGCACGCGATCTTCACCCAGATCGGGATCTCGTCGCCCGCGGACTGCACATCGGCGATGACCAGGGCCATCACCACGATGCCCATCGTCTTCTGCGCGTCCTGGAGGCCGTGGCCGAGCGCCATGCCGGCCGCCGAGACGGTCTGGGCGATACGGAAGCCGCGCTTCGCCTTGTGCGGGTTGGCCTTGCGGAACATCCACAGGATCGCGCACATCACCAGATAGCCGACGACGAGGCCGACCACGGGCGAGATGAACATCGGGATGACGACCTTGTCGAGCACACCGTTCCAGTGGACCGTCGTGCCGCCCGCGAGCGCCGCGCCGACCATGCCGCCGAACAGGGCGTGCGAGGACGAGGACGGCAGCCCGAAGTACCAGGTCACCAGGTTCCAGATGATCGCCCCGACCAACGCGGCGAACAGGATCCCCATCCCCTTGTTGCCCTCGGGGGTGGCGATCAGGCCTTCACTGACGGTCTTGGCGACGCCACTGCCGAGGAAGGCACCGGCCAGGTTCATCACGGCGGCCATCGCCAGCGCCGCGCGCGGGGTCAGCGCCCGCGTCGAGACGGAGGTGGCGATGGCGTTCGCCGAGTCGTGGAACCCGTTCGTGTATGTGAATCCGAGCGCGACCGCGATGGTCACGACCAGTGCAAAGGTGTCCACGAAGCTCAGGACTCCTTGACGGCGATGGTCTCCACCGTGTTCGCCACGTGCTCGAAGGCGTCGGCCGCCTCTTCGAGTACGTCCACGATCTGCTTGAGCTTGAGCACCTCAATGGCGTCGTACTTGCCGTTGAAGAGATGGGCGAGCAGCTTGCGGTGGATCTGGTCGGCCTGGTTCTCCAGACGGTTGACCTCGATCCAGTACTCGGTGAGGTTGGACATCGTCCGCAGGTTCGGCATGGCCTCCGCGGTCAGCTCGGCTGCCCGGGCCAGCACCTCGATCTGCTGCTCGACACCCTTGGGCAGTTCCTCGACGTTGTAGAGGACGACGAGGTCGACGGCCTCCTCCATGAAGTCCATGATGTCGTCGAGGCACGAGGCGAGGTTGTAGATGTCCTCGCGGTCGAACGGCGTGATGAAGGAGGAGTTCAGCTGGTGGAAGATCGCGTGGGTGGCATCGTCCCCCGCGTGCTCCGCTGCCCGCATGCGCTCCGCGATCTCGGCCCGGGTCGCGGAGTCCGCTCCGAGCAGTTCCATGAGGAGCTTCGAGCCCGTGACGATGTTGTCCGCGGATGCGGAGAACATGTCGTAGAAGCTCGTCTCCCTGGGGGTCAGACGAAAGCGCACGTGGGGTCCTCGGGGTGCTCTGGATTCGGTCAGGCTGATGCTAGGCGCATCATCCGGCCACGGCTAACCGGCGTACTTCAGTGTCGCCCATCAGGCACAGTGATCAGCACGGGCCCCCGGCCCGTTTCCGGGCCCGCTTTCGCAGGGCTCGTTACCCTATACCCACGAGGGGTATCCACCCCCTCTTCGCACAACGGGAGGACGCGATGACGACCACCGAGCCCGCCGAGCCGGACACCGTCCTCACGGACCAGCCGCACACGGTGCACGGCTACCACAAGCAGAAGGCCGAGCACCTCAAGCGGCTGCGCCGCATCGAGGGCCAGATCCGCGGGCTCCAGCGCCTGGTGGACGAGGACGTCTACTGCATCGACATACTCACCCAGGTCTCCGCATCCACCAAGGCCCTCCAGTCCTTCGCCCTCCAGCTCCTGGAAGAACACCTGCGCCACTGCGTGGCGGACGCGGCGGTGAAGGGGGGCGGGGAGATCGACGCGAAGGTGGAAGAGGCGACGAAGGCGATCGCACGCTTGCTGCGCACGTAGGGGGCTGCGGGGCTGCGCCCCGCAGCCCGCCGGCCGCCTCGCCGCCGCTGTACGCTCCCCCTCCGCCGCCGCTGTGGGCATGCGTGCCGCTGGATCGATGTCGACGCCAACCAGATGCTGATGCACCGCCGCCGCTGTGGGCATGCGTGCCGCTGGGGCTGGGGGTCCCCCTGCTCCTTAAGAGCTTGGGGGAGGGTGGGCAGAGCGGCGCGCCCGTCCCGCCGGGCTGCGCACCCCGCTTTGACCGCGGCCCCGCCGTCCGCCAGGCCGAGATGCCCGTGCCCGGTGGTCCGTTGTCCCCACCCTCCCCCGAGCTCTCGGCTTCGCTGGAGCAGGGGGACCCCCATCGCCCTGCGGAACGCCTGCCCACAACACGTAGGGCAGCCGTCAGAGGCCAACGGGCGGAGGACAGACGGCAGCGCGCCGGGGCCACCGGCGGAGGGGAGCCCGACACCAGGCCCACCACGTCAGCGAACCACCCCGGCCGCCTGGCCGAAAAGTGGCAGCCCGTCACGCGCGCCCGCCCCGTTGGCCTGATTCAGCCCCCGCCCCCCACATGCCCCTCCGGCTCGACCTTGAGTACCTCGTCGATCAGGTCCGGACTGAGCCGCTCCCCGTCCGCGGCCGACGCGGCGATCATCAACTCACCGCACAGCTCGATCTCGACGAGGGCCACGTGGTCCTGGACGGTTGTGCTGCGAAGCCCGGCCACGCACCTCACCCCTCTACCCCTCTTTCTGCCGTCGTCGGCTTCCTAGCGTAGGGAGGAGGACACACACCGCGCATGGCACGGACGGACCATTTCCGCCACCGCCCATGACTGAACTCCCGAACGCCCCCCGAACCCCTATGACTCGATCTTTCCGGCGTAGATGTCCCGAGCCGCCGGCAGCCGTACGGCCGCGGGCACCCCGAATCCGTACAGCAGCGTGGTCGAGGCGACCGCGACCGTACGCCCCCCGTTGACGTAACTGAACTGCTGGCGCAGCTTGCGCAGCAGCCCCTGCGCGTCGAAGTACGCGTCGAACGGCACCGCGCCCTTCGACCTGCCGAACCCTTTCGCCGCCGCCGCCAGCGATCCGCGCGCGTGCGGCCCGGCCGCGTCCGCCGCGCGGCGGATGTCGGCGGTGCCCCGGTAGTGCCGGACTGGGACGCCCGCCAGGTCCTCCTCGCCCATGAACCTCACCGCGCCCGCCCCGCGCAGCAGTTCGGCCGCGACCATCGGATCGGTGACCCCGCCGGTGACCAGATTGCCGTCGGGCAGCGTCGCCGTGTCGACCCGGACCCATTTGTCGGCGGGGACGCCCGCGCCCCGGTTCTTCATGTACAGCGCGCCGGGCGCGAGCAGTTCGGTGATCGGCCGGTGCTCCTGCGCGCCCGCCGCGTCCGTGGGCAGTACGACCTTCAACTGGCCCATGCGGCGCGTGAAGTCGTAGACCCCCTCGCCCCGGATCGTCACGCGCGTCCCGCCCACGGCCATCTCCATGGAGGTGCTGGTCTTGGAGCTGCGGGCGGCCACCAGGGCGTCGACGGCCCGCGTCACCACCTGGCCCGGCGCGGCCGTCTGCCCGTCAGGACCGGCGGAGCCCGGGGAGCCGCCGGCCCCGCACCCGGCGACGAACACGCCCGCGGCGGTCACCGCGGCCACCGTCACGCCGGTCACGACGGCACCGGCGAAGCCCGCGCCACCACGCCTCTGCCGCCGCACCGTCATCGCCGTCAAACCCCCAACCGCTGTCCACGACCCGCCGCACCACCCACCCTGCTTAACGACCGCGTCCCCGCCCCGGTCACGCCCGCGCCCGACCCTGGGTACCGTGGCCGGGTGCCCCACCAAGCCTCGGCCCCTGAGCACCGCACCACCACGACGGAACGCGGCAGCTTCGCCCAGGCCCACTGCACCTGCGGCTGGACCGGCCCCGCCCGCCGCGCCGCTCCCTGACGCGCCCCTCGCACCGCTCGGCCCCAGGGGCCTCACGCGCTTCGGCCCGCTGCGCCGGACTCCGCCCGGCGGACCGGGCCCCGGCCACCCGCCGCCGCCCGCCCCCGATAGCGTGAACCCGTGCCCCAGCAGGACGAGCAGACGCCCGCCGCAGAACACCGCACCATCACCACGGAACGCGGCAGCTTCGCCCACGCCCACTGCACCTGCGGCTGGACCGGCCCCGCCCGCCGATCCCGCGACAGGGCGAGAACGGACGCGGAGCAGCACGAGTCGGCGGCCTAGAGCCGACCAGGACCGACCAGGGCCTGGTCCTGTCCCGTTCGAAGAACGGGACGGTTCGGAACCGAGCCGTCCGGGAAGACCTCCCCGCATGGACCGGCGTTCCCTCCTCGCCGCGGGGGCCGCGGGCGCCGCCCTCGCCGCCGTCACGGCGTCCGCCTGCACCTCCGGCGCCCCCCGCGAGCAGCCCGCCACGCCCTCCAAGTCCCCCGGGCCGCCCACGGCCACCGGCGCCTCCCCGGCCGCCTGGACCGCCCTCGCGCACTCGCTCGCCGGGTCCCTCGTCCGGCCCGGCGACGCCGCGTACCCGACCGCGCGCCAGCTCTACAACACCCGCTTCGACAGCCTGAAGCCGGCGGCCGTCGCGTATGTGGCGAACGACTCCGACGTCCAGGAGTGCCTGGCGTTCGCCCGCGCCCACCGCACTCCCGTCGCCCTGCGCAACGGCGGCCACTCGTACGCCGGGTGGTCCTCCGGCACCGGCCGTCTCGTCCTCGACGTGTCGAAGCTGAACCGCGTAAGGGCCGACGGCGCCACCGCCACGATCGGCGCGGGCGCCCGGCTGCTCGACGTCTACCTCGCCCTGGGCAGGACCGGCCGTACGATCCCCGGCGGCTCCTGCCCCACCGTCGGCATCACCGGGCTCACCCTCGGCGGCGGGCACGGAGTCGCCACGCGCGCGTACGGGGCGACCTGCGACAGCCTCACCTCCGCGACCCTGATCACCGCCGACGGCAAGCGGCTCACCGCCGACGCCGACCGCGAGAGCGACCTCTTCTGGGCCCTGCGCGGCGCGGGCAACGGCAACTTCGGCGTGGTCACCGAGCTCATCTTCCGTACGCACGACGCCCCGCAGGCCGTCACCGCGTATCTGACCTGGCCGTGGGCGAAGGCGCGGGCGGTGATCGAGGCCTGGCAGGAGTGGGGCCCCGACCAGCCCGACGAGGTCTGGTCCGCCGCCCATCTCGCGGCGGCCGCGGGCGGCGCGGGGGCGGGGGCGGCCCCCACGGTCGACGTCTCCGCGTTCTCGCTGGGCTCCTACGGGGACCTCCAGAACGCCGTGGACCGCCTCGCCGACCGCGTCGGCGCCCCCGCCGCCTCCGTCTCGCTGCGCCGCCACGGCTACACCGACGCGATGCTCGCGTACGCCGGGTGCGCGGCCCTCTCCGAGGCGCAGTGCCACCTCGGGGGCGCCACCCCCGGCCGCACCCCGCAGGGCGCCCTCCAACGCGAGACGTACGCCGCCCGGTCCGCGTTCTTCGACCGGGCGATCCCCGCCGCCGGGGTACGGGCCCTGCTCGCCAGGACCGAGGCCTTCGGGAGCGTGCCGGTGGGGCAGGGCGGCGGGGCGGGCAGCGTGGCACTCACGGCGCTCGGCGGGGCGCTGAACCGCGTGTCACCGACGGCGACGGCGTTCGTGCACCGCCGCTCGCGGGTGCTCGCCCAGTACATCGCCTCCTGGCGCCCGGGCACCCCAGGAACGGCCCAGCGGGCATGGCTGAATACCACCCATGACGCGCTGAGCCGGTACGCCAACGGGGCCGCCTACCAGAACTACGCCGACCCGGAACTGACGGACTGGCGCAAGGCGTACTACGGCGCCGCCGCACCCCGGCTCGCCGAGCTCAAGCGCCGCTACGACCCGACGCGCGTGTTCGACTTCCCCCAAGCGCTGTAAAGAAGGGGCATGGTGACGAGGGCGGACCGAAGGGGCACTGCGGCGAGGGCGAACCGCCTTACGCCGCCAGGTCGTTCTCTCCCGGCCCCGCGCCCGTCCCCGCTCCCGACCGCTGCTCGGGCAGGTCCACGGCGAGCCGCAGCGAGGACTGCCCGGCGCGCCGCGACCGTACGAGACGGCCCAGCCGGGGCGACCGGGCCACCGTCGACACCAGCGGGGTCAGCAGCATCAGGGCGAGCGGCGCTAGCAGCAGCGTGACGGCGGTGCCCAGGGCGAAGCCACCGACCACGTCGGTCGGGTAGTGCACGCCCATGTAGACCCGGCAGAAGCCCTCGGCGAGCGCGAGCCCGAGGGCGAGGAGCCCGAACTTGCGGTGCGCGACGAAGAGTCCGGCCCCGATCGCCATCGCCATCGTGGCGTGGTCGCTCACGAACGAGTAGTCCGTCTTGCCGTCCACCAGGACGTCGAGCCCCTTGTGGGAGACGAAGGGCCGGGGCCGCTCCACGAATCCCCTGATGGGGATGTTGACGAGCAGCGCGATCCCGGCGCCGAGCGGCGCCCAGACGAGGGCCGCGAGAGAGGCGAGGGCGCTCTCGCGGTCCTCGCTGCGCCGCAGGCTCGACCAGCACCAGAGCACGACGAGGACGAGGGCGAGCAGGATGCCGTACTCGCCGACGAACTCCATGACGCGGTCGAACCACGTCGGGGCGGAAGCGGCGAGTCCGTTGATGTCGTAGAGCAGGCTGACGTCCGGGTTCGACCCGTCCAGCGCGAGTCCAGCCATGCCGAGGCCCCTTGCCTGTGCGTGTAGCTACCAACCCCCGTGGTCAGTACTCCTGCGGTCACTGTCCACTGAACGGCCTGAACGGCCCTCGCGTTCCACTCTCCACGGAATGATCACCACGACGTTACCGAAGAGAGACTCATCGTCGCAGCTCAGGGCCATGACCTGACGGAGAGTGCCGACGAGATCCGGCCACTCCGTACCGCCGGTCACGTACCCGGTTTGAACGTCGGCAACGCGGCGGCGCCGTCCTTGGTGACCCGGGTCGCACCGAAGTAGTCCGGCGCGTCGATCTTGTCGAAGCGGATGACGGCGCCGGTGTAGGGCGCGTTGATCATGTAGCCGCCGCCGACGTAGAGGCCGACGTGGTGGATGGCGCGGGAGTTGGTGAGGTCGTCGGAGAAGAAGACGAGGTCGCCGGGGAGTAGCTCGCCGCGGGAGGGGTGCGGGCCGGCGTTGTACTGGTCGTTGGCGACGCGCGGCAGCTCGATCCCGATGCTCGCGTACGCGGCCTGGGTAAGCCCCGAACAGTCGAACCGCCCCCCTTGCTCGGCGGTCCCCTCCCCACCCCAGAGATACGGCGTCCCGAGCTTCTGCTGCGCGTAGTAGATGGCCCCGGCGGCCTGCTGGGAGGGCTGGACGCGGGTGGTGGGGCGGGCGAAGCTCTTTTCGAGGGTGCGGATGATCTTTACGTAGTTCTTGGTCTCGGGGTACGGCGGCACCCCGCCGTACTTGATCACCGCGTACGCCCCAGCGTTGTAGGCCGCCAGCATGTTGCTGCTCTGATCCCCCGGCACGTTCTTGACGTATCCGGCCAGTTCGCAGTCGTAGGAAGCTGCGGAGGGGATCGCGTCCTGCGGGTCCCAGACGTCCCGCTTCCCGTCCCCGTTGCCGTCGATGCCGTGCGACTCCCAGGTGCCGGGGATGAACTGGGCAATGCCCTGGGCCTTGGCGGGGCTGACGATGGTCGGGTTCCAGCCGCTCTCCTGATAGAGCTGGGCCGCGAGCAGCGCCGGGTTCACGGCGGGGCAGAGGGTGCCCCACTTCTGCACCAGCGGCTGGTACTTGGCCGGGACCGCACCCTTGGCCAGCCCGACCGACTTCCCACCGCCGCCGAGGCCACCGGCCAGACCGGCCGCCGCCGAGTACGTACCGACGACGAGCAGCGCGAGGAAGCTCAGGCACAGCCCGACCCCGATCCCGCCTGCCACCCAGAATTTGCGCACACGTCAACCCTCCCCCATCGAGGCCGGGTTCACCGCTACTTTCCCGCCAGCCGTGTCGGCCGCGCGTCTCATTCGGCGATGAAGCCGTCACAGACGACGCTCTTGTACTCCTTCGGCCCCGTCACATGCTGGTAGACGACGGTCCATTCGGTCGACTTGTCCCTGACGAGCGGCAAGGCAGGCAGAACCTTGCCGTTGGCCCGGTAGCTGAAGTCGTCCGGATACATCACGTACTTCCACTCGGTCTGGGTGCCGGCGTAGAGGTCGGACGCCTTGCTGACGAAGCCGAGCTGGCGGTTGGGCGTCCGGGACGTCGGCTTTCCATTGGCGTCGACCTCGTGGGGCGGCTTCACCGTTATGGCGAGGTAGTACGGGGGCGCGCCCGGCTCCTCGAACTTGAGCCGGTAGCCGATCTGTACCTTGCCGGGCGGCACCTCGTCCGTGGGGTACTGCTCGCCGGGCGTGACCGAGAACTGGAACTGCGTGTCCAGCTGCTCCTGCATCGGAAGGCGGCAGCGCTCGGACAGCGCCGAGTAGCCGTCGAGCGAGGGTGCGGTCTGCTCGATGTACTGCGGCGGCCCCACCGGGGCCTTGTCCCCGCCGCCGGACGGCGAGGCGCTCCCGGTGGGACCGGGGGATTTCGCGGAGCCGGTCGCCGGCGTCCTCGTACCCCCCGATGCCCCCGCCCCGCCCCCACCCCCCGGCAACCCCCGCACCAACACCGCCGCCGTCACCCCCAGCGCCGCCGCCACCGCGATCGTCACCAGCCAGGGAGTGCGGCGGGAGCGGGTGGCGAGGGGGGACTGGGTGGGGACGTAGGCCGGCGGGATGGTCGGGGTGGCGTGGTTCGGGGGGATCAGGCCCGCGGCCGTCGCCGTGGGGAGGTCGTGCGGGGCCGGTTCCGTCAGGCCCGCCGCGAGCGCCTGGTAGTACGGGTCCTCCGCCAGCGCCGACGTCACCGCGCACCGCACGATGACCTCCGCCGGGGTGGGACGCTCGCCCGGGTCCTTGGCCGCGCAGGCCAGGATCAGCGCGGCCAGCGAGGGCTCGACGCCCGCCACGTCGACCGCCTCGTGGACGGCCCGGTACGACACCGCGTCCAGCGGCCCCGTCCCGAACGGCGCCCTCCCCGTAGCCGCGAACGCGATCGTCGCCCCCAGGGCGAACACGTCCGCCGGGTCGGCGACCTCGTTGCGGATGAGGACTTCCGGGGCCGTGTAGCCGGGGGTGCCGGGGGCGACGCCCGGCTGGGTCAGGGCCGTGTCCGCGGCGGCGCGCGCGATGCCGAAGTCGATGAGCTGGGGGCCCTGCGGGGCCAGGATGACGTTCTGGGGCTTGAGGTCCCGGTGCGTCACCCCGTACGCGTGCACGCTCGCGAGCCCCTCCGCCAGCGCCGCGAACAGCTTGCGGCAGGTGTCGGGAGGGAACGGCCCCCGGTCGGCGACGGCCCGGCTGAGGGTCGGCCCGGAGACGTACTCCGTGGCGAGCCAGTACGGCGGCGCCGCCAGCGACGCGTCGATCAGGTTCGCGGTGTAGGCGCTGCGCACCGCCCGTACCGTCTCGGCCTCCCGGCGGAAGCGGGCCAGCGCCTCGGGGTGGTCGGTGATCTCGTCCTTGATCACCTTGAGCGCGACCAGGCGCCCGCCCGGCGAGCGGCCGAGGTAGACCATGCCCATCCCGCCCGCGCCCAGCCGGGCGAGCAGGGCGTACGTACCTATGTGTGCCGGATCCCGGGGCCTGAGCGCGTCCACCGCACGACTCTTTCATGCAACCCTCGGCCGCCTCACGCCCGTTGACCCACTTGTGATCACTTGGCTGATTAACTGCGTCCGAAAATGGTCACTTTACGTACACGGCTGCGCACTCCCCAGGGCTCGCCTCCCCTCCCCCATCGTTGCTAGGTTGCGTCGGCAAGTAAAGAGAACCAAAAGGCATGGCAATGGGGGAACGGGCGCACATGGCACTCAGCGCGCAGTGGGAAGAGCTCTTCGCGGGCACTCCACCCAGGTCGGGCGGGCAGGAGCCGCCCGCCGCCGGGATGCGGCTCGCGTCTGCCAACGGCAAAGACGGGGGCGGCGGCGCCCCCGACATCCAGTTCAGCAAGTCCCCCTGGAGCTCCGCCGGCAAGGTCGCCGGGGAGCTGCGCACCAGCACGGCCGGCGCGCTCGCCGACCTCGATTCGGCCTCCGAGGGCGTCACCGCCGGTACGGAGGGCTTCGGCGCCACGGCCGCCCTGGAGGAGATCCGCACGTCCTGGAAGGACAGGCTCGGCGCGGTGCGCGACGAGTGCGGGCGGCTCGACGGGGTGCTCAAGAGCGTCGGCAAGGAGTTCGGCGAGACCGACGTGAAGGTCGGCAACGACGTGAAGGCCGTCGCCCCGGCCGAGCCGAAGGGGCGGTGACCCGCCCGTGCCCACCTGGCAGCAACTGCGCGATGTGAAGCTGTCCGAGTTCAGCGACGCCGCCGACGGCTGGGGCAAGGTCAGCAGCCGGGCCAACGCCGCCAAGGACCGCGTCGACAACGAGATGCGCGCGAAGATCCACGAGACGCAGCAGAGCAGGACCGCCGAGGGCGCGGTCGGCGACCTCGGCCGGCTCAGCCGCAACTACCAGTACCTGCACACCGAGTGCGGTCTCGTCCGTACCGCGCTCGACGGGCTCGCCACCGAGCTGGCCGCGCCGCAGAAGAAGCTGAAGCAGGCGCTGGAGGACGCGGAGAACCTGAAGTTCACGGTCCAGACGGACGGGTCGGTGAAGTACCCCACCACCGTCGCGATCACCGTCCCGCTCGCCCCGGGCCCCGGTGTCGCGAGGCCCGGCGCCCCGGTCCCGTTCCTGGCCGGCAAGGGTGAGGGCGGCGGCGACCCGAACAAGGCGCAGGCCGAGGACATCGCCGAGCGGATCGCCGGGGCCGTGCGGGACGCCAACGAGATCGACGGCCGGTACGCGGGCGTCCTGCGCCGCCTCAAGTCCCCGGCGGGCATCGACGTCACCGACGAGATGCTGGTCGACGCGGCGGCGGACACCAAGGACGTCCAGAAGAACGCGAAGTTCCTGCCGGAGTCCGGCATCCCCAAGGGGAAGTCGCCCGCGGACAACAAGAAGTGGTGGGACGGCCTGAGCCAGGAGGAGCGCGACGAGTACGCGACCCTCTACCCGGCGGCCGTCGGCGCCCTCGACGGGGTCCCGGCCACGGTCCGGGACGACTCGAACCGGATGGTGCTGGCGGAGACGCGCGCGCAGGTCGCGGTCGACATCAAGAAGCTCGGCCCGGAGCCCACCCAGTACGTCCAGAACCCCAACGGCGAGTACCCCAAGGTCATCACCAACCCGGCCTACTCCCAGTGGCACAAGGACAAGGACCGCCTCCAGAACAAGCTCAAGGGCATGGACGCGATCCAGGCCCGCTTCGACCGCACCGGCGAGGCCGACCGCAACGGGGAGCACCCGCTGCCCGAGGCGTATCTGCTCGGGTTCGACGCCGACGGCATCGGCCGCGCCATCGTGGCCAACGGCAACCCCGACACGGCGACCCACACCTCCGTCTACGTCCCGGGCACCGGCACCAACCTCGAAGGCATCAACGGCAACATCAAGCGGATGGAGACGCTCTGGCGCGCCTCGGACGCCATGGCCGACGGCAGCAAGGTCTCCACGGTCACCTGGTTCGGCTATGACGCCCCGCAGAGCATCTTCACGGACGCGCCCCAGAGCAAGTACGCGAACGAGGGCGGTCCGATCCTCAACAACTTCCTCGGCGGCCTGCGCGCCTCCCACGAGGGCGAGCCGGGCCATCTGACGGCCCTCGGCCACAGCTACGGCAGTACGGTCATCGGCTCGGCCGCCCGCCAGGGCACCCTGCCCGTCGACGACGTCTTCGTGGCGGGCAGCCCCGGCGAGCAGGTCGGCCACGCCTCCGAGATGGACGTGAAGAAGGGCCACGTCTGGGCGGCCAACGCCGACAGCGAGCCCTACCTGAAGGGCATACACATCCCGTTCGTCGGCGACGACAAGTACGGCGGCGTCAACATCCCGTTCCTGTCCAGCGACCCCGTCCCCGAGATAGGCGGCTGGGGACACGCCCCGAAGAAGCTCGACATCGACATCCTGCCCTCGTGGATCGACGGCGACGGCACGAGCATCGTGAAGCCCCTGACCCCGAGCAACCCGGACTTCGGCGCCAACATCGTCGCCACGGACGGCTCCCGGGGCCACAGTGGCTACTGGGACGAAGGAACCCAGAGCCTCCTCAACCAGGCCCGGGTCACGGTGGGCAAGTACGACAAGGTGACGCTCGAACCATGACCGACGCTCGGACCACGACCGACAAGAGCCGCCCCCGGCGGCGCGGCGGCCCCGCCGCACTGACGGCCGCGGCGCTCGCACTGACCGCAGTGATCGCGCTGATCTCCACGACAGGATGCACCGCCATGCAGGACGACGGGCTGGACTACACACCCCAGAAGATGTCGGTCAAGGACGCCAAGGACCTGATCCGCAGGCAGTCCAGCGTCCTCTTCGACGCCTCGGGGCTCCGGTACGAGACGTCCAACGGCTCGCCGGACGTCAGCCCCTGCGAGAAGGTCGAGCACGGCTACCGCGTCAAGCACTTCTGGAAGGCGTACGGCCCCTCCCGCGAGGTCCTGTCGGCCGCGCTCCAGCGGCTGCACGAGGAGCTGCCCAAGCGGGGCTGGAAGGTCTACCGCTACGAGAAGGCCAACTCGAAGGCCCAGCAGATGCAGCTCGACGTGGAGGACATGAAGCTCCACCACACGGTGACCGTGGAGGAGGACTTCGTCTCGCGCGACCCGGCCGCCTCCAAGTGGGAGAAGGCGGGCCGCGACGGCCTCTTCGTCACGGTGGACTCGCCGTGTTACGTGGATCCGGAGTACAGGACGGGCGACCAGTAGGCCTGGGCTGACGCCTCAGCAGCCGTCCCCCACGGCCAGCCGGTAGAGCGCCGCCGTCGTCGTCCCGAACACCACGCTGTACGACACGTCCGGGTCGTCCCCGCCCTGCTGGTAGCCGCCTATGACGCCCACCACGGACCCGTCCGCCGCCACCCAGGGGCTGCCGCTGGTGCCGCCGGGGTAGTCGGGGCACTCGACGCGCTGCTGGGTGTCGCCGTAGGCCGTCGCGCGCGTGGTGCAGGTCTGCGGGGTGTCGGCGTCGCCCGCGTAGCCGGTCACCGTGACCGTGCCGCCCGTCGGGACGTCGGTGGCCAGCGGCGCCGCGCCGACCGCGTCCTCGGCCTGGGGGGGGGGGGGGGGGGGGGGGGGCAGGAACAAAAAAGGGACACAGTTGTGCCTTTTTTTTTCCTCTCCCCCCAGGCTGTTCCCGTGCTTTTCCTTTCCTCCTCCTTTGTCTCCC
>NZ_JBVIHM010000015.1:183307-192347 GCF_055570295.1 Streptomyces sp. NPDC031265
TCCCCCTCGCTGGGACTCCCCCCGCCCCCCCCCCCCCCCCCCCCCCCCCCCCCCCCCCTCCCCCCCTCCCCCCCCCCCCCCCCCCAGGACCGCGAAGGCCACGTCGTCGTCCTCGTTCTCGTCCTCCGACCAGGCGTCGTCCACGTACTTCTCCTTGACCGGCCATGTCCCGTACGGCGCCTGCCCGTCCCGGTAGCCGGGCACGAACACCGCGTCGTCCTGGTCGTCGAGGCAGTGCGCGGCCGTGACGATCACGTCGTGGCCCTCGCTGTGCACCACCGACGCCGTACAGAAGTGGTCGCCGTCCAGACCCCCGTCGAACAGCGCGCCCACGCGCGCGTTGGCGGCCGTGGCGGGCGCCGTGACGGTCGTACCGGCCGATCCGGCCTCCCGGTCCCCGTACCCGGGGATCACCAGGAGCACGGCCACCGCCGACAGGGCTCGCAGCTGGGAGACGTGTCTCATGGCCCCGACGGTGACGCGCGGACCTGAGAGCAACCCTGGAACTTTTCTGAGAAGAGTCTGTGAAGCGCCCCCTGGAGCGCCCGGCGCGAGTTCCACTCAAGCGAACGGGCCCAGAGTGCATCAACGACAGTCATTGCCCGGAGTCACCCTCCGTGATACACAGAGTGACCAAACGTGAATCCGTAGAGACCAGTCCACCGCAGGTCAGGGCGGTGCGACCGGTACAGCTGTGCGGTTTCGGATAAAGAGAGCCGCCAAGTCGACATACTCGGACGGTTTCATCAGCGAAGATAGAGCCTGACCCATGCCATGGGGCAGGGGCATCGAACTACCCGACAGGGGCGGTGAGTTACGTGTACCTGGCAGCAGAAAAGGGCGACATCACCACGATCATCGGCGGGATCGCTCCCAACTGGGGGCCGTTCGGGAGCCTGGGCAACGAGGCCCGGGTGATGGTCGAAGTCGTGATGGCCGTGGCCATCCTGCTGTGCCTCGGCATCGCCGTCTGGGGCGCCGCCAAGCAGAGGATCGGTGCGACCGCGCTGCGCGACACGTTCAGCGCGGAGCAGGGCAAGGGTCTGATCGTGGCGGGGCTGACCGGAGTCTTCATCATCGGCTCGCTCGGCACGCTGTTCACCATCGTGTACGGGATGGCCGTCTGACCCGTCCTCAGGTCCGGCCCCGTCCCGCCGCCTTCGCCCCCCAAGGGTCCGCCCAGGCCCTCCCCCACACCATCCGTCCGTCGTGCCCACCGGCTGAGGTTGCGTCTCCCTGATGTCGAGTCACCACACCGCGCCCGCGCGGGAACCAGCACGGCTACCGTCGTACTACACGACGGACCAGCGAAGGGTTGAGGGGGCGTACGCGGCATGAGCCTCGGCGACGAGCACGACTCCAGGCGCACGGAGGACGCGTACAGCACCGTCGGCGGTACGCGCCAGACGCGCACCCGGCTGCCCGAGGGCGAGGGCGCCGACGTGTACGGCGGCGCCCGCCGCCCCGTCCGCGCCTCGCGCTCCCTGCTCACGGTCGTCGGCGTGGTGGTCCTCCTCGTCGGCGCGATCGCCTTCGCCAACCGTGGCGACGGCGGCGACGGCTCCTCCGACGACCCCAAGCAGTCCGACACGAAGCCGACGGCGGCGAGCGGCGTGAACCCGGTCCAGGGCAGGACGGCCGGCATCGCGACGGGCTTCCCCCAGACGGAACAGGGGGCGCAGTCGGCGGCGGCGAACTATGTCGTGGCGCTCGGCTCGGGCGGCATGTACAACCAGGCCCGCCGTCACGAGATCGTGAGCACCGTGTACGCGCCGGACGTGGCGGCGGCCCGCCAGGGCGACCTCGACCGGGCCTACTCCGGACCGGAGTTCCTCGCCCGGATCGGGCTCAAGCCGGACGGCAGCGCGCCTGCCGGGCTGACCTTCATCTCCCGGTTCAACCCGGTCGGCTCCAAGGTGGAGGCGTACAGCAGTGGCGCGGCGAGCGTGTCCGTCTGGTACTCGGCGCTGTTCGGGCTCGCCGGCGAGGGCTCGAAGAACCCGGTCTCCGAGGGCTGGTACACCAACACGTTCCAGCTGAAGTGGGTCGGCAACGACTGGAAGGTCACCGACTTCACCCAGAAGGACGGCCCAGCGCCCGTCGGGCGCGACCAGGCCGCCGCGACCGCCAAGGACATGGCCGACGCCGTCGAGCAGTACGGAGGGTTCACCTATGCCCGGTAAGCGGCCCCGCCGCGCCCTCCCGCTCGCCACGGTGCTGACGGCCGTGCAGACCACGGCCGTACTGGCCGCCACGTACGCGTACGCGGCGCCGAGTCCCACCCCGAGCCCCACGCCGAGCTCCGGAACCAGCACCGGCGGGCCCTGCGACCTCATCCGCGGTCCTGCCAAGGACTACTGCGAGTCGGGCAGCGGCAAGCCCAGCACCTCGCCCGGGAACGTCGCCCCCGGCGACCCCGCAGACCCCCTCAACTCCCTCGCCCGCGGCTGCGCCGACGCCGCCGTCTGGGTCGTCGACACGCTCTCCAAGTTCGTGAAGACCGCTGCCAAGGTGGACTTCACCAACCCCGCCTTCCTCGGCCGCTACGCCGTCGTCTTCGCCGCCGCCACCATCCTCACGCTCGTCCTGTGGCTGCTCGCCGTCACCAAACGGGCGATCCGCGGGGTGCCGCTGACCACCGCGATCTCCGAGGCCGTCGGGTTCCTCTGGCTCACCGTGCTCGCCTCCGCGTTCACCCCGCTGATCCTCTACACCGTCGTCAACGCCACCGACGCCGTCACCGACGTCATCGCCGCCGGCACCGGCGACCAGACCGATGTCTTCTTCGGGTCGTTCTCGGCCGCGCTGAAGAAGGGCACGGACATCGGCGGCGGCCCGATCATGCTGATCGTCGTCTCCCTGGTCACCATCCTCGCCGCCGGCATCCTCTTCCTTGAGCTCTACATCCGCGCCCTCCTGCTGTACGTGGGAGCGCTGCTCGGCGTCGTCGTGTACTCGGGACTCGTCGACAAGAACATGTGGGGCCACGTCCGCCGCTGGGCCGGGATCATGATCGCGATCATCCTGGTGAAACCCATCATCGTGATCGTCCTCAGCCTGGCGGGCGCGCTCTCGGCGGGGAAGGGGCCGGACTCCTTCCAGGCGGTCGTCTCCGGCCTCGCCATCATCCTGCTGGCCATCTTCGCCTCCGCGATGATCTACCGCTTCGTCCCCGGCTTCGGCGACGAGATCGCCGCCGCCCGCACCAACCGCAAGCAGGCCACCGACGGCTCCCAGGCGGCCGCCGTGATCTCCTCCCCTGCCGCCCTGGTCTCCCAGGGCATCAAGACCCACAGCAGCCGTGGCAACCAGGGCAACAACAACGCCCAGCCCCGGCCCGCCAACCCGATGTCCGGCGGCGTGGCCGCCCACAGCAGCCGGGGCTCCTCCGGCGGCGGCGGATCTGTCCCCTCCGCCGCACCCCCGCCCCGTAGCGGCTCCGGACCCACCAGCGGCACCCCGCACAGCAGCCGCAACACCGGCAACAAAGGCAACAACAGCACAGGAGGTGGAGGGCGTTGACGACCCAGTCCCATCCGGTCTCGCCCCGCCGCACGTATCTGATCGGCCGGGCCAGGCCGTCGGCCATCGTCGGCAAGAACCGCGAGACCGGCGAGATCGCGCTGATCATCGGCGGCGCGTTCCTCGGCATGATGGCCGGACTGCTGGTCCCCGTCCTGTCCCTGCGGATCGTGCTCCTCATGGGCTTCCCCATGCTGGCGCTCGCCGCGGTGTACCTCCCGTACAAACACCGCACGTTCTACAAGTGGTTCGAGATCAACCGCAGCTACAAGCGCTCACTGCGCCGCGGCACCACCTACCGCTCCTCCGCCATGGAGGCCGGCGTGCACGGTGACGGGCGCGAGGTCGAGGTCGGCCCGCCGCCCGGCATCGGCCGGATCAGCTGGCTCGCCGCGCCCTTCGGCCCCGACGAGATCGCCGTCCTGCTGCACGCCGACCGCCGGACGGTGACCGCCGCCATCGAGATCGAGGGCCCCGGCGTGGGCCTGCGCGACTCGGAGGACCAGGAAGCCCTCGTCGACCGCTTCGGCACGCTGCTCAAGCACGTCGCCAACGGTGACGGGTTCGTCACCCGCCTCCAGATGCTCGCCCGCACCCTGCCCGCCGACCCGGACGCGCACGCCAAGGACGTCGCCCAGCGCGGCGACCACGGCTCACCCGGCTGGCTCCAGGAGTCCTACGAGCAGCTCCAGTCGATGGTCTCCACCTCCAGCGAGCAGCACCGCGCGTATCTCGTCGCCTGTATGCAGTACTCGCGCGAGCTCGCCGCCGAGGCGCACGCCATGGCTCGCGCCGCCCGCCCCCAGCACGGCCGCAAGCTCGACCGGGACGCCGGCCTCGCCGTCGTCATGGCCCGCGAGCTCACCGACATCTGCGCCCGGCTCGCCGAGGCCGACATCCGGGTGCGCCAGCCGCTCGGCCAGGGGCGGCTCGCCTCGCTGGTGCACTCCATGTACGACCCGGACCACCCCATCGACCACATCCAGGCCATGACCAAGCGCAACGCCTGGCCCGCCGAGCTGGACGCGGTCGAGCCCACCTATCTCCAGGCCAAGACCCGCGAGTCGTCCACGCGCGCGCCCTGGTGCCACGCCACGGCCTGGGTGAAGGAGTGGCCGATGACCCCCGTGGGCGTCAACTTCCTCGCCCCCCTGCTCGTCCACACCCCGGACGTCATCCGTACGGTCGCGGTCTGCATGGACCTCGAACCCACCGAGGTCGCCATCGAGCGCATGCTCACCGAGAAGACCAACGACGAGGCCGAGGCCTCGCGCGCCGCCAAGATGAACCGGACCGTCGACCCGCGCGACATCGCCGCCCACGGCCGCCTCGACCAACGGGGTGAAGATCTCGCCAGTGGCGCGGCAGGTGTCAACCTCGTCGGGTACATCACGGTGTCGGCGCGCTCCCCCGAGGCCCTGGCGAGGGACAAGCGCACCATCCGCGCCTCGGCCGGCAAGTCGTACCTGAAGCTGGAGTGGTGCGACCGCGAGCACCACCGGGCCTTCGTCAACACCTTGCCGTTCGCGACCGGCATCCGCCGCTAGCCGAGAGCTGATTGGGGCCTGCTCATGCGAGATCCGCTCTCCGCACTCACCAACGCCTTCACCGCCTTCCTCTTCGGGAAGGTGGAGACGACCCGGCTGCCCGTCCGCACCTCCACCGGACAGGCCCAGGCGGTCTACCTGCCGACGGCCGCGCCCGGCCTGGGCGACTCCGGCGTGATCATCGGCCGCGAGGTCTACAGCGGCAAGGGATACATCTACGACCCCTTCCAGCTGTACGGCCAGCAGCTGCCCGCACCGCACTGGCTGGTCCTCGGCGAGTCCGGCAACGGCAAGTCGGCCCTTGAGAAGACCTATGTGCTGCGCCAGCTGCGGTTCCGCGACCGGCAGGTCGTCGTGCTCGACGCCCAGGGCGAGGACGGCGTCGGCGAATGGAACCTCATCGCGCGCGAGCTGGGGATAACTCCCATCCGGCTCGACCCGATGGCCGCCCTCGACGGCGGCATCCGGCTCAACCCGCTGGACCCGGCGATCACCACCACGGGCCAGCTGGCGCTGCTGCGCACCATCATCGAAGTGGCGATGGGGCACGGCCTGGACGAGCGGTCGGGCTTCGCCCTGAAGGTGGCGCACGCCTACGTCAACGAGACCATCACCGACCGGCAGCCCGTCCTCACCGACATCGTGGAGCAACTGCGCCACCCGGAGGCTGCCTCGGCGGTCGCCATGAACGTCGACATAGACGACGTCCGGGCCTGGGGCCTGGACGTGGCGCTCGTCCTGGACCGGCTGGTCGACGGCGACCTGCGGGGCATGTTCGACGGACCGACCTCGGTCGGCATCGACCTGGACGCCCCGCTGATCGTCTTCGACCTCTCGCACATCGACCGCAACTCGATCGCGATGCCGATCCTGATGGCGATCGTCGGCGTCTGGCTGGAGCACACCTGGATCCGGCCCGACCGCAAGAAGCGCATCTTCCTGGTGGAGGAGGCCTGGCACATCATCAACTCGCCGTTCGTGGCGCAGCTCTTCCAGCGGCTGCTCAAGTTCGGCCGGCGCCTCGGTCTGTCCTTCGTGGCGGTGGTGCACCATCTGTCGGACGTGGTGGACGGGGCGGCGGCGCGGGAGGCTGCGGCGATCCTGAAGATGGCGTCGACCAGGACGATCTACGCCCAGAAGACGGACGAGGCGAGGGCGACGGGCGGGGTGCTCGGCCTGCCGCGCTGGGCGGTCGAGATCATCCCGACGCTCACGCCCGGCATCGCCGTCTGGGACGTCAACGGCAATGTCCAGGTGGTCAAACACCTGATCACCGAGCGGGAACGGCCGCTGGTCTTCACCGACCGCGCGATGACGGAGTCGGCGGCGACCGATGACGTACTCGCCCAAGAACTGGAGAGCCAGCTGGAGTCGGAGAGCGAGCGCAGGGCAGCGCTGATGGAACAGCAAATGTCCGGCACCTCCTCCCCCGAGTCGACCGTCGCCTGACGGGCCGGCAGGCCCCTCCCCCCAAGGGGCCTGCCGGATCAACGGCCGCCCCCACCACGGAAGTTCCCCGACACGCACAAGTTGGCCCGACACGCCGGAGGTTGCCTGACATGCCGGAGTCCCGCTCCCGTGGCGAGGAGCGCGGCATCCCCGACTCCCTGCTGATCGGGCTGCTCGCGTTCCTGCTCGGCCTCACGGTCCTGGTCTGGACGGCGACGGGCCTGGCGGGCCTGTTCAGCCACGGCGCCTGGCCGGACGCAGTGACGTTCACCCGCACCCCGCTCGCCCTGCGCCAGCTCATCCAGGCCCCGCACGACCTCCCGGCCGCCTGGCCGGACACCCCCGCCGCCCAGCTCTCCGGCTACGGCCTCTTCTGGGGCCTGCTCATCGGCCAACTGCTCGTGCTCCTGGTGCTGTTCATCTTCGCCCTGGGCACGTGGTCGCGCTGGAGAGCGGTACGCGCGAGAGCCAAGGCGGCAGCCGCGATGCCGGGGGACCCGGTGCTGGGCCTGAACAGGGGCGGCGGGACGGGTGGTGGTAAGCCGCCGACGCACCAGGCTCGGACGTGGCCGCCGCCGGTGATGGACGCGGGGCCGAGTGCCACGGCGGACGGAGACCCGGGGGCCGGTGCGCCCGCTGCGGCGGCGGACTGGGGCACCGGTACTGCGAGCACGCGCGCGTGGGGACCGACCGCGGGCCCGGGGGCGGCTCGTACGGTACGTACGGACGGGGCTGAAGCCGACATGGCCCTCACCCCGGCGCCCGGCACCGCGAGCCGGCAGCCCGACGACCCGGGAGCCGGCCGACTCCCGTCGCCGCGCGCGGCCCGCCCACCCCGGCTCGTCTACGGCGGCCCCGACGCCCGCCGCCCCACAGCCGTGCAGGCCATCCAGGACGCCGAGGGCGCCGCGCTCGTCATCACCTCGGACCCCACCCTCTGGGCGGAGACCAAGGACGCGCGCGCGAAGCTCGGCCCTGTGCACGTGTACGACCCGGGGCACCTCTGCGACACCCCGGCCCGGCTGCACTGGTCGCCCACGAGCGGCTGCGAGGACGCGGACGTGGCGGCGGCGCGCGCGACCGCGCTGCTCGCGCCCGTACGCCCGCAGGCCCGTATCGACGCCGCCATGGCCGACACCGCCGAGACCCTGCTGAGGTGCTGGCTGCACGCGGCCGCGCTGGACAGCCGGGACGGCAAGGCCGTCAAGCAGATGCACCGCTGGGCCCAGGGCACCGGCGCCCACGAGGCCGTACGCATACTCCGCACCCACCCCAAGGCCATGAGCGGCTCGGCGGGCCTGCTGGAGTCGGCGCTGACCGCCCACCCCGAACGCCGGGAGATCGCCCAGCAGCTGACGGCCCGTGCGCTCGACGCGCTCTCCTCGATCCACATCCGCGAGGCCTGCACACCGAACCGAGCGGATTCGCTCGCGCTGGAATCATTCGCCGCGGAAGGGGGCACCCTTTACGTGGTGGGTGAAGCCATCGAGGATCCGCGGTCCCGCCCCGCCGCGATGCCGCTCCTGACCGCACTCGCCTCAGACGTGGTCGAGCGCGGCCGCCGCATGGCCGAACGGTCACCCGACGGTCGGCTCGACCCACCAATGACGCTGGTCCTGGACGACGTGGCGGCGGTCGCGCCGCTGCCCCGGCTGCCCGAACTCCTGTCGACCGGCCAGGACCTGGGCCTCCCGACCCTGGTCCTGCTCCGCTCGGCCGAACAGGCCCGGGCCCGCTGGACGGAGACACTGGCCCCGTAGCGGGCCCGGCCGGCAACGGCCCCGGCTGGGGCTACGGGCGGAGGAACTCCATCTCGACCTCGTGCCCGTCCGGTTCCCCGGCCGACGCGGGAACGGTCTTCCCGGTCCGTGCGAACCCGAACTTCCGGTAGAAGCCCTCGGCCCGCGCATTCTGGCTGTGCACATAGAGCCGTACGCGTTCGAAGCGCGGCTCCTCCAGGGACCAGGCCCACTCCAGCGCGCTCTCGAAGAGCCTCTCGGTGAGCCCGATGCCCCGGAACTCGGGGCGCATGAAGACGCCGACGACATGTCCCTGGGCGGCTTCGATGTCCAGCCCGAAGAAGTCCGTGTTCCCGCCCTGCTCGATCAGGACAATGACGGAGCCGGCCCAGGTGCCGTCGGGGCCCTCGGCCACGAACTGGCGGCCGCCGGTACCGCTGCTGGACACGCTGGCGGTCCGCTCCTGCCACAAGGAGTCGGGGTGGCCGTTGGCCTTCTCGGTGGTCTCAAGGAAGGCAACAGGGGCGGCCGGGTCGGCGAGCCCGGCCATCCGGAGCTCCTTGGCCTTGCGCCATTCATCGGCCCCCACGGGGCGTATCACGTGTTCCATGACCAGATCCTGCCATGGAACGCAGAAAAGCCCCGCACCATTAATCCTTGCGGATCATGGTGCGGGGCTTCCCGCAATGATTGTTCGGCGGTGTCCTACTCTCCCACAGGGTCCCCCCTGCAGTACCATCGGCGCTGAAAGGCTTAGCTTCCGGGTTCGGAATGTAACCGGGC
>NZ_JBVIHM010000016.1:0-3476 GCF_055570295.1 Streptomyces sp. NPDC031265
ACCCCCCCCCCCCCCCCCCCCCCCCCCTCCCCCCCCCCCTCCCCCCCCCCCCCCCCCCCCCCCCCCCCCCCCCCCCCCCCCCCCCCCCCCCCCCCCCCCCCCCCCCCCCCCCCCCCTCCGCCGGCGTGTCAGCTGACCTTGATCTCGTTGTAGACGGGGACGCTGAACGGGTTCAGCGCGACGTTGGAGACCCGGGTCGAGTAGCCCGCGCTGCCGTTCTGGTACCAGAGCGGGATGGCGCCCATCTGGTCCCGCAGCACCCCTTCGGCCTTCTGGAAGAGGTCGACCGCCTTGGCCTTGTCCGTCTCGGCGTTGGCCTCGTCGACCAGCTTGTCGAAGTCGGCGTTGGTCCACTTGCCGTCGTTGGACGAGGCGTTGGTGTAGTACAGCGGCTGCAGGAAGTTCTGGACCAGCGGGTAGTCCATCTGCCAGCCCGCCCGGAACGGCCCGGACATCTTGTCCTGGGTGATCTGGTTGCGGAAGTCGGCGAAGGTGCCGACCGGGTTGCCGACGCACGCCTTGTCGTTGCCCAGCGCGTTGTTGACGCTGTTGCAGACGGCGTCGACCCACTCCTTGTGCGAGCCGGTGTCCGCGTTGTACGAGATCTTCACCTGGCCGCCGGGGATCCCGCCGCCCTCCTCGACCAGCTTCTTCGCCCCGGCCGGGTCGTACTTGCAGGCGTCGCCGCAGAGCCCCGCCTTGTAGCCGCCGTCCGCGCCGAGCACCGGCGAGGTCCAGTCGGTGGCCGGGGTGCGGGTCTTCTGGAAGATCGTGTCGGTGATCTGCTCGCGGTTGATCGCCATCGACAGGCCCTTGCGGACTTTCACCGCGCCCGGGGTGTTCCAGGCCTCGTCGTAGTACGGGAACGCGAGCGTCTGGATGATGCCGGCCGGGGTGTTGATGTACCGGTCACCGAGGTCGGCCTTGACGTTCTTGAGCTGGGAGGCGGGCACGTCGTCGACGAGGTCGAGGTTGCCGGCGGTCAGATCGGTGTAGGCGGTGTTGTTGTCGGTGTAGACCTTGAGGTCGACCCCGCCGTTCTGCGCCTTGTCCGTGCCCGGGTAGCCGTCCCACTTGCGCATCTCCAGCTTGGAGCCCTTGGTGTACGAGTTCACCGTGTACGGGCCGTTGCCGACCGGCTTGGACAGCCAGGCGGAGTGGTCGTCGAAGAACGCCCTGGGCAGCGGGGCGAAGGCGGCGTAGCCGAGGGTGTCGGGCCAGGTGGAGAACTTCTGGTTGAGCTTGACGGAGAAGGTGCGCTCGCCGGTGACCTTCAGCCCGGAGAGCGTCTCCGCGCTGGCGTCGCCCTTGTCGGGGTGGGTCTTGTCGTACCCCTCGATGTACCCGAAGAAGTACGCGTTCTTCTGGTTGTTCTTGAGGTTGGCGCCGTAGTTCCAGGCGTCCACGAAGGACTTCGCGGTGACCTTCTCGCCGTTGGAGAAGGTCCAGCCGTCCTTGACGGTGATGTTGAAGCTGGTCGAGTCGGTGGTCTCGATCTTCTCGGCGAGCATGTCCTTGGCGGCGCCGGTCTTCGAGTCGTACCGCTTGAGCCCCCGGAAGAGCATGTCGAGGACCTTGCCGCCCTGCACCTCGTTCGTGTTGGCGGGCTCCAGCGGGTTCTGCGGATCGCCCCAGGACGAACTCACGATGCCGGAGGCGCCGCTGCCACCACCGCTGTCTCCGCCCCCGCAGGCCGTCGCCGCGAGGGCGACGGCCACCGCACATGCGGCCCACTTGGCATGCGTGGCTCCGCGCATGGAGTCCTCCTAGAGTCCCAAGTCTGACTTAGGCCTAAATATCACCCCAGGAGAGGACAGGGTGCACCTCTACTGCACCCGAATGGGCGGAGGAATGAGCCGGACAGTGCGGGGGCGCGGCGCGGGGGCTGCCGCGAGGCGCGTGGGGGCGAAGCGCCCCCAGCCGGGGTACCAAAAGTAGAGCAGCGGTGGACCCCGGCTTCATGGCGTCATCCTGGACACCAGCGCGGTGCTGGCGCTTGCGCGCGGGCACCGCAAGCTGGCACGCGTGGCGAACAACGCCGCCGCATCCCCGTTCCATCACCTCCTGGTACCCGCCCTCTGCCTGATGCAGGCCGAGATCGATGACACCAGTTCCGGCCTGACCGCGCTGGCACTGCCTGAAATCGACATCGAACCGCTTGACCCAGTCGCATCGGTCACCGTCGCGACCATGGTCCGCGACGGGCTGGGCGGCCCCGACACGTGTCATGCCCTGTACCTGTCGCTGCCCGGCCCGCGGCGCCCCCAGACCGACGTCATCCTCACCGCTCGGGAGGACGACTACCCGCCGGGCACGGTCACCGTCGACATCGACGACGAGCGGCTCGACGACTGAACGGCGACGGGCGGTCCCGCCTCACACCCCCAGCCGCACCTCCCACGTGTCCACCGCGTAGTGCAGGCCCATGCCGTGCGACTCGTACAGCCGCAGTGCCCCGGTGACGTTCTCCGTGTCGACGCCCAGGCCGATCGTGTCGCGGCCGCGGAGCGCGTACGTGGCGAAGGCGTGGCGCAGGAGGTGGCTGGCCAGGCCGCGGCCGCGGGCCTGTTCGCGGACGCCGAGGGTGCGGATCCAGCCCATGCCCTCGCGGTCGTCGCGGGTGATCAGGACCGCCGCGTCGCCGATGCCGTCGACGGCCGCGATCCATACGAGGGACCAGTCGGGGGCGACCTGCCGCAGCCACTCCTCGTAGCCCTGCGGACGGAAGGCGAAGTGGCGGGCGAACGTCTCCTGGTGGAGGCGGTGCGCGGCCCGGCGGTCGGCGTCGTCCGCGCAGAGGCGCAGCCGCACTCCGGCAGGCGGCTCGGGGGCCGGGTCGGCCCCGGGAGAGATCGGGCGGGTCAGGACGTTGTGGCGGCGCACCGTGCGCCAGCCGCGCCCGGTGAGCAGCGCGGTGTCGATGGTGGGGGCCGCGTTCAGGTGGAGGTGGACCACCGCGTGGCCCGCGCCCGCCTCGGCGGCGAGCTCGCGCGAGCGCCGCTCGGCCAGGTCGAGGAGGCGGATGCCCGCGTCCTGACGGTCGGGCAGCACATAGTGGTCGATGTCGACGCCGCCGTCCGCGCCCGCGTCGAGGATCGCCGCGTACGCGACGGTGCGCCCGCCCTCGACGGCCACCCACGCGTCCCGCGCCTTCGCCAGGTCCTCCTCGACCTCGCTCGGCGCGGTCTCGGGCGCCCCGATCTCTATCTCGTCGACGGCGTTCAGCAGCGCGCAGACCGCCTCCGCGTCCTCGGTCGTGGCGGCCCTTACCGCGGTCACGTTCTCCATCCGCCCACTGTCGGGCCCAAGTCGCCCGCCGCGCAACGCGATTACCCGGCTACACGGATACACGGATACACGGATACACGGCTACACGGCTACGCGGAAGGGGGGGGGGGGGGGGGGGGGGGGGGGGGGGGGGTGTTTGGTTGTGGGGGGGGGGGGGGGGGGAGGGGGGAGCACCACGGTGCCCTCCT
>NZ_JBVIHM010000016.1:3486-18937 GCF_055570295.1 Streptomyces sp. NPDC031265
CCCCGACCAAAACCCACCGAAACAGACAAAAGAAAAGAAACACACCGCAACCCCCCCCCCCCCCCCCACCCCCCACCGCCCCCCCCCCCCCCCCCCCCCCCCCCCCCCCCCTTCCGTGCGGCGCGGGTGGGACGCGATCAGGCCGCGCCCACGACGTCCTTCTCCTCGGCGAAGTGGCACGCCGACTCGTGCGCGGCCGGGGTGTCCTGCCCCCGGAAGCGCTCCGGCACCGCGAGCAGCGGGACCTCGGTGGAGCAGCGCTCCTCCGCCTTCCAGCAGCGGGTGCGGAAGCGGCAGCCCGACGGCGGATTGGCCGGCGACGGGACGTCACCGGTGAGGATGATCCGCTCCCGGTTCACGCGAGCCGCCGGGTCCGGCACCGGCACCGCGGAGAGCAGCGCCTGGGTGTACGGATGCGTCGGGTGCTCGTAGATCTCCTCGTCCGAGCCGATCTCGGCGATCTTGCCGAGGTACATCACACCGACGCGGTCGGAGATGTGCCGGACGATGGAGAGGTCGTGCGCGATGAAGATGTAGGAGAGGTTGAACTCGTCCTGCAGCTTCGCCATCAGGTTGATGACCTGCGCCTGGACCGACACGTCGAGCGCGGAGACCGGCTCGTCGCAGATGATGATCTCGGGGTTGAGCGCGAGGCCGCGGGCGATGCCGATGCGCTGGCGCTGACCGCCCGAGAACTGGTGCGGGTACCGGTTGATGTACTCCGGGTTGAGGCCCACGACGTCCAGGAGCTCCTGGACCTTGCGGCGCCGGTCGCCCTTGGGAGCCACCTCGGGGTGGATCTCGAAGGGCTCCCCGATGATGTCGCCGACCGTCATCCGCGGGTTCAGGGACGTGTACGGGTCCTGGAACACCATCTGGATGTTGCGGCGGACGGCCTTCAGCGCGCGCCCGGACAGCTTGGTGATGTCCTGGCCCTTGTAGAAGACCTCGCCGGCGGTCGCCCGCTCCAGCGTCATCAGCAGCTTGGCGACGGTGGACTTGCCACAGCCGGACTCGCCGACGATGCCCAGGGTCTCGCCCTGGTAGAGGTCGAAGGAGACCCCGTCCACGGCCTTGACCGCGCCGATCTGCTTCTTGAAGAGGATGCCCTGGGTCAGCGGGAAGTGCTTGACCAGGTTGCGCACCTGCAGGATCGGCTCGCCGCGGTCGACCTGGACGTCGAGGAGAGCCTCGACCTCGGTCGTCGTCGAGGCGTCCTTCTTCATGACGGGGGTGACGCTGGGAGTCGCGTCCACGGCCTCGTCCTTCTTGGCCGGCTCAGCCATGGATCGTCTCCTTCCAGAAGTGGCAGGCGCTGCCGCGGCCGGTCAGCTCCGTGCCGTCCCGCTCGGTGACCTGGTGCAGCACCGGAGCGTCCGTACGGCAGATGTCGTCCGCCTTGGGGCAGCGCGGGTTGAAGGCGCAACCGGCCGGGACCTTCAGCAGGTTGGGCGGCAGACCCTTGATCGCGTACAGCTCCTGGCCCTTCTGGTCCAGGCGCGGGATCGAGTCGAGCAGACCCCGGGTGTACGGGTGCGCCGGGCGCTTGTAGAGCTCGTGCACCGGTGCGGTCTCCACGATCCGGCCCGCGTACATCACGGCGATCTTGTCCGCGACGTCGGCGACCACGCCGAGGTCGTGGGTGATCAGGATCAGGCCCATCTGGAACTCGCGCTGGAGCTCCGCGAGCAGGTCCATGACCTGCGCCTGGACCGTCACGTCGAGCGCGGTGGTCGGCTCGTCCGCGATGATCAGGTCGGGCTCCAGGGCGAGCGCCATCGCGATCATGATGCGCTGGCGCATACCCCCGGAGAACTGGTGGGGGTAGTCGTTGACCCGCGCCTTGGCGGCGGGGATCTTGACCTTGTCCATCAGCTCGATGGACTTGGCCTTGGCCTCCTTGCGGGAGGCACCCTGGTGGACCCGGAACATCTCGCCGAGCTGGTAGCCCACGGAGAGGACCGGGTTGAGGGAGGAGAGCGCGTCCTGGAAGATCATCGCGATCTTCTGGCCGCGGATCTTCCGCCGCTCCTCGCCGGACATCTTCAGCATGTCCTTGCCGCGGAACAGGATCTCGCCCTGCGGAATGCGGCCCGGGGGCATGTCCAGGATGCCCATGATCGCCTGCGCGGTCACGGACTTGCCGGAGCCGGACTCGCCGAGGACGGCGAGGGTCTCGCCGGCCGCGACGGTGTAGTTGACGCCGTTGACGGCCTTGGCGATGCCGTCCCGGGTGTGGAACTCGACGTGCAGATCGCGGACTTCCAGGAGCGGCGTGCTGCCGCTCTCGGAGCGCGGGGCGGGTACACCCGCCGTTTTCTCAATGATGGTCATGGAGTACGCCCTCCCTAGCGCATCTTCGGGTCGAAGGCGTCGCGGACCACGTCGCCGAGCATGATGAACGCCAGCACGGTGATGCTGAGCACGGCGGCGGGGAAGAGCAGGGCGTGCGGGGAGGTCAGGAACCGGTCCGTCGCGTCACTGATCATCAGACCCCAGGAGATGTTGGGGTGCTGGATACCGATACCGAGGTACGACAGGGCCGCCTCGGCGGAGATGTAGACACCGAGGTTCATCGTCGTGATGACGATGACCGGCGCGAGCGTGTTCGGCAGGATGTGCCGGAACGCGATCCGCGAGGTGTCGGCGCCGAGCGCCTTCGCCGCCATGACGTAGTCGTTGTGCTTGTTGGCGATGACCTCACCGCGCATGATGCGGTAGACCTGCGGCCAGCCGAGCGCGGCCATGATCAGCGCCACCGACCAGGCGTCGCCGCCACCGACGATCGACATGATCAGCAGCGCGCCGACGATGAGCGGCAGCGCGGAGAACACCTCGGTCACACGCGACAGCACGGCGTCGAGCCAGCCTCCGCGCAGACCCGCGATGATGCCGAGAACACCGCCGAGGGCGGTCGTCGCCAGCGTGGTGACCACACCGACGATGATCGAGTTCCGGGTGCCGAAGACGGACCGCGTGTAGATGTCGCAGCCCTGGACGTCGTAGCCGAACACATGGCCCGACGACGGCGGGTTGAGCGAGTACTGGAGCTGGCAGAAGCCGTCGCTGAACGGGCTGCGCGAGGTGAACAGGCCGGGGGCGACCGCCAGCGCCAGCAGGATCACGATGACCGCGCCGGAGATGATGAACATCGGCCGCTTGCGCAGGTCCGCCCAGCCGTCGCGGAGCAGGCTCGCCTGGCGGGCCGCCGCCTTCTCCTCGGCCTCGGTCGTCTTGTCGCTCACCGCGCCGTCGGCCGGGGCGGTCTTCTCGATGGTCTTCTCACTCATAGCGGATCCTCGGGTCGAGCACGGCGTAGAGAAGGTCTACGACGAGGTTGGCCACCAGGTAGATCAGGACGAGCAGGGTGACCAGGCCGACCACCACGGGCCGCTCGCGCAGGTAGACGGACTTGGCGAGCTGGCCGCCGATGCCGGGCAGGTTGAACAGCCGCTCCGTGATGATCGCGCCGCCCATCAGCGCGCCGAGGTCCATACCCAGGAAGGTGACCACGGGGATGAGCGAGTTGCGCAGCGTGTGGATGCCGATCACGCGGCGCCGGGGCAGGCCCTTGGCGATCGCGGTGCGCACGTAGTCGGCGCGGATCGACTCCGTCATGCTCGCTCTGGTCAGTCGCGCGATGTACGCCATCGACGTCGACGCCAGCACGATGGCCGGAAGGATGTAGCTGTTCGGCCAGCCGTCGTCGATACCGGCGACCGGAGTGATCCCCAGCTTCACACCGAGCTCCAGCTGGAGCACGCTGCCGAGGACGAACACCGGGATCGAGATCAGCAGCAGAGTGCTGATCAGGACCAGGTTGTCGACGAACTTGCCCTTCTTCAGCGCGGCGAAGATACCGGCCGTGATGCCGAGGACGGCCTCGATGCCGAACGCGGTGAGGGCGAGCTTGAGGGTGACCGGGAATCGCTCGCTGACGATCTCCGAGATCGGACGACCGGTGTACGTCGTACCGAGGTCGCCGGTGAAGACGCCGGTGATGTAGTGCCAGTACTGCACGATCTTCGGATCGTTCAGGTGGTACTGCTCACGGAGCATCGCCGCGACGTTGGGGTCGGCGCGCTTCTCGCCCGCCAGGGCCTGGATCGGATCGCCCTTGAGTGCGAAGACCAGGTAGAAGATGAGGAACGTAACGCCTATCAGTACAGGGATCGCCTGCAGGATACGGCGCACGACGAATCGGCCCATCGGTTCTCCAGAGGGGTGCTGACTCGCCCGGTGCCGGTGAGGGGTGGCAGAACGGACAAGGCGGACGGCAGACAGGGTGGGCAGGAGGACCCGGACCGGACTCCCCCTGCCCACCCTCGGCCCGCAACTACTTCACGGGACTTGATCGAGCTCAGCTGAGCTTGACGGTGTCCCAGAGGACGTTGTGACCGGCGACGCTGACGCTCTTGATCTTCGAGCTGAAGCCCGCGTTGAGCTTGTAGAAGTAGACCGGGATGTACGGCATGTCCTTGGCGAGGATGTCGTCAGCAGCCTGGTACTTCTTGATGGCGTCGGCCTTCGCCGGAGCCTTGTCGCCCTCGACGAGGAGCTTCTCGAAGTCCTCGTTCACGTAGCCCGCGTAGTTGGAGCCGTTCTCGATGGCTTCCTTGGAGAAGATCGGGCGGAGGTAGTTCTCCATGTTCGGGTAGTCCATGTTCCACGCCATACGGAACGCACCCTGGTACTTCTTGGCGTCGAGGTCGTTCAGGATCGCCTGGAACTTCTCGAACGGCTTGGCGACGACCTTCACGCCCAGGTTCTGCTGGAGCATGTTGGCGACAGCCTCGACCCAGCCCTTGTGGCCGCCGTCGGCGTTGTAGCCGATCTCAAGCGTGTTGTTCGGCAGGCCGCCGGCCTGCTGGAACAGCGCCTTGGCCGCGGCCGGGTCGTAGTTGCACGCCGCGCCGCAGGCACCCTTGCGGTAGCCCTCGATGATCGGGCTGATGAAGTCGTCGGCCGGGGTGCGGGCACCCTGGAAGATCTTCTCGGCGATGGTCTTCCGGTCGATCGCCATCGACAGAGCCTTGCGCAGCTCCGGCTTCTTGAAGGCCTCGTTGTACTTCAGCGGGAAGCCGATGAAGCCGACGCTGGAGTCCGCCGTGTCGATGACACGGTTGTCCAGGTCCTTCTTGTACGTCGCGAGCGCCGAGTCCGGGATCGCGATGTGGAGGTCGATGTTGTTGGCGAGGAGGTCCTTGTACGCCGTGTCCAGGTTCGAGTAGATCTTGAAGTCGACACCCTTGACCTCGATCTTCGAGGCCTCCGGGTACTTGTCGTACTTCACGACGCTGATCTTCTCGTCGTGCTGGAACTTGCCCGACATCTTGAACGGGCCGTTGCCGATCGGGGCCTCGCCGAAGCCCTTCGGGTCGTTGAAGAACACCTTCGGCAGCGGCGAGAACGCCGAGAACGAAAGCTGCGCCGGGAACGCCGAGAACGGCGCTTCCAGCGTCACCTGGAGAGTGGTGTCGTCGACGGCCTTGAGGCCGGACATCTCCTTGGTGGCGACCTTCTTCTTCGGTCCGGGGTTGAGGTCCTTGTAACCCTGGATGTGCGAGAAGAGGGGGTTCGTCTGCTGGGCGTTGTCCTGGTTGGCGCCGTAGTTCCAGGCGTCGATGAAGGACTTCGCCGTGACGGCCTCACCGTTGTGGAAGGTGAAGCCGGGCTTCAGCTTGATCGTCCAGACCTTGGAGTCCTTGGTCTCGACGGACTGCGCGAGGTCGTTGACGACCTCGCTCTTCTCGTTCAGCTTGGTGAGCCCGGTGAACAGGGCGTGAATGACCTGTCCGCCCTCGGTCTCGTAGGTGTTCGAGGGCACGAGCAGGTTCTGCGGCTCGCCGATCTCCATGGAGATCACGCCGCCCGAACTACCCCCCTTGCCCTTGCTGTCACCGTCGCCGCCACCGCAGGCGGTCGCAGCCAGGGCAACAACCGCCGCACCCGCGACCCACTTGGCGCTCTTGGCACCACGCATGGGTTCCTCCTCATGAGTCCACTTGTCACAACATGAGGGGCACAAAAAGATCGCCGACACCCCTGACGGCGATCGATTAAGCGCCCCGAGTGTGCTCGTGAGTCGGCACTCCCCACAGTGCGTGACCCATTGACCCGAGCTCAATGGAGCCAACTATTAAGTACGACCGGGCTGTAAACCACACTTAAAGGGTCTCGTTTTGACAACATCAGCTCAGGCCAACAATCCGAAATCCGGACAAACAGAGCACAGACAGACACGCCCGAAACGGACCGTTAACACATCTTCCGGAGAGCAGCGCTCGATATCCGAACAGGATGCAGAGGAAAACAACTTGACCGCGCGACAGTCGGAAGGCAGTGCTCACCGACCCGCGCGGACCACCGTACGACAACGGCCCGGCCCCCCGCGAAGATCGCGGAGAGCCGGGCCATGGAGCCCAACCGGCCTATGCTCAGCCGTGCTTGGCGCGCGAGGCCGTACGGCCGCGCTCCTTCTGGTCCAGAACGACCTTGCGGATGCGCACGGCCTCCGGGGTCACCTCGACGCACTCGTCGTCGCGGCAGAACTCCAGGGACTGCTCCAGGGAGAGGTTGCGCGGCGGGACCACGTTCTCCGTGTTGTCCGCGGAAGCCGCACGCATGTTGGTGAGCTTCTTCTCCTTGGTGATGTTCACGTCCATGTCGTCGGCGCGCGAGTTCTCACCGACGATCATGCCCTCGTAGACCTCGGTGCCGGGCTCGGTGAAGAGGACACCGCGCTCCTGGAGGTTGATCATCGCGAAGGGGGTGACCGAACCGGCGCGGTCGGCGACGAGCGAACCGTTGTTACGGGTCGTCAGGGTGCCGAACCACGGCTCGTGGCCCTCGTGGATGGAGTGGGCGATGCCCGTACCACGGGTGTTGGTGAGGAACTCGGTGCGGAAGCCGATCAGGCCACGCGACGGGACGACGAACTCCATGCGGACCCAGCCGGAGCCGTGGTTCGCCATGTTGTCCATGCGGCCCTTGCGGACGCCCATGAGCTGCGTGACCGCGCCCATGTGCTCCTCGGGGACGTCCACCGTGAGGCGCTCGACCGGCTCGTGGATCTTGCCGTCGACCTCCTTGGTGACCACCTGCGGCTTGCCGATGGTCAGCTCGAAGCCCTCGCGGCGCATCTGCTCGACCAGGATGGCGAGCGCCAGCTCACCACGGCCCTGGACCTCCCAGGCGTCCGGGCGCTCGGTGTCCAGGACACGCAGCGAGACGTTACCGATCAGCTCACGGTCGAGGCGGTCCTTGACCTGGCGGGCGGTGACCTTGCGCTGCTTGACGCTCGACGACTTGGAGTCGGCGCCCTTGCCGGTGCCACCGCGGCCGACCAGCGGCGAGGTGTTCGTACCGATGGTCATGGAGATGGCCGGCTGGTCCACCGTGATCAGCGGCAGCGCGATCGGGTTCTCCGGGTCGGCCAGGGTCTCGCCGATCATGATGTCGGGGATACCGGCGACCGCACAGATGTCACCGGGACCGGCGACCTCCGCGGGCTTACGGGTGAGCGCCTCGGTCATCATCAGCTCGGTGATGCGGACGTTCGAGATGCTGCCGTCACGCTTGATCCAGGCGACCGTCTGGCCCTTGCGCAGCTCGCCCTGCTCGACACGGACCAGCGCGATACGGCCGAGGAAGTTGTCGGCGTCGAGGTTGGTGACGTGGGCCTGGAGCGGCGCGTCGTCCTCGTACGTCGGGGCCGGGACGTGTTCCAGGATGGCGGAGAAGAACGGCTCCAGGCTGGTCGAGTCGGCCGGGACCGTGCCGTTCTCCGGCTTGGTCAGCGAGGCGACGCCGTCACGGCCACAGGCGTAGACGATCGGGAACTCGATCTGGTCCTCGTCCGCGTCCAGGTCCAGGAAGAGGTCGTACGTCTCGTTGACGACCTCGTCGATGCGGGAGTCCGGGCGGTCCGTCTTGTTGATGCAGAGGATGACGGGCAGCCGCTGCTGGAGCGCCTTACGGAGCACGAAGCGGGTCTGCGGCAGCGGGCCCTCGGAGGCGTCCACGAGCAGGACCACCGCGTCCACCATCGACAGACCGCGCTCGACCTCGCCGCCGAAGTCGGCGTGGCCCGGGGTGTCGATGATGTTGATGGTGATGACGTCGCCGCCATCCTTCGGGTGGTACTTCACGGCCGTGTTCTTGGCCAGGATCGTGATGCCCTTCTCACGCTCCAGGTCGTTGCTGTCCATCATGCGGTCGTCGAGCGACTCGGCGGCGTGCGCGGCGAACGCACCCGCCTGCTTGAGCATGGCGTCGACGATGGTCGTCTTACCGTGGTCGACGTGGGCGACGATGGCGACATTGCGGATGTCGTGGCGCGTGGGCATGCTGGCTGGCGCTTCTCTCGATCGGGAATCAGGCGTCTGACGGTCGAGACCTCGTCCGCCCGCCGGGCGCGGACACGCCACGGCTAGTCCTATGGTACGGGGCTGGCGCGCCGGAGGCCTCCCGGGCCGAACCTATGATCGTTCTGCGGGGTGGGGGGAGCTGCGAGGGAGCCCTGGTCGAGGCAGCCTCAAGGCCGGGTCAAGGGCAGGTACGACCTTGCCCGCCGGCGGACCGGCGGGCAAGGGACTTGAGCCACTTCTGAGGTTCTGACCTGCCACTTCTCAGTACGAGCGCTGATCTCTTCTGCTACTTCTTCGGCCCCTTCGGGGCGCTTTCCGCCTTCTTGAAGCCGATGTCCTGGAAGTGCGGGGCGGCGAACCCGAAAGCCCCCGCATTGGCCACGTTCGGCTTCACCGCGACCAGCTGGGGGCGCTGGTAGAGGGGGATGGATCCGGCCGCGGCCCAGATCCTGGCGTCCGCCTTGCGCACCAGATCGCGGGCCTCGTCCTCGTCGAGCTCCCCGACCGCCTGATCGAACAGCTGGTCGATGTGGTCGGTGCCGATCCGGGTGTAGTTCTGCTCGACCACCAGTGAGCCGTCCGAGGCGGGCTCCGGCTTGGCGAAGACCGGCCGGTCGTCGGTGGCCGGGTAGGCGGTGCCGGGCCAGGAGTACAGCGCCAGATCGAAGTCGCCCGAGGCGATGTGGTCCTTGAAGTAGCTGTCGTCGTCCACCTTGGAGATCTCGGTGCTGATCCCGACGGCTCTCAGCATCTGGGCGATCCGGTCGCCCACCGCCCGCAGCTGCTCGGAGCCCGCGCCCGAGGGGAGCACGAAGCGGAGGGTGAGCGGCTTGCCGTCCTTGCCGAGCGGTCCGCCCGCCACGGGGGCCGCGGTGCCCTTGGGGGCGTACGCGCCGGGGGCGCCGCCCTGGCGCTGGGCCTCGGTCCGGCGGGCGTCCTCCCCCTCCTTCGCCCTGCCGGCCCCGTCCCGGTGGCCGTGGCCCGCGTCGTCCAGCGCGTCGGCCTGGCGCATCAGGGCGACCTCCTGGAGGGCGGCGGCGCGGGCCGGGGCGAGCACATGCGTGTCGGCGCCCGGACCGGAGCCGCCGGGCCGGTTGCCGCCGGGCTTGTCGTCGCTCCCGGCCGCGCCGTCCTGCTCGCCCGGCTCGTCCTGCGCGTCGGAGCCCGGCCGGGGCTTCTCCTCGTCCGCGTAATGGGAGCCCTCACCGGCCTTCGTGCCGCCCAGGGAGTGCAGACCGGGACCCGGCCGGGCCCTCCTGCCCTTGTCGTCGCCGACGATGTACGTGCCCTCGTCGTTCGAGCCGCCCACGTCCGCGGCGCCCTCCCGCTTGGCGTCGTCGTCCGCGTGGGCGCCGGACGCCTTGCTGCCCGCCTTGGTGGTGCCGGGCTTCTGGCGGGCGCCGCCCGGGGTCCAGCCCGCGTCCCCGAGCAGGGCCTGCGCCTCGTGGGTGTCCTGGCCGCCGAGCGCGGCACTGTTGTCGGCGTACGCGGGCTGGCCCGCCAGCGCCAGATGGCTGCCGGGCGGCCGGGCGGGCAGCCCGAGCGGTTTGAGCACGATCTCGGCGAGCTCCTGGCGGTCCAGCGCCCGGGCCACCGCCCGGCGCACCCGTTCGTCGGCGAGCGGGCCGGAGCTGCCGTTGAGGGCGAGCTGGGTGTAGGCGGGCTCCAGGGACTTGCGGATGCTGAGCCCGGCCAGGCCCGCCTGCTCCTGCGCGTACCGCTCGACGGCCGCGCGGGTCTGCTTGCGCGCCCGCAGCTCGGTCTCGGCCCGCCCCTCGTCGGAGCCGTGCGCGACCGCCCAGGAGCGCAGCGCGGAGGCAGGGGTGATCGCGGCGCCGGGGCCGTGGGGGAGCCCGGGGCCGTCGTTGCCGCGGCCCGCTTCCCTGTCGCGCTCGGCCAGGGTGATGCGGTCGGCGCCGGACCGGTCGATCTCGGCCACGTCCAGGCTGCCGTCGGCGAGGGCGGCGACGCGCTTGTCGCGCGGCACGGCCCGGAAGACCAGCTCGTCGAGCTTGCTGGGCCGGCCCCACCAGCGCGGGTTGCGGGCCAGCGTGAAGGTGCCCTTGTCGCGGTCCGAGGCCTTCAGGAGAAACGGTCCTGCGGTGGCCTTCAGCTTGGTGCGGGCGCCGTCGTTGAAGGCGTCCGGCGTACCGGTGACGTCCTTCGGGTAGAGCGGGCTGAACAGGGCGCGCCAGTCCGCGTACGGCTTGGCGAAGGTGACCTTGACCTCCAGGTCGTTCGCGCCCTTCTCGATCTTCTCGATCCGCTCGTACCCCGCGTTGCGCGCGGTCCAGTACGCCGTGTCGCGGCCGCTGAGCGCGCGCCACTGGGCGACGAAGTCGGGCGCGCCGACCTCCCGGCCGTCGCTCCACACCGCCTTCTGGTTGAGCTTGTAGAGCACGACCTGCTTGGGCTCGCGCTGCACGATCTCCGCGCGCTCCAGATAGTCCGGATTGCGCTGCGGACGACCGCGCTCGTCCAGGGTGAAGAGGGACGGCAGCACCGCGCCGGTGATCCGCGCGGTGGCGGCGTCGGCGTCGGCCTGGAAGACGTTGAGCGTCTGGGGCATGGCGTCGACGGCCCAGCGCAGGGTGCCCCCGTCGGCGACCTGGGGCCGGGCCGCCGCGCCGATGTCCTGGGGGGCCACGACCGCGCCGGCCGCGTCGTCGCCCGAGGAGCAGCCGGTCAGCGCGGGGAGCGCCAGTACACCGGAGGTGAGGAGCGCGACGGACCGGAGCGACGCGACGGTGCGGATCGCGGCGACGGTGCGGATCGCCCGGGATGCCCTCCCGCGCTGAACGCCGACGTGGGGCATGTTTGTACCTCTTCGTCAGTTTTTGTTTGTTTGATGGCATTTCGCGATGATCACACGTATTGCCCGCTCACTGAAGAGGACGGCACCCCCGCCCGTACGGCGACACGGCGCGGCGGCGGCCGGATCCCACCCGTGCGGCGCAATGCGGGCGCGCAAGAGGTGGTGCGCGCCCCCGGAACCCGGTGCACACACCTTCACAATCACGGAAGTGACGCGCGACACTCTCAGGCGCATGACCTTTCGGGGGGATCCGGAGGTCGCCCTCCGGAACGACCGGTCACCGCCCGCTAGTGCGGAAGGTAGGGCACGCCATGTCCCTGCACGACGAGTTGACGTCGGTCCAGCGCTGCCTCGACGACCTGGTCAGGTCGGTGGGGCGGCTGGAGAAACAGGTCGGCGAAGGCGGCCTGGACATCCGGCGGGTACGGACCGACACCGACCATCTGCGCGAGAGCGTCGCACTGCTGAGCGAGACCGCTCCCCATACCGCCGAGGTCCGCCCCGAGCTGGTCACCATCCCGGACACGCCGTACGACACCTCGCTGTGGACGGACTCGGACGACGAAGGCCTGGGCGCCCGCGACCGGCACGCCCCCTGACTCACGCGACTGGAGCCACTGTTGGCCACAGGCACCGAACCCCAACCGCTGACCGGCGTTCACGACGCCTCGCGCGCCGCCATCGCGCCCCGCCATCTGCGCACCGACCGCTGGTGGCTGGCGCCCGCCGTGACCGCCGCCGGACTGCTCGCCTTCGTCGTCTACTCGACTTGGCGGGCCTTCGTGAACGACGACTACTACGCGGCTCCTTACGTCTCGCCGTTCTACTCGCCGTGCGTCGCCGACAACTGCGTCCCGATGCGGGGCGGCCCGAACGCCGACCTCATCGGCAGCTGGTGGGGCCTCTCCCCCGCCCTGCTGATCCTGATCTTCCCGCTCGCCTTCCGCGGCACCTGCTACTACTACCGCAAGGCCTACTACCGGGGCTTCTGGGCCTCGCCGCCCGCCTGCGCGGTGGCCGAGCCGCACAAGAAGTACTCGGGCGAGACCCGCTTCCCGCTCGTCATCCAGAACATCCACCGTTACACGTTCTACTTCGCGCTGCCGGTCGCCGCGTTCCTCACGTACGACGCGGTGCTCGCCTACCGCGACGAGCACTACCGGTGGGGCCACATGGGCCTCGGCACCCTGATCTTCACCCTCAACATCGTGCTGATCTGGGCGTACACCCTCTCCTGCCACTCCTGCCGGCACATCGTCGGCGGCCGGCTGCGGCACTTCTCCAAGCATCCGGTGCGCTACCGGCTGTGGGGCTGGGCGGGGAAGCTGAACCGTCATCACATGCTGCTTGCCTGGGCCTCGTTGATCAGTGTCTCGCTGGCCGACCTGTACGTGTACTTCCTCGCCACCGGGGCGTTCGACGATCCGAGGTTCTTCTGATGACGCAGCTCGAACGGCAGCAGTGGGACGTGGTCGTGGTGGGCGCGGGCGGTGCGGGCCTGCGGGCCGCCATCGAGGCGCGGGAGCAGGGCGCCCGTACCGCGGTGATCTGCAAGTCCCTCTTCGGCAAGGCCCACACGGTGATGGCCGAGGGCGGTATCGCCGCCTCCATGGGCAATGTGAACTCCGGCGACAACTGGCAGGTCCACTTCCGCGACACCATGCGCGGCGGCAAGTTCCTCAACCAGTGGCGGATGGCCGAGCTCCACGCGCGCGAGGCGCCCGACCGGGTGTGGGAGCTGGAGACCTGGGGCGCCCTCTTCGACCGTACGCCGGACGGCCGGATCTCCCAGCGCAACTTCGGGGGCCACGAGTACCCGCGCCTCGCCCATGTCGGCGACCGCACCGGCCTGGAGCTCATCCGCACCCTCCAGCAGAAGATCGTCTCGCTCCAGCAGGAGGACAAGCGCGAGTTCGGCGACTACGAGGCCCGGTTGAAGGTCTTCCAGGAGTGCACGGTCACCCGGATCTTGAAAGAACACAGCCTCAAAGAGGACGAACGCGTCTCGGGTGCCTTCTGCTACGAGCGCGAGTCCGGCCGGTTCTTCGTCCTGGAGGCCCCGGCCGTGGTCCTGGCGACCGGCGGCATCGGCAAGTCCTTCAAGGTGACGTCGAACTCGTGGGAGTACACCGGCGACGGCCACGCGCTCGCGCTGCTCGCCGGGGCCCCGCTGCTGAACATGGAGTTCGTGCAGTTCCACCCGACGGGCATGGTCTGGCCGCCCTCGGTCAAGGGCATCCTGGTCACCGAGTCGGTCCGCGGCGACGGCGGGGTGCTGCGCAACTCCGAGGGCAAGCGCTTCATGTTCGACTACGTGCCGGACGTCTTCAAGGAGAAGTACGCGGAGTCCGAGGCGGAGGGCGACCGCTGGTACGAGGACCCCGACCACAACCGCCGCCCGCCCGAGCTGCTCCCCCGCGACGAGGTCGCCCGCGCCATCAACTCCGAGGTGAAGGCGGGCCGCGGCTCCCCGCACGGCGGCGTCTTCCTCGACGTGTCGACCCGGATGCCCGCCGAGGTCATCCGGCGCCGGCTGCCCTCCATGCACCACCAGTTCAAGGAGCTGGCCGACGTCGACATCACGGCCGAGCCGATGGAGGTCGGCCCGACCTGCCACTACGTGATGGGCGGCATCGCCGTCGAATCGGACACCGCGGCCGCGCGCGGGGTGCCCGGTCTGTTCGCCGCGGGCGAGGTGGCCGGCGGGATGCACGGCTCCAACCGCCTGGGCGGCAACTCCCTCTCCGACCTGCTGGTCTTCGGCCGCCGCGCGGGGCTGCACGCCGCCGAGTACGCCTCGGCGCTGGCCGGCGCCCGCCCGGCCGTCGACGAGGCCCAGGTGGCTCTGGCGGCGGCGGAGGCGCTGCGGCCGTTCAGCGCCGAGCCCAACCAGGAAGGCGCGGTGCCGGAGAACCCGTACACCCTCCACCAGGAGCTCCAGCAGGCCATGAACGACCTCGTCGGCATCATCCGCCGGGAGGCGGAGATGCGGCAGGCCCTGGAGAAACTGGCCGAGCTGCGCGTACGGGCCCGGCGGGCCGGGGTGGAGGGGCACCGGCAGTTCAACCCGGGCTGGCACCTCGCCCTCGACCTGCGGAACATGCTCCTGGTCAGCGAGTGCGTGGCGCGCGCGGCACTGGAGCGTACCGAGAGCCGGGGCGGCCACACCCGCGAGGACTGGCCCGCGATGGACCGCGGCTGGCGGCGCGCGAACCTGCTGTGCCGGCTGGCCGACCCCACCGCCGAGCTCGCGGCCACCGATCCGGTCCGGGGCCAGATCCGGCTCGTACGCGAAGAGACCGAACCCATCCGTCCCGACCTGCTCGCCCTCTTCGAGAAGGAGGAGCTGGTCAAGTACCTCGCCGAAGAGGAGCTCTACGAGTGACCACGTATGACGCGAGCTTCCGGGTCTGGCGGGGCGACACCGGCGGCGGCGCCCTGGAGGACTTCAAGGTGGAGGTGAACGAGGGCGAGGTGGTCCTCGACATCATCCACCGGCTCCAGGCGACCCAGGTCCCGGACCTGGCCGTGCGCTGGAACTGCAAGGCGGGCAAGTGCGGTTCGTGCTCGGCGGAGATCAACGGGCGGCCCCGGCTGCTGTGCATGACCCGGATGTCGGTCTTCTCGCGCGAGGAGACGATCACGGTCACCCCGCTGCGGGCGTTCCCGGTCGTCCGCGACCTGGTGACCGACGTCACCTTCAACTACGAGAAGGCCCGGGAAGTTCCCGCCTTCGTTCCCCCGAAGGGGGTCGCGGCCGGCGAGTACCGGATGCGGCAGGTCGATGTGGAGCGCTCGCAGGAGTTCCGCAAGTGCATCGAGTGCTTCCTGTGCCAGGACACCTGCCACGTGGTGCGCGACCACGAGGAGAACAAGGCCGCCTTCGCGGGCCCGCGCTTCCTGATGCGGATCGCGGAGCTGGACATGCACCCGCTGGACGCGGCGGACGAGACGGGCCTGGACCGCAAGCGCACCGCCCAGGACGACCACGGCCTCGGTTACTGCAACATCACCAAGTGCTGCACGGAGGTCTGCCCCGAGCACATCAAGATCACCGACAATGCGCTGATCCCGCTCAAGGAGCGGGCGGTGGACCGCAAGTACGACCCGCTGGTCTGGCTCGGCAACAGGATCGGGCGCCGGTCCGGGAGTTAGTCCCGGCCGCGGGAAACGCGGGGGGGGGGGGGGGGGGGGGGGGGGGGGGGGGGGGGGGGGGGGGGGGGGGGGGGGGGGGGGGGCTGGGGGGTTGGGGCTGGTGGGGGGGGGT
>NZ_JBVIHM010000016.1:18947-56884 GCF_055570295.1 Streptomyces sp. NPDC031265
TCCCCCCCCCCACCCCCCCCCTCCCCCCCCCCCCCCCCCCCCCCCCCCCCAACCCCCCCCCCCCCCCCCCCCCCCCCCCCCCCCCCCCCCCCCCCCCGCCGTGCTGCCGCGCCTCAGTTCCAGTCCTTGTCGTACGCGGCCCAGTCCTGGTCGCGCGCGGTGAAGTCGACGTAGAGGGCGACGCCGAAGTGCTCGCGGTGGCGGTCGGTGCGGCCGAGCCCCAGACGCACGCCGCGTACGGCCGCCTTGACCGTCTCGGCCGAGGCGTGGTGGCCCATGGTCTCCGTCTGGAAGAACGGCAGCCCCATCAGCAGATCCGTGTCCTTGGGCGTCACTTCGAGCGCCAGCGAGGCCTGCTGGGCGACATAGCCGCCGTACAGGCTCTCCAGCGGCATCGAGGTGTCGTACGACATGACGGCGATCTGGTCGACACGCTTGGCCACCTGCCCGAAGTACGCCTGCGACCACCACTTGGGGTGCCCGGCGATCTTGCCGGCGGCGGAGTGCAGCTTGGGCACCGGGTCGATCTGGTGCGCGGCCACCGACAGCGTCGCGTGGTGCGCCCGCGTCACGGGCCGCACCGCGTCGAGCAGTTCGAGGAAGTGACGGTTGCCCGAGGGCATCGGCTCCAGGTCGAAGTGGACGCCGTCGAACCCGCCGCCCGCCAGGGCCCGGCGGGCCGAGTCCACCATCGCGGCACGGGTGGCCGGACGCTCCAGACGCAGCCCCCTGGGGCCCTCGGTGGCGAGCTTGTCGCCGAGCCAGGCCTGCACGCGCACGCCGGGCAGCCTGCGGTGCACGCCGTCGACCAGCCAGCGCGCCTTGGGGTAGCGGGCCGCGGGCAGCGACCCGTCGTGCTCCAGGGGTCCGGCGTGCACGTAGAGGTCGTGTATCCCCGTCTCCCGTACGCGCGCGGCGAAGGCGTCCAGGTCGCGGTCGCCCTTGCGGCCGTCGACCCAGGCGTGACCGAGCCAGATGGCGTCCCGGCCGCGCGTTCTGGTGCCGTCGCCGGGGTCGCCCGCGTAGCTGCTGCGCAGCGCCACCGCGCCGACCACCATGGGCGCCATCACCAGGAGCACGGCCGCCAGCACGGCACGCCGCACCCACGTCCGCGCCGGGCGCCGGAACCACCGGCGCAGGCCCTCGACTCCGGCCGATATAGCTGTCCGCACGTGTACCCCTGACTGTCAGTGTGCCGTGGAAGTATGACCTCCCGGTGGCGTGCTGCCTAACGAGCGGGGCGCGGATTCCCCGGTCCGGCGGCTCCCGCCCGGTCGCGGAGCGGCAGATACCGCCATACGCTCACAAATGTGACGCCGCGTGTCAGTCGCACCGGGCCTCGCATGGCCGCCCGGGCCGTCCGGGCCCTCGTGGCCGTGTTGCTGGCCACGTGCTGGACGGCACTGCCCGGCGCGGGACCCGCGCACGCCGAGGACCCGGTGACGCTCGCCTCGAACGGGCTGGTCACCGACCACGCGCACGCGCTCGCCGACCGCGCGCCGCAGGTGGCCGCCGCGCTCGACCGCCTCCACGAGGACCGCCTCGTGCAGCTCTTCGCGGTGTACGTGGACGACTTCTCCGGCCGCACCGCCCAGGACTGGGCCGACACCACCGCGCAGAAGAACGGGCTCGGCCGCGACGACGTCCTGCTGGCCGTCGCCACCGGGTCGCGGCAGTACGCGTACTCGGTCGACCAGTACTTCCGGCTCAGCGACCAGACGCTCGGCGAGGTGGCGCGCGAGTGGATCGAACCCGCCCTGCGGCGCGGCGACTGGGCGGGGGCCGCGATCGGCGCGGCCGAGGGGCTGGACGCCGCCCTGGCCGAGCCCGCCCGGCACGACGGCTCCATCTCGGCGAGCGACTACGTCCTGCCGGTCGTCGTCCTCGTCGCCGCGGGCGCGGTCGCCGTCTACGCGTACGCGCGCAGGAAGCGGCGGGCCGCCACCCGGACCACACCCGCGAGCGCCCAGAGCGCGGGGGCGCAGGGCTGGGAGCGGGATCCGGCCCCGCCGCAGGACCTCGCCGCCTTGGAGGCGGAGGCCGACCGGACCCTGGTCGCCACCGATGACGCCATCCGTACGAGTGACGAGGAACTGGGTTTCGCCGTCGCCCAGTTCGGGGACGAGGCGGCCCGGCCGTTCGCGCAGGCCCTCGCGTACGCCAGGTCCGAACTGGCCACCGCGTTCCGGCTGCGCCAGCAGCTCGACGACGAGCCGCCGCCGGAGGGGCTGGCCCTGCCGGAGGGTCCCGCCCCGCCCGACGAGCCGGAGCTGCCGGAGGAGGGCGGGGCGGCACGGCGGCGGATGCTGCGGGAGATCGTCTCGCGGTGCGCCGCGGCCGGTCGGCGGCTCGACGCCGAGTCGGAGGCCTTCGACGCGCTGCGCGCCCTGGAGCGCGACGCCCCGCGGGCGCTGGAGGCCGTCGAGACGGCCTTCCGCACGCTCACCGGGCGTACGGCCGCGGCGGACTCGACGCTGACCGCGCTGCGCCAGCGGTACGCGGAGTCCGCGACCGCGCCGGTCACGGGCCATACCGAGGAGGCCAAGGAACACCTGGTCTCCGCCACGGCCTGCCTCAACGCCGCCCGCCAGGCCCTCGACGCGGAGGACCGGGGCGAGGCCGCGGCGCAAGTGCGCGCCGCCGAGGGCGCCGTCGCCCAGGCGGCCACGCTGGTGGACGCGATCGTCCGGCGGAGCCGGGAACTCGCGGACGCCGAAGAGCGGTTGCCCGTCGCGCTCACGGAGACCAAGGCGGTTCTGGCGGAGGCTCGCGAGCTGCTGGAAGGCACGGCGGAGGCGCGAGGTCCGCTGGAAGGCGCCACGGAGTCCCTCGCCGGCCTGCGCGGTCCGGTCGCCCGGGCCGAGACGGTGCTCGTGGGCGTCGGGCGGGCACGGGCGGCCGGCCCGTACGACCCGATCGGCGCGCTGCGCCTGGTCGGGGAGGCGGAGGAGGCACTGGACGCGGCACTGGACGAGGCCCTTGCAGGCGTACGGGAGCGCACGGGCGGCGCGGGGCGCTCCCGCACCCTCCTGGACCGGGCGGTGATCACGGCCGGCGCGGCCGTCGCGGCGGCGGACGACTACGTCACCACCCACCGGGACGCGGTCGGCAGCGCGGCCCGCACCCGGCTCGCGGAGGCCCGGCGCCACCTCGCACAGGCCGACGAGACGGCCGGGCCGGACGCGCCGGGCGGCCTCGCCGAGGTGCGGCGGGCGGACGCCCTGGCGCGGCAGGCGCGGAGCCTCGCAGAAGCGGAGGTACAGGCCTACGAGCACGGCCCGGGGACCTTCGAGAAGAACGGGAACCTGAACGGGCCGGGCGGTGTATCAGAAGCAGGAAGCGGACCGGCGCAAGGAGAAGAGCCATGAGCGACAGGCAGTCGGTACTGGGCCGGGTCGGCCGGCTGGCGAAGGCCAACGTCAACGCGCTCCTCGACCAGGCCGAGGACCCGCAGAAGATGCTGGACCAGCTGATACGGGAGTACACGAGCACCATCGCGGAGGCGGAGCAGGCCGTCGCCTCGGCCATGGGCAACGTGCGCCTGATGGAGAGGGACCGGGTGGAGGACCTGGCCGCCGCCAAGGAGTGGGGCGACCAGGCGGTCGCGGCCAGCAGGAAGGCCGACGGACTGCGCGCGGACGGCTCGGCGGACGACGCCGACCGGTTCGACCGCCTCGCCAAGGTGGCGCTGGGCAGGCAGGTGCATTCGGAGAACGAGGCGCGGGCGGCGGAGCCGACGATCGCCGCGCAGACGGAGCTGGTGGACAGGCTCAAGTCCGGCCTGGCCCGGATGAAGTCCCAGCTGGACGTACTGAGGGCGGAGCAGGGCGAGTTGGCATCCCGGGCCGCCGCGGCGCGGGCGCGGAACACGCTGCTGGACGGGCTGGAGGGCGTCGACCTGCTCGACCCGACCAGCGAGATACCCCGCTTCGAGGACAAGGTGCGGCGCGAGGAGGCCCGGGCGCGGGGCACGCGGGAGCTCGCCGCCTCGTTCCTGGACGCCCAGTTCGAGCAACTGGACGCCCAGGGCGACACGGCGGAGGTGGAGGCGCGGCTGGCGGCACTGAAGGCGACGACGTAGGGGCGGCGGGCCGTGGGCGGACCGCAGCACGCCGACAGCGGACGACACCCCGGGGCTGAGCACCCCCGGGGTCAGAACATGCTGAGCAGCTGCTCCTCCGTCAGCTCGGCCACGGGGCGGGACTCGCCGTCCGGAAGGGCGAGTTCGAACCAGACCGTCTTGCCACGCGGGGTGCGGCGCGAGCCCCAGCCCGCGCTCAGCAGGCCGACGAGCTGGAGCCCCCGGCCACCCTCGTCCGTGTCCCGGGCCCGCCGCCGTCTCGGCTGGACCAGACCCGCGTCCCACACCTCGCAGACGAGGGTGCGGTCCCGCAGCAGCCGGAGCCGTACCTCGCCCTCGCCGTACCGCAGGGCGTTGGTGACGAGTTCGCTGACCAGCAGCTCGGTGGTGTCGACGAGGTCGTCGAGGTTCCAGGCGAGCAGCTGGGTGCGGGCGAGCTCGCGGGCGCGGCCGACCGAGCGTGGCGAGCGCGGCAGCCGCCAGTCGCCGACGGCGTCCGTGGGCAGGCCCTGGATACGGGCCATGAGCAGGGCGATGTCGTCCTCGCCGTGGCGGGTGTCGAGGGTGTTGAGGACCTGGTCGCAGACGTCCTCCAGGCCCGCGACCGGGTCGCTGATGGCCTTGCGGAAGGCCCGCAGTCCCTCGTCCAGGGGGTGGTCGCGGGACTCGACGAGACCGTCGGTGTAGAGAGCGAGCAGGGCGCCCTCGGGGAGGTCGACCTCGATCTCCTCGAACGGCTCCCCGCCCACGCCGAGCGGCAGCCCGGGCGGCATGTCCAGGAACAGCGCGGGCTCGCCGGGCTCGACCAGGACCGGCGGCAGATGGCCCGCGTTGGCGATGGAGCAGCGCCGCGTCACCGGGTCGTACACGGCGTACACACAGGTCGCCAGGTAGACCTCGGAGAGGTCGGCCTCGCGGGACTTGTGGGCGGTGCGGGAGCCGGGGCCGCCGCGCCTGTTTCCGCCCGCCGCGCGGTCGGGGCCGCCGGGGTCGCCCAGGCCCCGGGCGATCTCGTCCAGGTGCGAGAGCACCTCTGCGGGCTCCAGGTCGAGCATGGCCAGGGTCCGTACGGCGGTGCGCAGTTCGCCCATGGCGACGGCGGCCCGCAGACCGCGGCCCATCACATCGCCGACGACCAGGGCGGTGCGGTGGCCGGGGAGTTCGATGACGTCGAACCAGTCGCCGCCGACCTCGGTGGCGGCGTTGCCCGGCAGATAGCGGCAGGCGATGTCCAGCCCGGCGGCCTCGGGGTCGCCGGGCGGGAGCAGGGAGCGCTGCAGTATCAGCGCGCGCTCGTGCTCCCTCCGGTAGAGGCGGGCGTTGTCGATGCAGACGGCGGCGCGGGAGGCGAGTTCGGTGGCGAGGGCGCGGTCGCGGTCGCCGAAGGGCTCGCTGCCCTTGGCGCGGGAGAACTGGACGAGCCCGACGACGGTGTCGTGGGCGACCATCGGGACGGCGAGCGTGGTGTGCACCAGGCTGCCCTCGCCGCCCGGTACGGCATGGAGGCGACCGGTGCGCAGGGCGCCGGCGCAGGGCGAGTGGAAGGGGTAGCGATGGACGTCTCCCACGGAGACGGACGCGATCGGGGCGGTGGCGCCGGTGAGGGTGGGCGGTGCGTCCGAGACGGCGCTGGCGAAGGCGACCCGGCGCAGCTCGGCGCTGCCGTCGGCACGGCTCCGGATGGCTTCGTCCCCGGCGAGCAGTGCCTGGTAGAGGTCGACGGAGGCCAGGTCGCAGAAGCCGGGGACGGCGACGTCGAGGAGTTCGCGGGCGGTGGTCTCCAGGTCGAGGGAGTTCCCTATCCGGTTGCCCGCCTCGTTGAGCAGGGCGAGGTTGCGGCGGGCGTCGGCGGCCTCGCGGGCGGCGTTGTGACGGCGGGTCACATCGATGCCGAGGCTGGCGACGCCGATGGGCCGGCCGGTGCCGCTGTGCACCCGGTAGAGGTTGATCGACCAGTGACGGCGGGCCGGGTCGCCGGGCGCGGTGCCGACGAGCTGGAGGTCGGTGACGGCCTCGCCGGTGTCCAGGACGCGCTGGAGGGCGGCGGCCATCCGGTCGGCCTCGGCGCGGTTCAGATAGTCGTGGACGGTGCGGCCGCGGTGCTCGTCGGGTTCGCCGCCGAAGACAGTGGCGAAGCGCCTGTTGGCGCGCAGGACGGTGAGGCCCGTGCCGAACAGCAGGAAGCCGAAGGGAGATTGGCCGAAAATTGCCTGCGAGGCCGCGAGATCCGTCTCTATGCCGCGCAGCGCCCGGACGTCGACGACGATACAGAGCGCGCCGCGCTCCCCGGTCGCCGTCTCACTCGGCATCACATACAGCTCGGCGAGCCCGTGCCGTCCCCGCCGCTCCGGCGTGCGGAACGGGACCAGGCCGGTCCACTCGCGCCCGTCCAGGATCTCGGTGACCCGCCGGTGACCTTGGGAGCGCAGCTCAGGCGGCATGAAGGCGTCGACCGGGTCGATTCCCACGACCTCGCGGGCGGACAAGCCGAACTGCTCCTCGGCCCGCACGCTCCACTGCTCGATCAGCCCGTCGGGCCCGATCGAGAACGAGGCGACCCTGATGTAGTCATAGATCGAGCCAGGCGGGCTGCTCTGCCACACGACGCCGCCAGCCGTCTCAGGTATCTCGCTCACGCGACCGTCCCCTCCAGCTCACCGCACCGGACCGGCCTTGACCGCAGTATTCAGTACTACGGCCCCCACCGACACGGCGTTCACGATCACATCCCGGTCTCGTTCTTTTCCGGCCGTCTTCCGACCTCGCCGTCCGAAGAGGTGGTGATCGTTCGTCCCTCCCTCCTTCTAACCCGGCAGAGCCAGCTCGAACCACACGGTCTTGCCCGTCCTGCCTCGCCTGGTCCCCCAGCGCCGTGCAGAACAAGCCACCAACTGAAGGCCCCGGCCCCCTTCGTCGTCCGGTCCGGTGTGCCGCTGTACGGGCTCTTCCGGCAGCGGGTCGGAGACCTCCACCAGCAGGGCGCCGGGCTCCTGCCGGGCCATCCGGACGCCGATGGGCCCCGACGCGTACCGCAGGGAATTGGTCACGAGCTCACTGACCAGCAACACCGCCACATCGCTGACGGCCGGGTCCAGCGCCCAGCCGCGCAGCGTGTCCCGGACGGCGTGGCGCGCGGTGCGCACGGCGTTGGCCTCCGCCGGGAAACTCCACTCAGCGCAGCCACCGGAGGTGTCGATCACACCGCTCACCCGCATCCGACTTTTCGGGGGGTTCAGAAGGATTAATAGCCACATACCCGATATTTGGGGTCAGCTATCCCCTGGTGGGGCGCATGGTGGCACGAACGGCGTAGGGGGCGTACGGGGGCGGAGGGACACTCAGCGGCCCGCCACACCCTCCCGCGCCGCCCTGATGCCCGCCGCCAGCATGCGCGCGGCCTCCGCCACCGCCGGCCGGTCCTGGGGCAGCCAGTCGACCTCGTCCGTCTCGTCGGGGGCGAGCCAGCGCAGGGCGTCGTGGTCCTCCAGGGGCTGCGGCTCGCCGGAGACCAGGCGGGCGGTCCACACCCGCAGCACCAGGCCGGGCTTCAGCGGCCACTCCCCCGGGATCCGCTCCAGCGGCTCGGCCTCCACGCCCAGTTCCTCGCGCAGCTCGCGCACCAGGGCGTCCTCGGGGCGCTCGCCCGGCTCCACCTTGCCGCCGGGCAGCTCCCAGCGCCCGGCCAGCTCGGGCGGGGCGCTGCGGCGCGCGGCGAGCAGCCTGCCCCTGTCGAACACGGCTCCGGCGACCACCACACGAACGTCCATGCGCCGGAGCGTAACGCGCTCCCGGAGGGCTCCGGTCCGGCGGGCCGTCGTCCGGCCCGCACCCCCGTCCGCACCCGCCGGGCGCCCTGCTACTGCGCCGGCTGGGTGATCCGCTCGACCCAGTAGAGCCGGTGATGCCCCAGGTCATCGAGGCTGTCGACGATCTTCTGGGCCTCGGCCCGGGTGGCGTACCTGCCGACGCGGTAGCGGTTGCCGTTGTCGTCCTGCCGTATGACCTGCCAGGAAAGCACCACGCCACCGTCGTTCATCGCGCCCCTCCCGATATCGGCGTGCAGGTCGGTGAAGATCCCCAGGAAACCGCATTCCGCATATGCCCGACCCTACGCCTGACCTTCACTCAGCGGATCCGCGTTTACACAAAGAGATACGGATCCGGCCACACAAGGGCAAGAGAACGGGGGCGCACGCCTTCGAGTGCGCCCCCATTCGCGGGAGTTGACACTGGGTCAGCCCACCGCCGACACCGCTACTTGACCCACTTCACCCACTTCACCTACTTCACCGGAAGGTGGTAGGCGATGCGGTACCGGTCGGCGGGGACGACGACATCGGCCGTCTCCACCGCGCGCCCCGACGCGTAGTACGTCCGCTCGATGGCGAGCACCACATGCCCCGGGACCCCGCCGAGCGCCATGAGCTCCTCCGCCAGCCCCGGGCGCGCGCCGACCTCCTCCACCACGTTGTCCACCACCACGTCGATCGCGGCCATCCGCTCGACGACGCCGCACCCTCCGAGCGGCCCCTCCTCGGGCAGCATCACGGGCGTGCGCCCGGTCACCGCGAGCGGCTCCCAGGACGTGGACAGCATCATCTGCTCGCCCGCGTCCCGGTACACGTACCGCGTGCGCATCACCCGGTCTCCGGGGTGGATGCCGAGCCGCTCGGCGATCTCGGCAGACGCGTCCTCCTGCTCGCTGCTCGACTCCCAGGTGCCCCGGGTGCCGTCCTCGGCCTGCTCCTGGCGGAACGGGCTGGCCCCCTTGGCCGGGCGGAACCCGGAGCGGGCCACGCGGCGCGGGACGGGGCGCTCCCGCACGTACGTACCCGACCCGGAGCGGCCCTCGACCAGACCCTCGGCCATCAGGACCTTGCGGGCCTCCAGGGCGACCGTGTCGGAGACGCCGTACTCCTCGCGGATGCGGGCCTGTGAGGGGAGGCGGGTGTGCGGCGGCAGTGAGCCACTGACGATCTTCTGCCGGAGATCGCTGGCTACGCGCAGATAAGCCGGCTGCTCACCGAAAGTCACTGGCCACTCCCATCAGCTTGACAGACTGCAACAGCGTGGCAACCGTGGGTTGTGCGCCGCAAGCCAAGGCCAGAGTTTCACTCGAAGTGATGACTTGTCCGTGCCCAGGGGGTACCGCCGGTAGGACTACCCGCCTCAGACCGCCTTGGAACCGTTGCCTCCGGTTCCGCTCCCCGTGCCGGGGCCCGACCCGTCCTCGGTGCCGCCGCTGCCGGTGCCCCCGCTGTCCGTACCGCCGTCGGCGCCGCCCGAACCGCCGCTGCTGCCCCCCGAGTCGGTGGCGGGCGGTGTGGTGGCCAGGTGCAGGGCGCCCCGCGCGGCAATCTCCGTGGCCTGCCGCAGCGCGCGGTCCGCCGCGCCCGAGTGGAGGTAGAAGGCGTCGGTGTCGGCGGCCGCGGCCGCCTTCGCCCACTCCTTGCCCGCCAGTTCGGCCTCCTTGGCACGGGCACGCACCCGCGCGTCCGCGGCGGCGGGCCAGCTGTGCTCGCGCAGCCGGGCGCTCTCCTGGCCCAGCACCTGCGAGACCTGCCCGGCCCACTTCTTGAAGGCGGGGAGGTCGTCCTCGACCCGGTCGCGGTCGGGGCCGGCGGCCAGCACCCGGTCATAGGCGTTGGAGGAGCGCAGATAGGTCATCTGGTCGGCGTCCAGGCGGCGGGCGTCGTTGCGCACCGAGCCCTTGAGCTTGCCGCTCGTGGTGGCGAAGGAGCAGGTGACCGAGTGGTCACCGAGCCGCCAGCTGCGGGTGCTCGGCGTGTAGTAGTACGACTCGGCCTCGACCGGCAGCGCCCAGCTGTCCATCGCGTACTCCTGCTCGACGGCCCAGCACTTGCGGTCGGCGAGCGCGGTGATCGCCTTGTCGCCCGGGAAGGAGGAGCCGTCCAGCTTGAAGGAGCCGGAGACCTCGCCGTCGTGCGGCTCGGTACACGGCACGACGGTCACGTTCACGACCTCGCGCTCCAGCTCGCCGCCGGGGACGTCGAAGCAGTCGCCCTTGCGCAGGTCCATGGTGCTGCGCGTGCTCTTGACCTCGTCGATGCCGTCGCGGAACCCGTCCCAGAACGCCCTCGCCGCGCCGCTCACGACGAGGACGACCGCCAGGACCGTACTGATCGCGGAGAGCACCACACCGGCGATCGCCATGCCCTTGCCTCGCTGCCCCCTCTTCCTGATCCGCCCCAGGGCGAGCACGCCCAGGACCAGACCGAGCGGCGGCACACAGCAGACGATGCCGGTGACCAGCGAGGCGATGGCCAGACCGCTGGTCTTGGCCGGCTCCTGGAACGGCTGCGGGTACGCCTGCGGGTACGGGTACCAGGGCTGCTGCGGCCCCGGCCCCGGGTAGGGCGGCGGCCAGCCGGGGCCGTGGCCCTGGCCCGGCTGCGAAGGCGGCTCGGGCGCGGGCGGCGGCGGTATGTCCACGGGTGAGGGCTCCTCGTCGAGGTCAGCGAACTGCTGCGCGAATCGTACGCGGGAGGCGGCGGGGGGCGGCGCCTCCCGAGGGCTGCTGCGGCCCCGGGAAGGGCGGGGCCAGTCGGGGCCGTGGCCCTGGCCCGCGGGAGGCGGCGGGGCGGGCGGCGTCGAAGCGGACGGGGTGCGTCCAGGGTGCGTCCGGGCCGGGTTCGGAACGGGGGGAGCACCCACGAGCCGGGTGCGTCCGGGCGGCCGAACGGGCCGGGCTCAAAACCGCCGAGCACCCACGAGCCACCCGACCTGACTCGACGTCACAAGCGACGTTCTAGGGTCGCCGTATGACACGCACGAACACGCAGCCTTCCCAGCCTTCCCCGCCTTCCGGAGCGAGCGCGGCGGCGTACCGCTGCCCCCAGGACGGCACCCGGGCCCCGGTCGAGGCCGCCGCCCCCTGGTGCTGCCCGGCCTGCGGGGGCCCGTGGGACCTGGACTTCGCCGCCGGGGCCGTGGAGCTGAAGTCGCTTGCGGGGCGCGTCGGTTCGCTGTGGCGGTACGCGGAGGCCCTGCCGCTCGACGGGCCGCCGCCGGTCACGCTGGGCGAGGGGTGCACGCCGCTGGTACCGCTCACCGACACCGTCTCCGCCAAGCTGGACTTCCTGATGCCGACACTGTCCTTCAAGGACCGGGGCGCGGTCGTACTCGCCGAGCTCGCCCGGCGCCTGGCGCCCGAGCGCGTGATCGCCGACAGCAGCGGCAACGCGGGCACGGCGTTCGCCGCGTATCTGGCCCGGGCCGGGCTGCCGTGCACGGTGTACGTGCCCGAGGCCACCTCGCCGAAGAAGGTCGAGCAGATCGGGGCGCACGGGGCCCGGGTCGAGCGCGTCCCCGGCGACCGGGAGGCCACCGCCCGCGCCGCCCGGGCGGCCGCCGACGCCCCCGGCACGTTCTACGCCTCGCACGTCTTCAACCCGTACTTCCTGCACGGCACCAAGACGTACGTCTACGAGCTGTGGGAGGAGCTGGGCGGCAGGCTGCCCGGCGCGATCGTCGTCCCGGTCGGCAACGGCACCCTGCTGCTCGGCGCCGCGCTGGCCACGGCCGAGCTGTACGCGCACGGCCTGATCCCCGAGCGCCCCGCCCTGGTCGCGGTCCAGGCGGAGGCGGTGGCGCCGCTGGCGGCGGCGTTCCGGGCGGGGGCCGAGGAGGTGGCCGAGGTACCCGCAGCCGAGACCCTGGCGGAGGGAATCGCGATCCCCTCGCCGCCCCGGGGCCGCCAGATCCTGCGCGCGGTACGCGAATCGGGCGGCACGTTCCTGACGGTGACCGAGGACCAGATCCGCGCGGCCCAACGCGACCTCGCCGGACGCGGGCTGTTCGTCGAGTCGACGGGGGTGGCGTGCTGGGCGGCGGTCACGGCGTCGCCGTCATCCCTCGGGGGGCGTGACGCGGTGGTTCCGCTGTGCGGGGCGGGGTTGAAGACGGGGGTGGCGGCGGGCTGACCGGGTGGGGCCTAGGCGTGCGGTACGGGCGGCGATGCCACCCGCACGGCACGCCTGGGCTCCGCCCCCGTGTCCCGCAGATCCCGCAGCATCGGCTCGGCCTCGCGGGCGGCGTTCAGGGCGTCGGGGTCCAGGTCGGCGAAGACGATCTCTTCGCCGTCGGGCCCGGCTTCCGCCACGACCCGCCCGTCCGGCCCCCACACCGCACTGCTCCCGCAGGTCTCCCACTCCCCCGTCCGTCCGACGTGGTTGGCGAGCACCGCGTACACCGTGTTGTCGAAGGCCCGCGCGGGGAACCAGATCCGCGACTCGTGGTACCCGTTGCCGACACCGAACAGCGCGCCCACCACGTACGCGTGGCAGCCGTCCAGCGCCGCCGCCCGCGCGTGCTCGGGGAAGCCGGAGTCGTAACAGATCCCAAGCCCGAGCCGCCACTCGTCCACGTCGAGGGTGAGCCCGACGTCCCCGTGCCGGTACACGGCACGCTCGGCCTTGAACAGCGTCTGCTTGTCGTACCGCGCGCGTACCCCGCCCCCGTCGACGACAAGCGCGGACACGAACAGCTCGCCACCGTCGTACACCGCGGCCCCGACGACCGCGACCACCCCGCTCTCCCGACAGGCGGCCACGACGGGAGCGAGTCGGGGGTCCGCGAGCCCGTTCACGGCACACCGCTCGGGCTCGGCCCGGATGAGCTCGGGCTCGTACCCGGTGAGGAACTTCTCAGCAAGCACGACGACCCTCGCTCCGCCGTCCCCGGCGTCCCGGACGAGCCGGGCGGCGGTGGCGGCGTTGGCGGGGATGTCACCGGGGGCGACGGGGGCTTGGGCGGTGGCGATACGGAGGGGGCGCGGGGGTATGGCGAATGCGGTCACGCATGGAATTCGATCACAGCCGGAATGCGGTGACGGACCGCGATCCCGTCCCGGGGAAGCCCCGGCCCTCGTGGGCCTGGAGCCGGTACGGTGAAGTCATGACCGCACTGCCCGACTGGATGCGCCCGCCGCGCGCGGAAGGCTGGTTCGCGGAGGACCTGGACAGCCTCCCGGAGGCACCCCGCCACACCGAGCTGATAGACGGAGCGCTCGTCTTCATGATGTCCCCACAGCGGTCGTGGCACGGCCGCGTCGTCACCGGCCTCACTGTGGCGCTCATGGCTCAGGCCGCCGACGGTTTCGAAGTCGAGAGGGAGATGACGATCCGGCTCGATGCCCGCAACCGCCCCGAACCGGATCTGATCCTGACGACCGCCCCATTCGACGCCGACCGCACCTGGTATGCCCCGGAGGACGTCCGACTCGTCGTCGAGGTCGTCTCCCCAGAGTCCGCACACCGGGACCGCACAGTAAAACTGCACAAGTACGCGCAGGCCGGCATCCCGCACTACTGGTGCGTCGAGGACGAGGGCGGCGCGCCCGTCGTCCACGTCTACGAACTCGACGAACCGACCCGCGCCTACGCCCCCGCCGGCATCTTCCGCACCACCCTCAAGCGCCCCGTCCCATTCGAGATCCACCTCGACCTGGACAGTCTGACTCCTCCGCGCCGCACCTGAACGTCGGCATCGACACGAAGGAAGGGGCCGAGCCCGCCTGGGCTCGGCCCCTTCCCAACTGTGCGCCCAACAGCGCAGGCGCACGGCAACACAACAACGGATATGGATGACTCGGCCAACTGGATCTGGGAGCCCGGCTCTTCCCGTCGTTTCTACCTCGCGGCCGACCTGAAACGGTACGGAGCTCCTCGACCGGGTCGACGGGCAACTCGCACCGCTGGTGCCCTACGTGCGCGCCGGGTGGATCGAGGTCCGGCATCACCCCCGCGCGGACAGCGACGCATTCACCGTGATCCCCCTCGACAACCTGCGGCACGCTCTCGCCGACCCCGCTCTCCGGTACGAGGGTGAGGAGTGGGGCATCAGTGTCGGCTGCGCGCTCACCGACTCCGAGTCGGCCGTCTGGCGCGGTGGTTGGGGACACACCTGGGACCGGCGCCTCCGGACCGACTGATCGTCAGTGGCCACTGGTTGTCAGTGGCGGCTGCTTCCATGGCGTCATGAGCACCGTGTACGAGATCGCCGCCCTCCTCCCCGAACCCGCCGAGCTCCGTGCCCATCTGCGCGCGCTCGCCGTCCTGGACGCGACGATCGGGGACGATCCGCGGTTCTGCTGCTACACCTTCGCCGGCGACTGGGGCCCCGGCGAGGAGGCAGCCCTGATGGAGAATGGCTCGGGGGACGACTTCTCCGTCGTCTTCACCCCCGCCGGCGTGCTCATACGCGGCTTCGACCACGAGTCGGCGATGAGCCCGTACGGAACGGACGACGAGCAGGTCTGGCCGGGTGTCATCGACGAAGTGCCCGCCGCGCTACGTCCGATACTCGACGAGCCCGCCTTCCGTGACAAGGACATCGACGTCCCCCGTGTCACCGTCTGCCTCTGGCGGGAGACCGGCGACACCGCCTGGCACACCGGCTCCGCCATCGCGTTCCCCTCCGGCAGCGACGACCCGGATGGCTCCCGCTTCCTCTTCCCTCTTCTCACCGACCGCTCCCCCGAGGCCACCCAGGCCCACTTCGAGGACTACTACGAGCGCCCCGTCCCCCTTGACGCCGTCCGTCACGTCATCGCCGGGCACCCCCTCACCCCTGCGATCGCCGCGGCCCTCAACCCCGCCGCCCTCTCGGACGACGCCCTGCTCCGCAGAGTCGCCGCACACCCCGAGGCGGCCTCCTATCTGGCGTGCGACGGCGAGTTCGACCTCGCGCGCACCGACCCGATCGAGCCCATCGCCCTGCCCAACGGCCTCCCGGTGGAGCCCGTCGCCGGCTGCAACGCGGGCGGCACCCACTACCTCTGCGGCCCGGCCGTCCCCAGTGGCCCCCGCCCCGTCCTCTACACCGACTCCGAGGGCCAGGCCGCCCTGATAGCCGAGTCCCTCGCCGAGGCGCTGACCCTCGCCATCGTCCTGCCGTCCTGGCACGACGCCCTGGCCGGCTTCCGTCCCCCGGCCCTCAATGCGGACTACCTCGACGACAACCCGGACCACCCCACCGTCCGCAACCGCCTACTCGCCGCCCTCCGGCTCCCCCCGGCCACCGAGCGGCAGGTCCTGACCCGCCTCCTGACCACCGCCGCCCGCACGCTCCCCGACGGCTTCCTCCCGTACGTTCCCGACGAGGAGGGCGCTGCCTTCGAGCCGATGCTGGAGTTGCCTCCCGAATAGCCGAATAGCGGCCCGCCGATCACCGGGCAAGCAGAGCGGGGCCGCCCCCGACCCGGGCCGCCCCCACCTGACCTGCATGTTTGCCGAACTACTCGACCGGCGTCACTACGGGCATCACACGTTGAAGCGGAATCTGTAGTGTAGAGCTCCGACCTGCGAAAACGCGGGTTTTGCAGGGGGCATCCCAGCACCATCCCAGCACGGGCGTCTCATCCCAGCACCACGCAGGCCCGACGCCTCTCGTACGCCTACGCAGCTCGAGCGTCAGCGCTCCAGCTCGCCTCCTCCGCCGGCAGGGACGTCGCATCCAGGGGCGCGGGCCGCATGGCGCGCTGCAGTACCTCCCGGCAACGGTCCCACGCGCTGGGCAGCAGATGCCCATAGATGTCGACCGTCGTCTTGACCGAACGGTGCCCGAGCCAGCGCGAGACCTCATGGATCGGCACGCCGTTAGCCAGGGCCGTGGAGGCGAAGAAGTGCCGCAGGCTGCGGGGCGTGTACTTGGCATTGCCGTCCAGATCGACGAGGCCGGCCGAGAGGCATGCCTTCTTGAACTGGTATCCGTAGGACGCGATGGACGGCATTACGCCAACGCCAGGCTGACGCGAGGCAAAGAAGGTCTCGAGCCGAATCCGTTTCCCCTTTTGCCCAGTAAAAACGACGGGCACCGGCTTCCACTTCAGGAGGTGCGCGTCGATCTCCTGCGCAACGAACAGGGCGGTTGGGACATCTCGGTACTCCTTCTCCAGCCGATGCTTGAGCGGCACGAAGGGTGTCTGGCAGTCCTCACGGTGCGCCCTGGCACTGACCTGCCATCGAATCCTGATGTAGCCAGATCGCCTGCACTCGGTGGAGAAGGCCAGGGCTTCGCTGGGGCGCTGGCCTGTGCCGGACTGAAGGTAGACGGTGAGGCGGAAGCGCGGCGCGATGTGCGCAGCGATCAGATCGACCTCGGCTGACGTCGGAACTTCGTCCTCGTCCACCGCCAGCGCATCCCTGCGGGACGTCCGGATACCCCGGGCCGGGTTCTCCGTGATGCGCTTGTCCACGACGGCCGCCTCCATGATGGCGGCCACCATCACCATGCGGTCGTTCACCGTCGATGCAGTCAGCCCCGCACCGCCCCTGTAGAGGTCCTTGACGAACCTCTCGAAGTCCCGCCGCGCCAGCCCAGCCAAGGGCTTATGGCCAAGGCGCGGCACGAGATGGTTACGAATGAACCCTTCGTAGTTGCGACGGGTCGACTCACCGATGACGCGCCGCTCGAGCCACTCCTCACCCCAGACCGCCAAGGTCATGGCGCCGCGCGAAGGGTCGACCCAGCTCCGGGCCTTCTTGTCCATCTCCACGCCAGCTGCAAAAGCGTCCGCACCATCCAGGCCGATCCGCCGCGGAAACGACCTCTCCCTCTGCCGCCCCCGCCTTCCGCCCAGTTCCCGGTACCGCACGGTCCACGCGTGACCGCAGCGTGGACGCACGCACGGATAGTTCCGATCCCGGGTGTCCCCCTTGCACCTCTGAAAGACGCTCGCCATCCATGCTCCTTGCCCTCTGACCCAGCACTGAAGATCGTTGCTCCTCCCTCCCGACCAGGCCAGACATTCCCCACCAATCCACCTCTTTCAGCGAACCTTCAAGCCCTATCTGTGATGCTGCACACGGAGGCCGTCAAGATGGAGGCGTCTTGAACGCACTGGCGCCCTGAGCTGCATCGCCAGCTAGAGCACTAGCAGGGACGACCAAGTAGGTCGTGACCGAATCCATTAGCGACGACCTTGCGCCGGCGCGACGGATGCGGCGTAGATCTGTACGAGACTGGACCGCGACAGACATCTTCCTGATCCCGACTACACGACGAAGCGAGCCTCCCGTGCCCCCCCGCCAGAAAAAGCAAGCCAAGCCGGAGGACATGAAGTCCATCCTCTGGAAGTCCGCCGACAAGCTGCGTGGCAGCCTGGATGCGGCCGAGTACAAGCACTTCGTACTCGGCCTGGTCTTCCTGAAGTACGTGTCGGACGCGATGGAGGAGAAGCGGGAGCTGCTGGAGGAGGAGCTGCGGGGTGGAGGCATGCTCGCCGGGATGGGACTGGAGGGTGCAGCCTCAGAAGAGCTGATCCGCAAGACGGTCGAGGACCCGCTCCAGTACACCGGGGCCGGAATCTTTTATGTGCCGCCGACAGCACGGTGGAACGAGGTGCTGAAGCATGCCAAGGTGAGTACAGACGGGCCGAGCGTCGGTGAGGTCATCGACGGCGCGATGGGGACCATTGAGAAGTTCAACCGGCCTCTGAAGGATACCCTTCCGAGGATGTACAACAGCGGTCGCGTCGACGAACCCACTCTCGCCGAACTGGTGCGACTTCTTGACCAGTTGACCTTCCAGTCGCAGATCTCACTGGACGGAAAGCGAGTAGGCGCGCGGGACCTGATGGGTGAGGTGTACGAGTACTTCCTCGCGCAGTTCGCACTCGCCGAGGGGCGCAAGGGAGGCGAATACTTCACGCCGCCCTCGGTGGTACAGCTGCTTGTGGAGATGCTGGAGCCGAAGGAACGTGAGCGAGTACTCGACCCCGCGTGCGGATCGGGCGGCATGTTCGTGCAGGCCGAGAAGTTCGTGGAGACACACGGCGGCAACCGCTTCAACGTCTCGGTCTACGGCCAGGAACGGAACCAGACGACGTGGCGGCTCGCCAAGATGAACCTCGCCATCCACGGAATCGAGGTGGACCTGGGCGAGGAGCCCGCCGACTCCTTCCGGAACGACCAGCACGGTGACGTGAAGGCCGATGTGGTCCTCGCCAACCCGCCGTTCAACATCTCCGACTGGGGTGGCGAACTACTCGCCAGCGACGAGCGTTGGAAGTACGGCCCCCCGCCGACCAGTAACGCCAACTTCGCCTGGATCCAGCACATGGTCAGCAAGCTCGCGGTCGGAGGGCGGGCCGGAATCGTCCTGGCCAACGGCTCGATGAGCAGCAGGTCGGGCGGGGAAGGCGACATCCGGCGTGCGATGGTCGAGGACGACCTGGTCGCGTGCATGGTGGCGCTGCCGGGACAGCTGTTCCGGTCGACGCAGATCCCAGCGTGCCTGTGGTTTCTGACGGAAGGCAAAGGGAAACGGCCGGCACGGTCACCGTGGGTATCGGCAGAGCGGGCGGGTCAGGTCCTATTCATCGACGCGCGCGAACTCGGCTTTATGGCGACGCGGACAATGCGGGAGCTGAGCGACTCTGAGCTGGCACGGATCGCGGGTGCGTTCCGATCCTGGCGGGGGGGTGAGGGCGAGACAACGTACCAGGACATCGCGGGCTTCTGCCGCAGCGTGCCCCTGGACGAGCTCCGCGAACACGACTTCGTACTGACGCCAGGACGATACGTAGGAACCGCGGCGGTCGCGGACGATCCGGATGCAGAACCGGTGGAGACAAAGATCGCGCGACTTACGGCGCTGCTGCGGGAGCAGTTCGCGGGCTCGGAGCGTTTGGCGAAGGTCGTTGACGAGCAACTCGGGAGGCTCTGATGGACGCGTGGTCTCACCGAGCCCTGAGTGAGCTGTGCACAACAATCACCGTCGGCCACGTCGGCACAATGGCTGGAGAATATAAGCCCAGCGGAATCCCCTTTCTCCGCTCAAAGAACGTCCGCCCAGGGCGACTCGACCTTACTGATCTCGCGTACGTGGGAAGCAGCTTCCATGAGGATCTCAAGAAGTCTCAGCTACTCGCAAACGACATCGTTATCGTTCGCACCGGAACACCTGGTGCTGCCGCTTTGATTCCCGACAGTTTCGGCGAGGCAAACTGCTCTGACATCATCATCGCACGCCCCACCAAGCAGGTTTCCCCTCGGTTCTTGTGCTATGCGATTAACGCGACAGCAGGGGCATTTGTATCCGCCCACACAGTGGGTGCCGTCCAGCAACATTTCAACATTGGATCGGCGCGTAAGCTGCAGATTCATACCCCTCCGCTGCACGAACAGCAGGGTATCGCTGACGTTCTCGGGGCACTGGACGACAAGATCGCACTAAACTCTTCCCTCGTGACCAATGCCCGCTCTCTGGGACTTACCCACCTCCGACACGCACTGGCCACGCGCTCCGTCCACCAGTACAAGATCTCGGACATCACGACCTGCCTCACGCGAGGAGGTGCCCCTAAATACGTCGATTCCGGCGAAGGAATCCCGGTCATCAATCAGAAGTGCATCCGCGACGGATACGTGGACCTCACAAAGGCCAGATTCACCACTCCACCGAAATCACGAGCGGACCGTTTCCTGCAGACAGGCGACGTCCTCGTTAATTCCACTGGTGTTGGCACACTCGGCCGCGTCGCACGCTGGTCCCTCAACGAGCAGGTCACAGTCGACTCGCACGTCACCATCGTCCGCTTCGACCCAGAACGCGTAGACCCGATGATCGGAGCGTACGCAATGCTCTTGTCCCAGCCCCTCATCGAGAACATGGGTGAAGGGAGCACGGGCCAGACAGATTTGAGCAGAGCCAAGCTGGCATCGTTCCACCTCACCGTTCCTGCGGAAGCAATTGCAACGCTTCGCCTGCGCGGAATCCTCCAGTCTTTGGAGGATTCGATTTCTGCAGCCCGCATGGAAAACCACACCCTCGCTGCTCTCCGCGACACCCTTCTCCCCCAACTTGTCACCGGAAAGATCCGCATTAAGGATGTCGAAAAGACCGTGGAGGATGCTGCATGACTACCGACGGGGGAACGGACACCATGGAGACGGACTTTGGGATCGGCACGGCCAATGGCCGTGCCATGTCCGAGTCAGACTGGGAACGACACGCGCTCTATCAGCTCTCCGAACGCGGCTGGCAGCACATCCGGGGTAAGAACCTCCGCCCCCGTGATGGGCACCGGAAAGGGTGGGAGGACCTCATCCTCTACCCCCGCCTGCGCGCAGCCATCACATCGCGCTACCCCGAGCTGCCCTCGCCCGCAGTGGAGGACGCGATCGAGCGGCTACTCGACACCTTCCCGGCAAACGAAGTCCGCCTCAGCTGGAGCTTCTACCAGCACCTGAAGGCCGGCGTGAAGGTGTACTACACCAACCCCGCCACTCAGCAGGAACGACATGTCACTGTCCGACCTGTCGACTTCACCAACCCTCACGGCAACGACCTCGTCGCTGCGAACCAGGTTCGCGTCAAGGGAGCCCGAGGACGCGTCTTCATATTCGACATCGTCCTGTACGTCAATGGAATCCCGCTCGCCATCATCGAATTGAAGAAATCAGGCGGCACGGACGATTCCCGATCTGCATACGACCAGATCCAGAACTACCGCCGCGAACTCAAACTCGACCGCGTCTTTCGTACGCTGCTCCTCTCGCTCGCGAGTGACGGGATAACCGCCCGCCTCGGCACCCCGCATACCCCCTGGCAGCACATGGCCCCCTGGCACGCGGAGGAGGACGGCACTCTCCTTCGCAAGCACGAGCGGAACGACGACCTGGCGCTCGACCGCATGATCCACGGCGCACTCGAGCCCGATCGCTTCCTCGACCTGATCGCGAACTTCCTCTCGTTCTCCGCCGAGGGGATGGGTGGCGAGGTCGACACCGTAAAACTTGCCAAGGCCCACCAGTATGTTGCGGTGAGGCAGGCGATCACCGCCACCGCCTCAGCCGTCGCCACTGACGGTCGGGCCGGCGTCATCTGGCATACCCAGGGCGCGGGCAAAAGCGAGGAGATGCTCTTCTACACAGGACTCGCCGCCACCATCCCCGAGGTCGCAAACCCCACGGTCCTGCTGCTCACAGATCGCATCGACCTGGACTCCCAGCTCTTCGACACCTTCGCGCAGAGCAAGAGTCTAGAAATGGTCAGCGGTAGCCCAAAGAAGGCAACCAAGGCCAGCCAGTTGCGCGAGCTACTCACCCGCCGAGCAGACAGCGGGGGCATCGTCTTCTCAACGCTTCAGAAGTTCCGGGTGAGCGAAGAGGAACGGAAGGCCGGCGCCCGACATCCGGTCATCACAGACCGACGTGACGTGATCGTTGTGGTCGACGAGGCCCACCGTAGCCACTATGACCTGGAGGATGGCTTCGCCCGAAACCTCCGCGACGCCCTCCCGAACGCCACCTTCATCGCCTTCACCGGCACCCCCATCGACAACCGGACTGGTTCCACTCACCAGGTCTTCGGGCCAACTATCCACACGTACGACCTCACACAGGCCGTCGACGACGGGGCGACCGTGCCCGTCTTCTATGAGCCCATCCTGCACAAGGTCAATCTCCCCGCAGGGATAGACCTGGACGAGCTAAACGCCAAGGCCGAAGGGCTCGTCGAAGGGCTCACTGCGGAAGAGCAAGCCCGGGCACGCAGCATCTTCGCCCGTTTCGAGGATCTAATCGGTGCCCACGAACGTATTGGCTCCATCGCCGACACGATCCTCTCCCACTGGGACATCCGCCGCCAGGAGATGATCAAACTTACGGGCAGCCCCGGCAAGGCCATGATCGTCTGTTCCTCACGCCGTAACGCCGCCCGCCTCTTCCGAGCTCTGGCAGAACGCCGCGGGGAGTGGACCGGTACTCCCGACCCTGAGACCGAGCTCTACCCGGACGACTCCGGGAAGATCCGAGTGGTCTTCACCGGCAATCCCGGCAGGGACACGCCCGACATTGCGGACTACGTGCGCACCCCGACTCAGCTCAAGAAGATCCAAGACCGTGTCGGCAAACCTGAAGACGAACTTGAGTTGATCATCGTTCAGTCCTTGTGGCTGACAGGCTTCGACGCCCCTCCCCTGCACACCATGTACCTGGATCGCCGCATGCGTGGCGCCGCCCTCATGCAGGCCATCGCGCGCGTCAACCGCACCTGGGACGAGAAGCCCTCTGGCCTAGTGGTGGACTTCCTAGGCGTAGCCAGAGAACTCAAATACGCGCTGGCCACGTACTCGGAGGCTGACCAGGAGCAGGAGACTATCGGCGCGCACATCGCCGAGGCGGTCAAGTCTGTACGCGGCATGCACAGCAAAGTCGACGCTGTACTGCGGGACTGTTCTTGGCGCACAGCTCTGCGGGATGTCGGACACCGCGAAGCACTCCGTGAAGCCCTGGACCTTCTGGAGACCGCCGAGCCTGCCCTGCCACCGGGTGAGCCCACCCGGGCACAGCGGTTCCTGCACTTCGGCCGCCTGCTCTCCCAGGCATTCTCTCTCTGCCCCACCCATCCCGACGTGCAAGACCTGCTGTCCGACGTCCACTTCTTCGCGACCCTGCGTATGACTTATCAGAAGCTGGCCGCGGAACATCGGCAGCAGCTCGGCCTGGCCACCGAAGCGGATGTTCGCCGCATGATCGAGCAGCTCAACGCTGAGATGGTGGCCGCGGACGGTGTCGTGGACATCTACGACGCCGCCGGCCTCACCAAACCCGATCTCTCTCACCTCGACGCGGGCTTCGTGCAGCAGTTGAGGGACAGCCGCCATCCGAACCTGGCGCTCAAGGCCCTGCGGGACGCCATCGCCCGCGAAATCCAGGAAGCGCACCCGAGCAACCTCACGCGGCAGAAGGAGTACTCCGAAGCAATGAAAGCGGTGATGAACCGCTATCACAACGGCCTCATCGGTTCCGCTGAGGCGGCAAGACTCCTCGTCGAGATGGCCCAAGAGGTATCCGGGTCCCGCGCGCTTGCTGCCGAGCTCGGCTTGTCCGAACATGAGATGGCCTTCTACGACGCCATCGCTGCCAACCCGAAGGCCCTGGAAATGGGACAGGACATCCTGTCCAAGATCGCCCGCAAGCTGTACGAGCAGGTTGCGGGAGACGTCACTATTGACTGGCGCGTCAAGAGCCAAGCCCAGGATCGCATTCGCGCCAAGGTCAAACTGCTGCTCAACTTCTTCGGCTACCCCCCGGACGAGGAGCCGGACGCGGTCGACCGCGTCCTGAAGCAGACTGAGGTCATCGCGGACGATCTGGCCTGACGTCCGGCCGCTACCAGCATGCGAACGCTGACTGTGAGGTCTGAATCTCGCCCTGCCAGAGGGCTGGGCGCGTCTCGGCGAGGAGCTGTCCGAAGCATCGGAGCCGAGGCAGATGGCAGTGTCAGCAGCTCATGAGAGGCTGACACTGCCATCCCCACAGGGGGAATAGAGGATCGGTAAGGAGGGCTGTGTGTACGTTACAGAGTTCGGCCTCTCCAGTGTCCGGGGTTTCCATGGGGCCCGTGCTGTTGACACACTCGCCCTGCCCCAGCCCGCCGATGGAGGCAGTTGGACTGTAGTCGCGGGACGCAACGGCTCCGGAAAGTCCACGTTCCTGCGCGCCTTGGCCCTTGCGCTCGCCGGCCCGCGGGTCGCTCGTACCCTCACCCAGAATTTCAGCGGCTGGATCACTACTGGTGAGACAGCCGCCTGGTGTCAGGCTGCTGTCTCACCTGACTACGCAGTCGACCAGCTCACCGGCCGAGGCCGCGGACCGGACGGCCGCATGATGCTCGGTCTGGACTGGACACTACCGAACGCCGACGACCTCCAGCACAACACCTTCGGCGGCGCCGCACAGCCCTCGCTTTCCCCATACGACGGCGTCAAGTACGGGTCTCCGTCAGCCGAGCGCGGCCCCTGGTCTGACAATCCGCAAGGCTGGTTCTGTGCCGCATACGGCCCCTTTCGACGCCTGATGGGGGGCAGCGGGGAGGCCCAACGGCTCATGCTCTCGCCGGGACCCGCAGGACGGATGGCCTCGCTCTTCCACGAGGACGCCTCGCTCGCCGAGGGCGTCAGCTGGCTCAAGGAGCTGCGGCTGCGGAGTCTGGAGGGCAGCGAGGAGGCCACGCAGCTCCTGGATACTGTTAAGGAGCTGCTCTCCGACGGCCTGCTGCCCAACAAGTATCGGGCACTGCGGGTCTCGTCCGAAGGACTGTGGGTGGCACCGGCCGACGCCCCAGACCGGGCCTATCCCCTAAGGGAGATGAGCGACGGTTTCCGAACCGTCGTGGCCCTGGTTCTCGACATAGTCCGACAGCTCCAGACCGCTTACGGGACCCTCGACTCCGGGACCAACAGCACCGGCCGTCCAATCGTGCGGATGCCAGGAGTGGTCATCATCGACGAGGTGGACGCCCATCTGCACGTCACCTGGCAACGGGCGATCGGCGACTGGCTGAAGTGTCACTTTCCACGGATCCAGTTCATCGTGACCAGCCATAGCCCCTACATCTGTCAGGCCGCTGATCCAGGTGGACTGATTCGGCTGCCAGGACCTGAGGAACAACGGGCACCTGAGGTCGTAGCACCAGACCTGTACCAGCGGATCGTGTACGGCAGCGGCGAAGATGCCGTGCTCTCCGAGCTCTTTGGCCTAGAGACCCCGTACTCCGAGCGCGCAGACAACCTACGAAAACGGCTCGTGCATCTCGAAGAGAAGGTCTTCGACGAGGAAGCGAATGCCGACGAAGTCGCGGAGTACAAGGACCTGGCGGCCAAGCTGTCGAGTTCCCGCACCGCACGGGTCTATGAGATGGCGGCGCACCTCGCAGGTGACGAATGATCCCCGTCCAGCGCCTGCCTGCCACTGACGCGATGACCAAGCTCTGCGACTTTCGCACAAAGAAGATCCAAGACGCAGGAGCCACAAGCAATGCAGCCGATGAGCAGTGGAAGGATGCGCGAGCTGCCCGAAGACACATTAAAGGTCTGCTGGAGCAGATGGCCCCCGGCCGTATCCGTTGCATGTACTGCCTGGATAACCAGGGAACCGACATCGACCACTTCGAGCCGAAGGCTCGTACCCCGCTTCGGACCTTTTGCTGGGACAACCATCTGCTGGCCTGCTCTCACTGCAACAGCAACGAGAAACGCCACCTCTTTCCCTGTGACCCCGAAACGGGCGCTTGCCTGCTCATCGACCCAACTGTGGACGACCCTGCGGATCATCTGAAGCTACTGCCGAGGACGGGCGAGCTGAAATGCCGCACGCCTAAGGGTAGGCACAGCATCGAGGTCTTTGGGCTAAACCGCGACGAGCTACGGAAGGGCCGCGCGGACGCCTGCGAGATGTTCATCTCCGGACTCATCCGATGGCATGACCAGGTGCAGCTTGGAAGGATCGACGCCGCCACACGCACAGCCGTACGTCTGTACCGGGCAGACTTCCCAGAGGTTCTCCGCACTCTGGAAAGCCTGGCGGGCACGCCTCTCGCGTCGGTTTTGGAGGACAGACACTTCCCTGAGGCGCTCTCCGCCTGGGCCGCTAGCCCGGATCATCGGGGGTGGATCCCTTCGATGCGCACAGGTCTCGGTGTCCCGCTTCCAACACACCGCTGAACTCTCTGCCGCAGGCATTCGAAGCACTGGGACACGCTGGCGTGTGCCAACCAGTGAATCACCACTTCGGTGCGCCCCGCCTGCGGCGGTCGAGCGCCGCAGGCGGACAGGCACCGTGTCGCTGATGAACGGCAGGAACGTCGACAGCAGCGCCCGCCGGGGAGGAAGGCTAGTCGCTGACTCGTTTTCCGGCGGAGCTAAACAACATGGAAGAAGGCGCGATACTCCCTGGCCACCAGCTCTACCTCACGGGAATGCTCGTCGAGGTACTGCGTGACGGAGACAATCTCTCCGTTCGCCGCTATGCCCGCACACGCCTGTGCGTATGCGGACGGGTTCGCGAGTGAGGAGTAGGCGCGAGCGCCCTGCTCGTGTCGCACCCATATACGACGCTCATCGACTGCAGATGTCTCTGCTTGGCCTGGGCCGATCTTCTCCAAGAGCACGTATTGAAGCCCGAGAAGTTCCAGCAGCTCTTGGTCACGCTCCCACATGGCCCCGCCGTACATGTTGCTCATCAGGAACAGAGAGTCCCGATAGACGAGCTGCACCGCCTCAGGGAGGGACATGCCCCGACCGTTCCAGCACAAGGCGCCCCGCACTGAGCTGTGCTGCCCCTCATCGGATACGGCTTCCCCCATGACCATGGGCAGGAACTCCTCCAATCTGCTTGGCCATCCATGGATGATCGCTTGCAGGAGATTGCAGGGATTGTAGATGTGCAGGCCAATGTCCCCGTATCCGACCTTCTCACTCGTCTCATCAAGCCAACCGGCAACAAGCGACTCCCACACCGGGTTGCCGGCCAAACTCTGTCGGATCTCTCTCCGGAACCCTTGCCAGCGGCTTGCTACCCGCGGGCTCGCCGACCCCGTGTAGAGGACCTGACTGTCACCTCGATCATCCCCGGAGAGAAACCGAAATAGGTCTCGGTCTTCAAAAGCCGCTGTGTCATCGAAAGCTCCAGTGCCTCGGAAGCCTTGAATGGCCCAGTTGGGATCCTCAGCAAGGTTGGTCAGCAACCCCGGCCGAGCTCCTTCCATGTTCATGCCCCGTATCTCGCTGCGCGCTAGGCGGTTACAGATCGCACAGAGGGCCAGATACTCGGCGGGATGCTCGGCGGCGAACGGTTCTGGACCGTCATAACCGCTCAGAAGGTCCACCGATGCGCGTGCCTCATCGACGCGACCTACCGCCAGGTAGAGGCCGAACGGGGCAGGGATCCATTGCTTCTGCGCCACGCGGTCGAAGTCCGCCGCCAGTAGATCCAGTGCTCCGAGATCGGCGGCAACCTTGCTGATGAGATTCCAGCCGTGCAACCGCTGTTCCTCTGTTTTGAAGAAGAACAGGTTGTGAATGGGGGTGATGCGAGGCTCGAAGGCTCGCGGCAGCAGTTGTACCCGCTCGGCAGCGATGGGATGACCACCATCATCCAGGAGGAGCCGGTAGCCACGAAGGTCATGGCTCCAGTCTCGCGCTGCGTTGCTGACGGCCGTCAGCAACTCCTCCCAGTCATCTGGCATTGCCACGATCACAGCTCGGATACGGTCAGGGGCGAGGTTCTTCTCCCGACAGAGAAGCTCGGCGTACTTGTTCACTTCATGCAGGGCCTGCCGCGCGCTGGACCGCGACCGCTTCAGCTCGACGACCACCCACATCTGGTGACGGTCTCGAGCCAAGATATCGATGCTGCCCTTGGTGCCGTGAGCATTGGGCAGGGGGTACTCCTTGAGTTGAACCGGCCGGAGGCCCGGCTCGATCAACTCCAAGTTACGTACGAGCGCTTCACGCAGCTCGTGTTCAAGTGGCGGCCGCATGATCGAAGGCTAAACCGTAGGGCTGACAACAGCCCTACGGTTGTGGACGATTGGCGAGACACTTGCTCGCGGCATCAGGTCTTCCAGTGAAGGGACCTAACCTGTCACCGCGCTCGCCAGCGATGGAAGCTCCCGGCGGCTGATGTTCCATCTCGCCTTGACTCAGCACTCAAGCCGCACGAGACGCTCTGGGACCGTAAGCGAGCTGACATGCATCGCATCATCGAGAAGTACGGCGCTCAGCCGTCAATCTGGCACAGCTAGGGCCAATGCGGAGACGACAGGGGTCGAGCTCAAGAGAGAGCTCGACCCCTACTCTGCACGTCAAACGAAGCGCATCAACGTTCAGTAATCGCTTGATTACACATTGAAGCGGAACTCCACCACATCCCCGTCCTGCATCACATACTCCTTGCCCTCCATCCGCGCCTTCCCCTTCGCGCGGGCCTCGGCGACCGAACCCGTTTCGATCAGGTCGTGGAAGGAGATGACCTCCGCCTTGATGAAGCCCTTCTGGAAGTCGGTGTGGATGACACCGGCCGCCTCGGGGGCCGTGGCGCCCTTCTTGATGGTCCAGGCGCGGGCTTCCTTGGGGCCGGCCGTCAGGTACGTCTGGAGGCCGAGGGTGTTGAAGCCGACGCGGGCGAGCGTGGCCAGGCCGGGCTCCTCGGCGCCGACGGACTGGAGGAGCTCAAGGGCGTCCGCCTCGTCGAGCTCGGCGAGGTCCTGCTCCAGCTTGGCGTTGAGGAAGATCGCCTCGCCCGGGGCCACCAGCGCGCGCTGCTCGGCCTTGAAGGCGTCGTCGGTGAGCTCGTCCTCGTCGACGTTGAAGACGTAGAGGAACGGCTTCGTCGTCAGCAGGTGCAGGTCATGCAGGAGCTCCGACTTCTCCGTGCCCTGGACGATGCCCTGCGAGAACAGCGTGTCGCCCCTCTCCAGGATCTCCTTGGCCGCCTCGACCGCCGCCACCTTGGGGGCGACGTCCTTCTTGATCCGGGACTCCTTCTGGAGGCGCGGCAGGACCTTCTCGATCGTCTGGAGGTCGGCGAGGATCAGCTCGGTGTTGATCGTCTCGATGTCGTCCTTCGGAGACACCTTGCCGTCGACGTGGACGACGTTCTCGTCCTTGAAGGCGCGGATGACCTGGCAGATCGCATCCGACTCGCGGATGTTGGCCAGGAACTTGTTGCCCAGGCCCTCGCCCTCGCTGGCGCCGCGCACGATGCCGGCGATGTCGACGAAGTCGACCGTGGCGGGGAGCACGCGCTGCGAGCTGAAGACCTCGGCGAGCTTGTGGAGGCGGGCGTCAGGGACGCCGACGACGCCGACGTTCGGCTCGATGGTGGCGAACGGGTAGTTGGCCGCCAGCACGTCGTTCTTGGTCAGGGCGTTGAACAGGGTCGACTTGCCGACATTCGGCAGACCGACGATTCCGATCGTGAGCGACACGTTGGCGACTTCCCGGTACGAGGGTGATGGTCCGTCCGCCCCCGGGCCGGGGGCCGACGCCCCCGCGGATGGGGGCCGACTCACCAGTTTACGGGCGTGTCGTCTCGGCGGCGACGGCCCTCACCGGGGCGGGCTCCCGCCCCCTCATACCGCCTCCAGGGGCGGTTTCGCGTCGAACGCAACGCCAAGCTCACCCAAAGGGCGTGTCCCACGGGTGGTTCCTCCCCTGTTGCGACCTACGTTGGTGCGGTGGAGCAATACAGGACGCGCACCCCGCAGCCCGGACAGCGAGCACGCACGGCCGACGGCCCGGCCGGACGCGCGCCCGGCCGTACCTCCGGGCGGGCGCCACTCGGGCCGGAGGCCGCCGTCGGCGAGGCGGCCGCCGTGTACCGGGTGGCGGCCCGGCCCGCCTCTCCGTTCGTACTGGCCCTGCGCCGGCTTCCCCAGCCCCGGCTCACGGGGCTCGGCGGCGGGCTGTTCGCGGCGGCCGTCATGTTCCTGTTCGGCTGCCTGGACTGGCTGATCTTCGACGGCTCGCCCGCCGTGTACGGCGTGCTGTTCCTGCCGGTGAGCGCCGTCACCGCGCTCTGGGTGCGCCCCGCCGACCTGGTGAGCGCGCCCATCAGCGTCCCGATCGCCTTCGCGTTCGGCATCGTGCCCATCGCGGGCGGCTCCGGCGGCCTCGGCGGCCAGGCCATGGCCGTGGTCACCGCCCTGGCCCTGCACGCCGGCTGGCTGTACGGCGGCACGCTGGTGGCGGGCCTGATCGCGAGCGTACGGAAGCTGCGGCTGATGGGGCGGCGCAGGGCCCGGCCCGCCGGGCCGGGGCCCGGGCCCCGGCGGTAGCCGGAACCCGGCGCCGCAGCCCGGCATCGTCCCCCGATGGCGGGGGGGGGCCGCCGCTACCGGCGGCCCGCCGTCATCGCCGCCCCCACGATCCCCGCGTTGTTCTGGAGCTCCGCCGGGACCATCTCCGCCCGGATCCCCTCGATCAGCGGCAGGAACTTGTCGGCCTTGCGGCTCACGCCGCCGCCGATGATGAAGAGCTCCGGCGAGAACAGCATCTCGACGTGGGCCAGGTACTTCTGGACGCGGTGGGCCCAGTGGGACCAGGTCAGGTCCTCGTCCTCCTTGGCCTTGGTCGAGGCGCGCTTCTCCGCGTCGTGACCGTGCAGCTCCAGATGGCCGAGCTCCGTGTTGGGCACCAGGCGGCCGTCGAGGAAAAGGGCGCTGCCGATGCCCGTACCGAACGTCAGCAGGATCACGGTGCCCTTGCGGCCCCGGCCCGCGCCGAAGCTCATCTCGGCCACGCCCGCCGCGTCCGCGTCGTTCATCACCGTCACCGGCAGGCCGCCCAGGCGGTCGGCGAGCAGCCGCGCCCCGTCCACGCCTATCCAGGCCTTGTCGACGTTGGCCGCCGTGCGGATCGTGTTGCCCGTGACGACACCCGGGAAGGTGATGCCGACCGGGCCCGACCAGCCGAACTGGCCGACCACCTCCGCGACGCCGTCCGCCACCGCCTCGGGCGTCGCTGGGTGCGGGGTCAGGACCTTGTACCGCTCCTGGGTCAGGTCGCCGCGCTCCAGGTCCACGGGAGCACCCTTGATCCCGGACCCGCCGATGTCCACTCCGAACACGTTCATGGACACCACGTTACGGGCGGGCACTGACAGTCACCCAGCAAGCGCCCGTGACCAGGCGTTCCTCGCTGCCTTCCGGCTGCTGCGAGCCGCTGCCCGGCTTACTTTCCGGACAGCTCCGCCGCCTCCGCGCGCAGATCGCGGCGGAGCTCCTTCGGCAGCGAGAACGTGATCGACTCCTCCGCCGCCTTGACGAGCTCGACGTCCTCGAAGCCGCGCTGGGCGAGCCACTCCAGTACGCCCTCGACCAGGACCTCGGGAACGGACGCGCCGGACGTCAGGCCGACCGTGCTGACGCCTTCCAGCCACGCCTCGTCGATCTCGTCGGCGAAGTCCACCAGGTGGGCGTCGCGCGCGCCCGCACCGAGGGCGACCTCGACCAGGCGGACCGAGTTCGAGGAGTTCTTGGATCCGACGACGATGACCAGGTCCGCGTCCGCGCCCATCCGCTTCACCGCGATCTGGCGGTTCTGCGTCGCGTAACAGATGTCGTCGCTCGGCGGGGAGACCAGCAGCGGGAACTTCTGCTTGAGCGCGTCCACCGTCTCCATGGTCTCGTCGACCGAGAGCGTCGTCTGGGAGAGCCAGACGACCTTCGAGTCGTCGCGGACCTCGACGTTCGCCACGTCCTCGGGGCCGTCGACCAGCGTGATGTGGTCGGGGGCCTCGCCGGAGGTGCCGATGACCTCTTCGTGGCCCTCGTGGCCGATCAGGAGGATGTCGTAGTCCTCGCCTGCGAACCGGACGGCCTCCTTGTGCACCTTGGTGACCAGGGGGCAGGTCGCGTCGATGGTGGCGAGCTTCCGCTCGGCCGCCTCCTCGTGCACCGTCGGCGCCACGCCGTGCGCCGAGAACATGACGATCGAGCCCTCGGGGACCTCCGCCGTCTCGTCGACGAAGATCGCGCCCTTCTTCTCCAGGGTCTGCACGACGTACTTGTTGTGGACGATCTCGTGCCGGACGTAGATCGGTGACCCGTACTGCTCCAGGGCCTTCTCGACGGCGATCACGGCGCGGTCCACACCCGCGCAGTAGCCACGGGGTGCTGCGAGCAGGACACGGCGGGCAGGCGTTGCAGTCATGCGCTCCATGGTACGGCCGGGGTCCGACACCCCTGCGCTGCCCGGCGGGCCAAAGATCGTCCGGCCGACGAGACTGGCCGCATGAGTGCGCGGCGCGAAGAGAGCGGGGCGAGCGCGGAGAGCGGGCGGCGGGTGCCTCGGGACGGCGGGCTGCGGCGCAGCCTCGGGTTCCGTGACCTTGTCGTGTACGGGCTGCTGTTCATCGCCCCGATGGCGCCCGTCGGCATCTTCGGCACGCTCGACGCGAAGTCGCGCGGCGCCGTGGCCCTGGTCTACGTCGTGTCGACCGTCGCCATGGCGTTCACCGCATTCAGCTACGCCCAGATGGTGCGCGTCGCCCCGCAGGCGGGCTCGGTCTTCGCCTACGCGCGCGCAGGGCTCGGCGAGGGGGCCGGGTTCATCGCGGGCTGGATGGCGATGCTCGACTATCTGCTGATCCCGGCCGTCGCGTACCTCTTCTCCGGGATCGCGATGCACTCGCTGGTCCCGGAGGTGTCCCGGTGGGTGTGGACCGCGCTGGCCGTGGTGGTCACCACCGCGCTCAACCTCTGGGGCGTACGGGCGGCGGCGCGGGTCGGGTTCGCGGTGCTCGCCATGGAGATCGTCGTCCTGCTGGTGTTCGTGGTCGCGGCGGTCGTCGTGCTCGTACGGGACGGGGCGCAGCGCGACTGGCTGTCGCCGCTCGCCGGGGACGCCGGGTTCTCGCTCGCGGCGGTGCTCAGTGCGGTGTCGGTGGCGGTGCTCTCTTATCTGGGCTTCGACGCGATCGCCTCCTTCGCGGAGGAGGTGACGGGGGGCTCGGAGCAGGTCGCGCGCGCGGTGCTCTTCTGTCTGGCGCTGGCGGGCGTGCTGTTCGTGGCGCAGACGTATCTGGCGGCGCTGCTCGCGCCGACCTCGTCGGCCGCGCTCGCGGCCGAGCCGGTCAAGCAGGGCTCGGCCTTCTACGACATGGTCGAGGCCTCTGTGGGCACCTGGCTGCACGATCTGGTGGCGGCGAGCAAGGCGATCGGGGCTGCGTTCGCGGCGCTGGCCGGACAGGCAGCGGCGGGACGCCTTGTCTTCGCGATGGCGCGCGAGCGGCGGCTGCCGAAGGTCCTGTCGCGCACGGACTCGGGCGCACCACGCGCGGCGCTGCTGGTGGCGGCCGTGGTGACGCTGGTGGCGGCGGTCTGGGCGGCCCGGCGCGACGACGGCATGGACCACCTGGTCTCGGTGGTCGACATGGGCGCGCTGACGGCGTTCCTGCTGCTGCACGCGTCGGTGATCGGCTGGTACGCGGTACAGCGCCGCGAGGGCGAGCCCAACTGGCTGACGCATGTGGTGCTTCCGCTGCTCGGCGCGGCGGTGATCGTGGCGGTGATGTGGGAGGCCACCCGCACGGCGCAGGTGGTCGGGCTCGTCTGGCTGGTGCTGGGGGTGGGGGTGCTGATGGTGCAGGGGGCGGAGAGGTTCGGGCGGGTGGGGTAGCCGGGCGCGGCTGTGGCGCCCCGTGGGCGGGGTGCTGCCCGGCCTTGTCGTCCGGCCGTCCGTCACAGGCCGCGGCGGCGGCGCGTTCGGGGCCGGTGTCAGTGGGGGCCGTTAGCCTGCGTACATGGGTCTGAATACGAGTGCTCAGGCGCCGCTGCCGGTCGGTGAGGTGTCGCGGCTCATCGGCGGCTGGATCGACCGGCTGGGGGCGGTGTGGGTCGAGGGGCAGATCACCCAGCTCTCGCGGCGGCCGGGCGCGGGGGTGGTGTTCCTGACGCTGCGTGACCCGTCGCACGACATCTCGGTGTCGGTCACCTGCTACCGGCAGGTGTTCGACGCGGTGGCGGACGTCGTCGCCGAGGGCGCCCGGGTCGTGGTGCACGCGAAGCCGGAGTGGTACGCGCCGCGCGGCCAGCTGTCGCTGCGGGCCGCGGAGATACGGCCCGTGGGCATCGGTGAACTGCTCGCCCGGCTTGAGCAGTTGAAGAAGTCGCTCGCGGCGGAGGGGCTGTTCGCGCTCGACCGCAAGCGGCCGCTGCCGTTCCTGCCGCAGCTCGTCGGGCTGGTCGTCGGCCGCGCCTCGGCGGCCGAGCGGGACGTACTGGAGAACGCGCGGCGGCGCTGGCCCGCGGTGCGGTTCGAGGTGCGCAACGTGGCGGTGCAGGGGGTGCACGCGGTGCCGCAGGTCGTCCAGGCGGTGAAGGAGCTGGACGGCCTTGCGGAGGTCGACGTGATCATCGTGGCGCGGGGCGGGGGGAGCGTGGAGGATCTGCTGCCGTTCTCCGACGAGCAGCTGGTGCGGACGGTGGCCGGGTGCCGTACGCCGGTCGTCTCGGCGATCGGGCATGAGCCGGACTCGCCGCTGCTCGACCTGGTCGCGGATCTGCGGGCGTCGACACCGACGGACGCGGCGAAGAAGGTCGTCCCCGACGTCGGGGAGGAGCTGGACCGGGTCAGGATGCTGCGGGACCGGGCGCGACGCCATGTCGTCGGCCTCGTCGACCGGGAGGAGCGGGGGCTGGCAGGGATGCTCGGCCGCCCCTGGATGGAGCGGCCGCACCGGATGGTGGACGACCGGGCGGACGAGGTGGACGCGCTGGTGGACCGCTCGCGCCGGGTCCTCGGCCACCTCCTCGACCGGGCCGACTCCGAGCTGGCGCACACCCGCGCGCGCGTGGTCGCGCTGTCGCCCGCGGCGACGCTGGAACGGGGGTACGCGGTGCTCCAGCGGGCGGACGGGGCGGTGGTGCGGGCGCCGGGGGAGGTCGCCGGGGGCGAGGAGTTGCGGGCCAGGGTGGCCGAGGGGGAGTTCACGGTTGTCGTCGGGACGGATGCGTAGGGTGACGGGTATGGCAGCGAAGGTTGGGACGGGTGGGGGCGACGAGGGTGCGGCGTCGGATGCGGGCGCGTCCGCGTCGGGCTCGGACGCGTCGGGCTCCGGTGCATCGGCGTCGTCCGAGTCGCTCGGGTACGAGCAGGCTCGGGACGAGTTGATCGACGTCGTACGGCGGCTGGAGGCCGGGGGCACGACCCTGGAGGAGTCGCTGGCGCTGTGGGAACGGGGGGAGGCGCTGGCGAAGGTGTGCCGGCGGTGGCTGGAGGGGGCTCGGGCGCGGTTGGATGCGGCGCTGGAGGACGAGGGGTGACGTTTGCCCCTCCCCGCCCCTTCCCCTGAACCCTCCGGGGGTGGGTTGAGAGGTGAGGGGTTCTCCTGGGGGCTTCGCCCCCAGACCCCCAGCGGGGGCTCCGCCCCCTGCACCCCTTTCGGGGCTCCGCCCCGGACCCCCTGGAAGGGGGGAGACTGGGTGGGTTCCCGAGGACTTCGCCCTCCGGCCCCCCAGCGGGGCTGCGGCCCCTGCACCCCCTCGGGGCTCCGCCCCGGACCCCTCTGGGATGGTGGGTGGGTTTCCAAGGGCCTCGCCCTCGGCCCCCCGGCGGGGCTGCGCCCCTGCACCGCCTCGGGGCTCCGCCCCGGACCCCGGCCGGCCCTGCACCCCGCTGCGGGGCCCGTTCGTCTGCGGGCTGTCCTTGGCCGGTCGCGCAGTTCCCCACGCCCCTGAATCGCCCCTTCGGGGCGCCCAGGGGATGCCGCGCAGTGGCATTGAAGGGGCGCGGGGCTGTGACATCGTGCGGCTCCGCCGCGATGGGGCCCCTGTTCGAGCGGAGCCGAGAACTCGGGGGAGCGATCAGCCCCCACCGGGCCGCAGGCGACGAACCCGGCCGCCCGCCCAGGGCTTTCTGGAAAGGGCGCGGCGGCTTCCCACCGGTCCGCCCGCCGGGGGCTTCGCCCGCGCTCACCCCGTGGCTGGAAATCGCCCATCCTGTGAGGCCAGTCACCCAGCCGCCCGTTTAGTTGAAACTTAACCTAACTCCGTCGTACAGTGTGGTCACCGCTTGATTCCCCCGCAAGCGGAATCCCCGTAAGTCCGGAAGGTACGTAATGTCTCTCGCCCTTGACTCCGCCGCCCAGGACCTCCTCTTCCGTGAGGCCCGTACTGCCAACACGTTCACCGACGAGCCGGTGACCGAGGAGCAGGTGCAGGCGATCTACGACCTGGTCAAGTTCGGGCCGACCGCCTTCAACCAGACGCCGCTGCGGATCGTGCTGGTGCGTTCGGCCGAGGCGCGTGAGCGGCTGCTGGGGCACATGGCCGAGGGCAACCGGGCGAAGACCGCCACCGCCCCGCTGGTCGCCATCCTCGCCGCCGACAACGAGTTCCACGAGGAGCTGCCGACGCTGTTCCCGGCCTGGCCGCAGGTCAAGGACGCGTTCTTCAGCGAGCGTCCGGTCCGCGAGAACGCCGCCGGTCTGAACGCCGCGCTCCAGGCCGCCTACTTCATCGTCGGCGTCCGCGCCGCCGGGCTCGCCGCCGGCCCGATGACCGGCTTCGACGGCGCCGGGCTCCAGAAGGAGTTCCTGGACGGCGACCACACCCCGCTGATGGTCGTCAACATCGGCAAGCCGGGCGAGGACGCGTCGTACCCGCGCAGCCCGCGCCTGTCGTACGACGAGGTCGTCACCACCGTCTGAGCCGGCCCCGGCCCAGAACGCGGAAGGGCCGCCGCACCCCGGGGGGGTGCGGCGGCCCTTTGCCGTACGACATCAGAGGGCCGTCAGACGGTCGTCACGTCTTCTTCAGCTCCAGCGCCGCCGCCATCCGCTCCAGCTGGGCGAAGCCCGCCGTTCCCGTGACCACGGTCGTGGAGCCCTTGTCCTCGCGGACGAGCGCGTCGTACTTGGGGCCCTCCCAGCGGCGCCAGGTCGCGCCCGCGATCCGCTGGGTGCGGTCGGTCTTCGCCGCCTGCTTGGCGACGGACCGCACGAACTTGTCCCGGTCGGGCGCCGAGGACTGCTCGATCGCCACGTACTCCTTCGCCGGGTCCAGGAAGCCCAGGTGCCAGGCGTTGTCGGCCTGGCCGTCGTACGTGACCGAGGTCGCCTTCCACTTGTCCTGGTCCGGGAGCCCGACCGGCGCCGCCACCGGGTACGGCGCGGCGCGCCGGACCGTCAGGAGCTCGACGCGGTAGTCGACCGCCTTGACCGGGTCCTTCTTGCCGTCGTGCGGGATGAACATGTACATCACAGCCACGGCGATGCCGATCACCGCCAACGACTGCAGCATGTTCCGCACACTCTGCTTGCCACGTGTTCCTGCCACGCACCCATGGTCTCAGGTCATGTCGGTGCTCATACGTGGCCCCCTCTGCTCATTTTGTCGACGTAACGATAGAGTCCAAGCACCCTCTTTTCCCGGCCGTCGCCGTACAGAAAGGTGCGCTCCGATGACCGAGCACAACCTGCCGCCCCAACTCGAGGTCTCGCCCGAGGCTCCCGATCGCAACCTCGCCCTGGAACTGGTCCGGGTCACCGAGGCCGCCGCCATGGCAGCGGGCCGCTGGGTCGGACGCGGTGACAAGATCGGCGCGGACGGCGCCGCGGTCAACGCCATGCGCACCCTCGTCTCCACCGTCTCCATGAACGGCGTCGTCGTCATCGGAGAGGGGGAGAAGGACGAAGCTCCCATGCTCTACAACGGTGAGCGCATCGGTGACGGCACCGGCCCCGAGGTCGACATCGCCGTCGACCCCATCGACGGCACCACCCTGAACGCCAAGGGCATGCCCAACGCCATCGCGGTCCTCGCCGCGGCCGACCGCGGGACGATGTTCGACCCGTCCGCCGTGTTCTACATGGACAAGCTCGTCACCGGGCCCGAGGCCGCCGACTTCGTCGACATCAACGCACCCGTGTCGGTGAACATCCGGCGTGTCGCGAAGGCCAAGAACTCCTCGCCCGAGGACGTCACGGTCGTCATCCTCGACCGGCCGCGTCACGAAGGCATCGTCAAGGAGATCCGGGAGACCGGCGCCCGCATCAAGTTCATCTCCGACGGCGATGTGGCCGGATCCATCATGGCCGTACGTGAAGGCACCGGTGTGGATCTGCTGATGGGCATCGGCGGCACGCCCGAAGGCATCATCTCCGCCTGCGCCATCAAGTGCCTCGGCGGCACCATCCAGGGCAAGCTCTGGCCCAAGGACGACGCCGAGCGCCGGCGCGCGCTGGACGCGGGCCACGACCTGGACCGGGTGCTGTCCACCGGCGACCTCGTCTCCGGCGACAACGTCTTCTTCGTCGCCACCGGCATCACCGACGGCGAACTCCTGCGCGGCGTCCGCTACCGCGGCGAGACCGCCACCACCCAGTCGCTGGTCATGCGGTCGAAGTCGGGCACGATCCGGCAGATCGACTCCACGCACCGGCTGTCCAAGCTTCGCGCGTACAGCCAGATCGACTTCGACCGCGCGAAGTAGCGGTCCCGGCCGCGGGGGGGGGGGGGGGGGGGGGGGGGGGGGGGGGGGGGGGGGGGGGGGGGGGTGGGGCGGGACGAGCATGCGGGGGGCGGGGGGGAGGGGTCTAGCGAC